>NZ_JAOCNC010000001.1:5110685-5421371 GCF_032860985.1 Chroococcidiopsis sp. SAG 2025
ATTCCACAAAATGCGTACTGTAGTGAAAATACCTTCGTCTGCAAGCATTTGCTGCGGTTTGAGCAATCCCATTTTTCCGGTTTGATGTTGCTGTACTGTTAATCCAGCCGCTTCACAAGCTGCAATCCAATTAGACTCTGATAAAGGCGTAGAATTGACTCGGATCGCTTGTGCTAAAGCGCGGTGAATCTCTGCTTCTCGATTTTGTGCTAAAAGTTCGTGAGATAAAAACTTACCGCCAGGCTTGAGTCGATCGCGAATTCCTGCTAAGATTTTCGCTTTTCCTGGCGGAGATTGCATAGTCAGGATCGCTTCTGCCAATACATAATCAAACTTTTCTGTCAAGCGATCGAGATGAAAGATATCGCCTTCAATAATTTCAACTCGATCGCTCAAACCTGCTGCGGCAACATTAGCACGGGCGCGAACCACAGAATCGGGATTTTTCTCAATTCCCACAACCCGCACGCCATAGCGCTGAGCAATTGCGATCGCGCTTAAACCAAAACTCGCTGCTAATTCTAAAACCGTTTCCCCAGGTTGAAAATTCGCCCATTGAAATAGTTGCTCTGTCGCCAAACGTCCGCCTGGACGGAGATATTTTTTGCCTGCTGCTGCTAAAACTTCATGTCCTGGGGCAGTTTCGTAGTTAAGGGTAGCGTGGGTCATACATTTGACCTCTAAGTTAATTCTTGGCTACCTTTACTGTGACAAAATAGCTTTGAGTTATCTATGAGCTAGCTCAGTTGTCAGCTATCAGGGAGTAGGGAGTAGGGAGTAGGGAGTAGGGAGTAGGGAGTAGGGAGTAGGGACTTGCGACTTACCAACTACCATTCAACAATTAACTTTTTCAACTACTTGCCGAAATGCTTCAACTATAGGTAATGCGTCTTCGCGTCCCCATAGTTGAAGCATACTCCCGCAGGCTTCGGCGGAAGAATTTGCTATCAATTAATTTTTGTAAAAGCGATCGCCATTATCTCCTTACTCGCATGGACGGGGATCGTTATCTGCGGTCGCTTTATCGCCTATACTTGAGCTTTTCAGGCAATTTAGTCAAACTGTCAATTCTTTTTGCTCAAGTTAAGTACAAATTCATGCTTGAGTATAGGTAGTACTTTCCTGTATATTCTAAAAGCTAATCAGTTTGATGCATTTTCCACATCATAACTGTTTATTATTTATGACTAATTTTGTATAGATATTACTAACCACAAAATTTCTCAATCTGTGACTCAGAGGCACAATGGATAAAAAAGCACAACATCAAAAAACTCAACCCGTGACAAATAACGCGATTGCCGATAGCAAAGATTTTAACTTCGAGCTTTGGGCGAATGCAGTCAGAAAACAAATGCTTTCTGTACTACAAGAAAAGACACAACATTAACAGTTATCAGTGACCAGTGACCAACGCGGTAGTGGTTAGCAACCTAATCCCGAATTTTGCTTTCGCGATTGCAGGTTGTCGGAGATGGGTTGCTGATGTTTTACGCTGGAAGTATGGGCGATGCTTTATGTCTAATGCCTTTCTCGCATCGCGAATCATGATATGACACGATTTTTTCAATTTGAAGCTGACTTTGTAGACTCCCTGCGCTGTATTCCCATGCAGGTACGTTACAAGTTGGATACTTGTGGAATTAAACTGAAGTTACCTGAATGGAACCAATTCAGTCAGGAAGATAGACAAGCACTGATCGATCGCCCCTGTACTACGCCAGCAGAAATTCAAGCATATCGTCAGTGGTTGCAAGACTTAGTTTTTCAATATACTGGTAAATCAGCTAGCGAACTACCAGTAGAAGACAACCCCGATTGGATGAATGCAGCAACTGTTCCTGCTAGCATTTGGGAGAAAGCTGGCGAATTTGGCGTGACGCTTAGTTCAGAGCAATGGGCAAATTTACCACCCATAGAAAGATTTGTGTTAATTAAACTCAGCCGTTCGAGCCACGAAAACCGAAATTTTCTACCCGCACTCAAAGAATTTCACCTGATCGATTAGAGTCAGCTCTCTACTCAATAACCGAAAATGGTTAACTGATAACCGATCGCTTTGTATAGACGTTACATGTAACTTCTCTATAGTGATAACTGTTAAGTGTTAACTGTCTCTACCAGTTGACACGCCTGTACTCTTTCCCGCGAGACAATCTGCAATTCGTGGGGATAGCGGGGGCGCGGATCTTTCTCTAACCAAATGGGGGGAACCATAGTTAGATCGTAAGCCGCGATCGTATCAATTATACCGGGACGAGACTTCAGCTCGACTGCGAGTCCTGGCAAATATTCAAAAGCTTCTTCCCAATCGATTTGTGGCACGGTTATAAGTAAAACTGTATTTATTGATACGATTTTACAATGACTCGGCGGATAAATAAATATATCTGTAGCTAGAAATACATTTTTTTACATTTGTGGAGATGCGATCGCAATATTTCCTAACATAAATAGCTGTTTTCAGTTATGTGGGGTACAGACTGTATAGGGGCGCACAGCTAGCTGTACGCCCCTACGGATGTAATGCAAAGGATTTCCCGCAAAGGCGCTAAATCAGCTCTGCATCTTTGCGCCATATTTTCATCCTTTACCAAACCCTTTACCACGACTGGTAGAAGGCAGACAAATGCAGTTTTGTAGTTGTTGAAGCAAAGCCTCTCGATCTAAATTTTGTCCGATCAGTACCAGTTGATTCTTTTGGGGTTTGCCGTTCCATTCCTCGTCTTCAAGGGTAAAGCGCTTACCGCAGAGGTGAAAAATATGACGTTTTGGACTTTCCTCAAACCACATAATCCCTTTGGCGCGGAAGATATTTTCAGGAAGTTGGTTGTCTAGAAAATACTGAAACTTTCTAATTGCCAGTGGCTTATCGCTTTGGAAAGATATTGAGGTAAAACCATCATTCTCTAAGTGATCGGAGTGATGATGGTGATGGTCGTGATGGTCGTGATGGTCGTGGTCGTGGTCGCAGTCTGAATGGTCGTGATGGTCGTGATAGTCGTGATGGTCGTGATGGTCGTGATAGTCGTGATGGTCGTGACCGGCGGGAGTATCGAAATACTTATCTGACTCAAACAGACCGACGCTAAGAATCAATGGGAGAGGAACTTGCGATCGCGTTGTCCGCAAAATTCTTGCTCCATCTTTAATATCCCGAATCTTGACTTCTAAAAGATCGAGATCTGCTTCCTCGACTAAATCTGCCTTGTTAAGAATGATGACATCCCCATAGGCAATTTGACTGTAAGCTGCTTGAGAGTTAAACAGATCCAAACTGTAATTTGCCGCATCTACGACCGTGATGATTGAATCTAGGCGTGTCATGTCGCGTAACTCCGTGCCTAGAAAAGTCAGCGCCACAGGGAGAGGATCGGCGACTCCTGTTGTTTCCACGACAAGATAATCAACCTTCTCTGGACGTTCCAATACTTTGTAAACGGCTTCTACCAAATCGTTATTAATCGTGCAGCAGATACAACCGTTACTCAACTCCACCATGTCTTCGCCAGTGGTGACGATCAACTCATTATCAATCCCAATTTCGCCGAATTCATTCACTAAAACGGCTGTTTTGAGACCTTGCTGGTTAGTCAGGATGTGATTGAGCAGAGTTGTTTTACCGCTACCAAGAAAGCCTGTAATGATGGTGACTGGTAGCCCCTGTTTCGGTGCATCCATTGCGGGAGATTGGTCAGAACCTACTGCTGATTGCATAGCGCTGCTGATTTAAATCTTGAAAGTCTTATCTTACAATCTGCTAGGGCAAGAAGTATGACTTACACTCTTGCCCCATCTTTATTCATTATGTCGCGTTCGATGAATTCAGGAGGCGCTTAGCAAAATTCACGATAAACAGCTTGACTATTGTAGTCATTGGCAGAAACAGTCGATTAGGACGCTCTGGAAACTGAATCAAATCATACTGAGGGGGCAAAAACAGGCGTAGAGTTGGCAACATTGCCCGATAATGGTTGAGTGGTGGCTTTCTTCACTTAGGTCAACCCCTACCCTGGTAACGATGGAATATTCTGCTATACTTACGCTTTGCGAATCTTCCGAGCCAGCGGGAGCGCGAGAACAACCGCGTTATTTTCTCTCTCCCAATGAAGAAATTGTCATTGGGCGATCGCCTGACTGTCAAATTGCCCTCGATCCTAAGCGTTACACGACAGTTTCGCGCTATCACGCCAAGTTACGCTGGCAAAAAAGTTCCGAGCCTGTTTGGGAAGTTTGCAACCTCAGCTCGACCAACGGCACGTATATTAACGGTAAGCAGATTGGCGAAGAATGGCGGAGGTTACAATCGGGCGATCGCATTACCCTTAGTTGGGAAGGTGCAGAGTTTCTGTTTGAATGCCAAGCTTTGCCTGCTACTGTACTCGTTAAAGCTCCGACGAGCGCCCAAAAGCCGCAGACAGAAGCTCATGCAAGTGCAGTTATTCCTGTAGCAGAATCAGCAGTTGAGCCTGAACCAATAGTTGCTATACCAGAAGCACCACAGCCTGAAGCGGTAGAACAACCTGCGGCGATCGCCCAACCAGAAGCAGCATCAGCAATCGCTTCAACCCCCGAACCTATATCTGCTGTCATTTCTGCTGTAAGTCCTGTTATTCCAGCACTACCCGATACTGGTAAAAGCTTATGGGAGCTTGGTTTAAATCCAACAATTCTGACATTAACCGGACATTCAGATTTGGTACGTACAGTTGCGTTTAGTCCTGACGGTCAAGCTCTTGCTAGCGGTAGCGCTGATAAAACAATCAAATTGTGGCAACTCAATACTGGGCAAGTTATCAATACCTTTACTGGACATAAATCGGCGATTAATGCCGTTGCGTTTAGTCCTGACGGTCAAGTTCTTGCCAGTGGTAGCGCCGATAAGACACTCAAACTCTGGAACCTCAGCACGGCTGAAGAAATCTCTACTCTTGTCGGTCATGGTTCGGCTGTAAATAGCGTTGCGTTTAGCTCTGATTGTCAGATGCTAGTGAGTGGCAGCGCGGATAAAACCGTGAGACTATGGGATCTCGGTACGGGTGCAGAAATCCACAAACTGGAAGGATACAAATTAGGCGTGAATGCGGTGGCTATTAGCCCTGACGGTCAAATTATCGCTAGTGGCGGTGCAGATAAGATTGTTAAACTGTGGCATATCGATACGGGTGAAGAATCTGCTTTGCCAGCTTTGCGAACTGCGGTAAATGCGATCGCCTTTAGTCCTGATGGTAAACTACTGGCGATCGCGACTGAAGATAAATTACTCAAACTGTGGGATCTGAGTGCAGCAGAAGAAGTGTACGCTATCTGCGGCTATGCATGGCAAGTTGGGGCGATCGCGATTAGTCCGAACGGGCAATTCCTCGCTAGTGGCGATCGCGACAAGGCGATCGCGCTGTGGCAGTTATAGCAATTCTCGATTGCGTGCGCGATCTTTGTAGGGGCGCACAGATGTGCGTCCCTACTTTAGGGTAATTGTACTGCGTAATTAGAACAGTAAATATTTTTAGCAAAGCTTATGATTTCATAATACATAAATCTGTCATAGTTAGGTTTTAGAATTACTTGTCTGATTGCGGATTATCTTACTAACCAATTTTTTAACAAAAAGTAAATAAAAAACAGATAATATCCGAAATCATCCACTTTTCAATTGAATGCATCTTTAACTCGCAAAATATCAAATCAATGCTAGGTCAATTATTAGATGGGCGTTATCGAGTCCTGAAAGTCTTGGGTGCAGGTGGATTTAGCCAAACTTACATCGCTGAAGATACCCGTCGTCCCGGTAATCCTTGCTGTGTAGTCAAACATTTGAAGCCAGCAAATAGCAATACCAACTTTTTAATAGCAGCTAGACGATTATTTGATAAAGAAGCCAAAATTTTAGAAAAACTAGGAATTCACGACCAAATTCCCAGATTGCTAGCCTATTTCGAGCAAGACCAAGAATTTTATTTGGTGCAAGAGTTAATCGAAGGACATTTGCTGAGTGCAGAATTGTTCGGTGGTCGTCGTTGGCAAGAAGATCGAACGATCCATATGCTCTTAGACGTATTAGGGATTCTTAACTTTGTGCATCAGCAGGGAGCAATCCATCGCGATGTCAAACCAAATAATATAATTCGTCGCCAACAAGATAATAAATTAGTCCTCGTAGATTTTGGTATTGTTAAAGAGATTAACGTCCAATTGCTGACAGCTCAAAGCCAAGTTAGCGCCTCGATCGCCGTGGGTACTGTCGGATATATGCCACCGGAACAAGCGCGAGGTAGACCGCAATTCAATAGCGATATCTACGCGCTAGGAGTCATTGCGATTCAGGCACTCACCGGACTCACGACGCAAGATTTAAGAGAAAATTTTCAGGGAGAAATTGACTGGCAAGGTCAAGCACAAGTTAGCGATCGCCTCGCAGCAATTATCAATAAAATGGTACGCTACGACTTTAGAGAGCGCTATCAGTCGGCATCTGAAGTTATAGAGGCATTGCGATCGCCATCGTCAATCCAAGCTGGTTATGCAACCACAGAGTTAGACCAACGCCCTAGATACTCGCCAACGCAACAAGCAAGTCAATACGCCGTCTTACCAGCGACAGCTCCCAGCACTCAATTTTCCGCGCAATCAATTCCTAGTACTCCAGTTAGCTTCACTCAGCCAGCGACGAACCAAAACGTCACGACAAATTCACCCAGCACTCAACCTAGCAAGCGATCGGGTGGTTTAGCTAAGTTTGCAGCTAAACTCAAATCTCCTTTGGGAATGACTATGGGTGCTGCTGCTGTCGTTAGTGTCGCGGCTGCTTTCGGACTGGTCGTGATGAATAAAGAAAGCATCAAATCTGGCTTGGCACAAGTTGAAGTGTTGAAAAAAACAAAACAATACGAAGAATGCATCAAGCACGGCGCAACCATCAACATTCCTAGCAGCAATACCATTAAAGATAAACAAGCACAAACAAATTTAACGAAATCGGTTAATGAGTGTCGCATCGCTCAAGCTAAAGCTTTAGCAGAGGAATTCAAAATTGCTGAGGCGCTAGCAGTCGTGTCTACAGTGCCAGCCGAGCAGCCTTTGTTTGAAGAAGCTCAACTACTCACTAGTCAGTGGTCTAAGATAATCTTTCAAGAAGCGAAAGACGCTTATGAAAGAGATGGTGATTTTGAAAAAGCTATTTTATTAACCAGAGCAATTCCTACAAAAAGCTCTATTTTTAAAGACGTAAGACAAACAGTCGCCACTTGGGAAAGAGAATCAAAAACGAATCAAGACTACTTAAAACTAGCAGAACAAGCACTCAGCCAAAGTCGATGGCAGGATGCAGTTAACACAGCTAAAAAAATTCCATCTAGCACGCTATTTTGGAATACAAAACGTAACGAAATTGTCGAGCAAGCTAATTCTCGACTGGCGCAAAAACCAAATCCAACCAGTCCATCTTCCGCTGCTGCTAAACCAGCTCAAGTCCTGCCACAACAGCCACAGCCAGTTATCAAAGCTGTAAATTCTCCTATACAGCAGAAGATTCCAGGATCTAGTAAAGCCGCTAAATCGACTCCTGAAGCATCAATACCAGAGTTAAAACAAACTTCTACATTTGTCGAGCCACCTGCTTCAGATCCATGTCCCAACGGCGATCCAGCATTTGGATGCGTGGATGACAATAATAGCGCCACCGAGGAAGCACCTAATAGTGCGATCGAACAGGAACCAAACGGTAACAGTACAAGTGAGGATAATAGTCCAGGTTGGTAGCGTGTTTGTCTATTTGTCATTGGTCATTTGTAGGCGATCGATTGTTGGTCACTAATCACTGGCAACTGATAACTGATAACCGATCGCTTTGTACAGATGTGAGATGTAACGTCTCTAGACCGATAACTGTACGGACAGGTTTAGCAAATAGATTGACAACCAAAGCTCTAAATTTTTGATCGAAACCCGCCCCTACGATAACTGATAACTGATAACTGACATCTTATGTCACCTAAATCTGAAAAGCTACAAGCACGAATTCAGGAAATTCAAAAATTTGTCAGCACTAACTTTGAGCGAGATCGAAAATTTAGAACGGTTTTCCAAGAATTAGAAAAAATTACCGCTTGTCTCAAAACAGAAAAAATAAAATTACAAATCGTCAGCACTAACTCGATCGCAGCGCGCTCGCTGCAAATTTATTTCGAGCGGCATAGATTATCGCAATTTTATCAGGTTGGAGTCAGCTCTTTACCAAAGCAGATCGAACCCGTGCGATCGGCAGGAAGTGCCACACTAGTATTATCGACATCTAGCAACGAAAAAGTATACCCGCTTTCTACTACTGAAACAACTAGTATCGGACGTAATCCTGATAGCGAAATAGCAATCGATTCAAGTTTGTACAAAAAAGTTTCTTGGAATCACGCTCAAATTAGTCCTTGTGGAAATTTAGCTTGGGAAATCTGCGATCGCAACAGCACTAACGGGACTTATATTAATGGAGTTCGATTACAAGGATGCCAAAAATTACAGACAGGCGATCGCATTACTCTCGCCGCATCAGCAAGTTCGGCTTATCCAGAATTTGTGTTTGAGTACAGTTTAACGACTGAATATCCAGAATCTTTAGTAGAAATGCTCGATTGCGATATTCTTTGTTTGGTGTGCGATCTCGCCACACTTACAAACGCTTGGCAGGGATTAATAACGATAGTTAATGCAGCACCGATCGCTAAGCGCGTCGTTATTGGTAGTATCCCGAGTTTAACTCAAGTTGAAACCTGGCTGCGCAGTCAAGATCTAAGTGATGTTTTTGAATTAGTAGTTCTATCTCTCAGTTCGTTCTCTCTCCAAACTCAAACCTCAGAAATTAATTCAGTAGCGCAACAGGAACTAGAAAAATTTTGTCAATCTTTAGAAACATTTATTAAAGGTAAGCCAGAAGATATTTTAGCTCAACGATTGACTGCACGAATTATCAAAGAACTTAGCGTCATCGAGCAAGTTCTCGAGCGCGAAGCTGAGGCGATCGCCCAACAACTTCAGCAAGAAGAAGCGCGAATTCAAGGTTTAGCAGCTGACGATGTAAAAGAGCAGGCGAAGAAAGCTTTACGAAAAGCTAGCGATGACAAGGATAAGTTTTTTAAGCAAGTTAAGCTCGAACTCAATCAATCGAAAGCTGCTTTATTAGATACGTATAGTAAAAAAAGTATTACGTACAAAGTTGAAGAGTTTATCGAGCGACTAAAACCAAAAGTTTTGAAAAAAGGGGGATTTCAATATATTCAACTAAGAGCAGAAAATCCAGTCACTGCGAATGGTAACGTCAACACCGATCTGACATATTTTTGCAGCCATGAATTGAAAAAATGGGCGGATAAAGAATGGCAATTAGTGACTACGACTTATGGTGAAGGTGGATTAAATACCATAGTTGAAACTGTATATAAAACACTCAATTTCTTACCATCGATAAACCTAGATAAATCTCTTTTTTATTCCGATCGACGTATAGATATTCAAAAAAGCTTAATGAATTCGTTCATCGAAGCTCCTTATGAAGGTCGCTATCAAGGAGTTTCTCCATTAACATATGTCCTGAAACAAATCCGAGCCAACATGATGCAATTTACTTTTCTAGTTGGCTTTGGTGCTATGTTTATTGGTATAAGAGTCAGTGGTGGTGGCAAGCAAGTTATTTCCAGTATTACCCAACCTCTAAGAGAGAATCCTATCCTGTTTGGAATTGTTATATTTTTATTAATTTGTTTGCTGACCTACACTTATCAGAAAGATACCACGCTTCAGCTAGAGGCGATCGCCGATAAGTTAAGAAAAGAACTATCCAATCACTATCAGTCTTTGAGTAAAAATTTAGTTGAGAAATTAGTTCTGGAAATCACGACGGTTTTAGAGACAGGAGAGAAGCGGTTGAAAGATGCTTTAGAAATTGCTAACGATCAATTTACTACTTATATTATCGATATTGAAAAAAATCAATTGTTACTTAAAAGTAATTTAGAACAGCAAAAATCCAACTCAGAAATTTGGACAAAGAAAAAGCTGAATTGCAAAAGCTAAAAAGATTTTAGTCTTAATTCTAACAGGAGTTACGCGCTCGATCCTTCAATAGAGTTGAAAAGAGGGCTTTAGTTTCCCCTTTGTAAAGGTGTAGGGGCGCACAGCTGTGCGCCCCTACAAATGTCACGCTGTATCGATTCTCCATCACCTCAGCCGATCGCCAAATCCGAGTTATGTTACCTTCTGTTAACAATTTAGCGATCTTCAAATTTTCTTCAGATCTACTGAATAAGCTCAATCTATTGCCTTTCATCATCCCTATAGAAAATCTAGTTAAGATTTGGTTCGCCAACATGAAAATACAAACTGGTAGTAAAGAATTAGTTTTAATTGTTGACGATGATGCTTTGTTCCGAGCTACTATTGAAGATTCGCTAAAAATTCATAACTATAAAACTTTGACAGCTAGTGATGGGATTGAAGCGATCTCACTTTACGCCCAAAACGGAGCTGAAATTAGCGTAGTTCTCCTCGATTTGATGATGGCATCATTAGATGGTGCAACAACAATCCGAGTTTTAAAAGTTATGAATCCTCAAGTTCAAATCGTGGCTATGAGCGGATTGTCTTTCTACGAAATCGGTCATTTTCTCGATAAAACAAGTATTTGTGGATTTTTACACAAACCCTTTACTGCCAAAGAACTCTTACAAGCATTACAAGCTATTCGCAGTCCCAAGATAAGATAGTTCGTTCGGCTCACAAGAATGTTTAAATTCGATTTACAGGTTCAACAAATGAATTCTTCTAGACTTTTTACAACAAATCCTTCTAAAAAGTAAGTAGAAACGCAAGCACATATTTTAATTATGTGCGATCGCCTAGAGAAATTAGCACAATTTTCTCAAGTTTTATCTCAATGGGGATATTCAGTTCAGTCTGCTAGCAATCGTGTCTCGCTATTAATGCTAATTGGCAAGAGCATTCCTAAATTAATTCTGCTCAACATCGATCTATCAGAAATCAACAATCTTGAAGTTTATTATCATCTGAAAACTGCTCGGCGAACTAGCAAAGTGCCGATTATTTTTTTCAATAACTTAGATAGCCTGTGCAGCCACCTAAAAGCTCTAGAAATTGAGTAGCAGGGGACGAGAATGTTAAATTTGTTGGAATCGGTCGGTCAGTGGTAGCCAGACGGAATAAAGCTACGACTGCGATTATTAGCGATTTTCAATTGGGTAAAACAGACGATCTATAGGGGCGCACAGAGAAAGCGCCCCTCCAAACGTCACGCACGCAATCGAGAATTGCTATAAATTTGTAGCAAAGCGATCGCCTGACTCTGTAAATAAGTCTTAGGATAGTTGGAACTGTTCTTAAAATCTCTCAAATATAGCTTAGCAACAGTTCAATTCCACAGATAAAAACAAAAGTTGATTGCTATGCCCAGAAAAAAAAGGCTTTTGTTTGCACTTTTATTAAGTACGGCATTACTCGTTAATCTCTGCTTTGGCTGGGGAAAAATCGAGCAAGTCGCTGCCCAGAAACCAGAATATGCAGGCAAAAAGCTGGTAATGGTAACATCAGCTGATTATCCTCCCTACGAATTTCGCGATACGGCAAAAGGTAAAGGCGAAATCATCGGCTTTGACGTTGATATTGCAAAATACATCGCCAAAGAGTTAGGCTTTGAGCTAGAAATTCGCGATACTGACTTTAGCGGTATCATCCCTGCTTTGCAATCTCGACGCGCTGATTTTGCGATGGCGGGAATGACACCCACCCCCGAACGCAGAAAGAATGTTGATTTTTCTCAAATTTATTACGAAGCTAAAAATACAATTATTGCCCAGAAAGGTAGTAATCTCACTGAAGCGGCAGATTTAGCGGACAAGAAAGTCGGCGTTCAACTTGGTTCTCTGCAAGAGAAAGCAGCAAAGAAATTTAAAGGAGTAAATTTAGTTCCTTTAAACAGAATTGGCGAAATTATCCAAGAAGTCAAATCTGGTAGAATTCAAGCAGCAATTATTGAAGATACGATCGCCAAAGGTTTTGTTGCTAATAATCCCGATTTAGAATTTCATACTTTAGAGAATACAGAAGAAGCTGGATCTGCGATCGCTTTTCCCAAAGGCTCAAATTTAGTTGGCGATTTTAACCGCGTCCTCAAACAATTGCAGGACAGCGGTGAAATAAGAAATCTGATTAATAAATGGTTTGGGAATAACGAACAACCAGCTACCAACACAGCAACATCGGGTTCGGGTAATATTTCTGCTAGTATTCCTTTCATTATTGAAGGCGTAGGAACTACACTACTTTTTAGTGCCTTGTCTGTCTTTTTCGGCTTTATTTGGGGAACAATTCTTTCACTGTTAAAAATTTCTACATTTAAGCCGTTGGTATGGCTTGCTAATGCCTATACTTCTATATTTCGCGGTACGCCCTTACTTCTACAAATTGCTCTAGTCTACTATGCCACACCACAACTCACGGGCTTTGATATTCCCGCTTTATTAGCAGGAGTCATCACCTTTACCCTCAACTCAGGAGCGTACATTTCTGAGACAATTCGCGGGGGTATTTTGGCAGTCGATAAGGGACAAAGGGAAGCAGCTTTGTCTTTAGGAATTGCCTACCAGCCGATGATGCAAGATATTATTTTGCCTCAAGCAATCAAAAACATTTTACCAGCTTTGGTCAATGAAAGTATTACTTTACTTAAAGACTCGGCACTAGTTTCTACAATAGGCGTAGCCGATCTTTTACGTCGCGCTCAAATTGTTGGAGCAGAGAAATATATCTATTTTGAACCACTACTGTTTGCGGGTTTAATTTACTACTTATTAGTCATGAGTTTGACTTGGGGAGGATATTTACTTGAAAGAAGATTACAGCGTAGCACTTGAGCGAGATGTTGCTGTTAATGTTGATAATTTAGAGAAATCCTTTGGCAATCTCAAAGTTTTGCAAGGAATTTCAACTCAAATTAGAAAAGGAGAAGTCGTCGCAGTTATTGGACCTTCTGGTTCGGGAAAATCTACATTTTTGCGATGTATAAACTTACTAGAAGTACCAACTGCGGGCAAGATTTATATTAATGGTACTGATATTACTTTCCGCCATACTGATATTATGAAAATTCGTCAAAATGTTGGTATGGTGTTTCAGCATTTCAATTTATTTCCGCACATGACAGTATTAGATAACGTCATCTATGCTCCAATTAAGGTGAAGCAAGTTCCGAAAAATACTGCCCGTGAAGCAGGAATGGAACTGCTAGAAAAAGTTGGTTTGGCAGAAAAAGCAAAAGTCTATCCATCAAAGTTATCTGGGGGACAAAAGCAACGAGTGGCGATCGCCCGGGCTTTGGCGATGAAACCAGAGGTTATGTTATTTGACGAACCAACTTCAGCCCTCGATCCAGAAATGGTGAAATGAGGTATTAGAGGTGATGAAAGATCTTGCTAGAACTAAGATTACAATGGCGATCGTCACTCACGAAATGGGATTTGCGCGCGAAGTTGCCGATCGCATTTTGTTTTTAGATGGAGGACGGTTAGCAGAGGATGCGTCACCTCAACAGTTTTTTACTAATCCTCAGTGCGATCGCGCTAAGCAATTTTTGGAGAAGATATTGTAGTTGAGGAGATTTAGTTTTTTATCCTCTCTATCTAGCTGGGTAGAGGATATTTTTTTCTTTGTTTCGCGCAGAGACGCAAAGACGCAAAGAAGGACACAAAGAGTATTTAAGCTGTGTTTGTGAAACATTATAATATATACTCAGATAAAAAGTTCTGTCAAAATAGTTGATTTAATGAAAATATCAACGTTAATCTTAGCTGCGCTTGGATTAGGAATTGCTTTTGGAATCTTGTTAATTTATGGCTTTCCAGAGGCGATCGCGTTTCTCGACTACTACCTTCTTTCCCCTCTTGGTGAGGCTTTCTTACGTCTGATTCAATTTGTAGTTGTGCCGATTGTTTTTTCTTCGCTGATTCTCGGCTTAACTCGGATTCAAAATGCTACTCAAGTCGGGAGATACGCGCTAAAGTTAATTTCTAGTTATGCAGTTACTAGCGCGATCGCGGTTGGTTTGGGTATCTTTCTGGCGATTGTTTTGCAACCTGGGGTCGGAGTCACTGGCTTTCAGATCTCAGAAGCTACACAAGTTGTCCAGAAGCAATCTTTGATTGATTGGTTAGTGAGCCTAATTCCGGTTAATCCTTTAGAAGCATTAAGTACGGGAAATTTACTTCAAACGATTTTTTCTGCTGCTTTAATTGGTGTTGCCATTCAATTAGTCGGAGATAGAGCAACAAACTTTGTCAGCTTAATAGAAAGTGTTTATTTTATTTTTGAGAAAATTCTATCTTTGATTTTATATACAGCTCCAATTGGAGTTTTTGCTTTAATTAGTTCGGCGATCGCTACGCAAGGTTTAGAGTTAATTCTCAAATTATTTATTTACGTACTTGGCTTGTGTCTGGGTTCGACAATTATGATTGGCTTTTATGCCTTGATTCTCTTCATTCTTAAAGCAAAACCCGTACATTTTTTTCAAAGTTTCTTCCCAAGTTTATCTTTAGCATTTGGCACGGCAAGCTCGAATGCAGCGTTACCAATTGCTTTACAAAATGCCCAAGAAAATTATGGAATGCGTGAAGATATTGCTAGTTTTGCTATTCCTTTAGGTACGGCTTTAAAACGTGATGGTTCGGCAATTTTACAAGGATTCAACGCTCTATTTATCGCGCAACTCTATCAGATTCCGCTGACTCCATCACTAATGCTAGCGATCGCTCTCAGTACTTTTCTGGTTTCATTTAGCACCGCAGGCGTACCGGGCGCAGGAATTATCATGATGACTACCGTACTCTCAGCCGCGGGACTGCCCGTAGAAGGAGTTGCACTTGTCGCAGGTGTCGATCGCCTTACAGATGGCTTGAAAACAGTTTTAAATGTCGTGAGTAATACGGTCAATGCTGTAATTTTAAGTCATTGGGAAAGCACCTCTCTGGAGCAAGCCGCCGAACAGTAATATTCCAGCGATCTCGAACGGTGTCTTGAAACATCTGCGCTAATTTTTTAGTACATTTGTTTGCCTCTTGACCTTACAATGTACATCATTTGTGTCAGAATAATAGACTACACGAATATATCGTATGCTTAATATACCTTATTAGGTACGTAGAATGCTTACCCTATAACAGGTGTAAATTTCGCCTTGAAAGGAAAAGCGCGATCTCCCCAACAGTTATTTGCCAATTGTGTAGTATGTATATTACACTGCGGTCAAGCAATCCGCGCCGGATTCATCAACTCTTTCATCGGGAACTGTCATGAGCGATCGGTCATCTACTTTCTACTAAGGCTTTTTATCTGCTCCTTGCTCCCTGATATATAACCAAATCATCTTGCTTTTGTAGGCTTTGCCTCCTTGCCTGAATCGAGAGAAAAATGGGTACTTTACCAATTAGCCCGCGACAATCGCTAATTTCAGCTATGGAGAGAAGCAAAAATGCTGCCGGTCGAGATTTCAAGCGCGTCAGACTTCTAGTCGGGTGAATAACTTCCGACTTCCGACTTCCGACTTCCGACTTCCGACTTCCGACTTCCGACTTCGTAATAAGACTTTATGATTTTCTCGATTTCCGACACTTTCATCAAACGCCCCGTCTTTGCGGCGGTGTGTTCGATTATCATTGCTCTGCTGGGAATTGCATTTATCCCCACATTACCAGTCGCGCAGTATCCTGAGATTGCTCCGCCGCAAGTCAGCGTGACTTCAAATTATGTGGGAGCAAATGCCTCAGTTGTTGAATCGACCGTTACCAACGTATTAGAGCAAGAACTCAACGGTATCCAAGGCTTGCGTTACATCAAATCTACCAGCGCCAACGACGGCACGAGTAGCATCAATCTCACATTTGAGTTGGGGCGCAACCAAGACTTAGCAGCAGTGGACGTGCAAAATCGGGTATCAACCGTACTATCGCGGTTGCCTGGACCCGTGACGCAGACAGGCGTGCAAGTCACGAAAGCTAACAACAACTTTCTGCTTGCATTTGGTATCTATTCCGATCGCGATGAAAACAAAAAACAAGATATCTATGATGAAACTTATTTAAGCAACTATGCCGATCTCTACATTGCCGATGCGCTCAAACGGATTAAAGGGGTAGGTGGTGTAGAAATCTTTGGCGAACGCAAATATGCCATGCGCTTGTGGCTCGACCCTAACCGCCTTGCCAGTCGTAACTTGACTCCCCAAGATGCGATCGCGGCATTGCAACAACAAAACCTGCAAGTGGGAGCAGGGCAGATCGGACAACCGCCAAATAAATCCGAGCAACTGTACCAGTACGCTGTCAATGCTCAAGGTAGATTGCAGAACGAGGAGGAATTTAACAATCTCGTCATTAGAACCGCTGAAGATGGCACGCTAATCAAACTTAGGGATGTCGGTCGAGCGGAGCTAGGAGCGGAAAATTATAGTTCTCTGTTGCGGTTTACTGCCAGCGATCGCATCACGCATAGAGGTATAGGCTTAGGCATCAATCAGCAATTTGGGAGTAACGCCCTCGATACGGCGGCGGCTGTGAAGCAGGAAATGGAGCGATTAAAAGAAACCTTTCCGCCTGGGATGCACTATGAAATTGCTTTCGATACCACGACATTTATCCAAGCTGGAACGGAAGAGGTGATCGTTTCGTTGCTGCAAGCAGTCGGATTGGTCGTCATCATCGTTTATTTATTCTTGCAAAATTGGCGATCGGCATTGGTAATTTCAATTGCCATGCCCGTAGCTTTAATCGGGACGTTTATTTTTGTCAAAATCTTCGGTTTTTCAATTAATACCCTGACTCTCTTCGGCTTGACCTTGGCAACGGGTCTAGTTGTAGACGATGCGGTGGTGATTGTCGAAGATATCACGCGCCGAATTCAGGATGATGGACTCCGACCGCAAGATGCAGCGATCGCCTCGATGAATTCGCTGTTTAGTGCCGTCATTGCCACGTCTCTCGTCTTGATTACCGTATTCGTCCCAGTGGCGTTCTTCCCTGGGACAACCGGACAGTTATACAGACAGTTTGCACTGACGATCGCCTTTTCGATTACCGTATCGACATTCAACGCCGTGACATTTACGCCAATGCTGTCTGCATTGTTACTCAGGCGCGGACAAGTCCCGAATAACTGGTTCTTTAATGGGATTAACTGGGCGATCGAGAAAACCCGAATAATTTACAGTCGTAGTATTTCTAAACTGACTAATGCTAAGGGGATTATTCTCGCCTTATTTGTAGTCGCATTAGGGTTTACTTATTGGCTCTACAATTTCATTCCCGCAGGCTTTATTCCCGATGAAGACCAAGGGGTATTTATTACGGTCGTCCAAGCACCAGAGGGAGTATCGCTCAACTACACCGAAAAAGTTTTAGAAAAAGCCGAGGCAATTCTCAAGGAAGTGCCAGAAGTGCAACAGATCTTTGCTGTCGGTGGTTTTAGCTTCAGCGGTGCGACACCGAATAACGGCTTGATTTTTACCACTCTTAAACCGTGGGCAGAGAGGCGGGCTGCAAACCAATCGTTACAAGCAATTATTGGCGGCTTTTTCCCCCAGCCTTCGGGGTTATTCCCGAAAATGTTGGGGATTCAGGAAGCTACTGTGATTCCTTTTAACTTTCCAGCCATTAATGGTGTGGGGAATTTTGGCGGTTTTGAGTTTCACCTACAAGACAGGGCAAATTTAGGGTTTGACGCGATAGGTGCAGCCTTGGGTCAATTCCTCGGTCGCGCCAATACTTATCCATCTCCCGAACGACCGCAACTGACTGGCTTGCGTCCTAATTTCAGCGCTAATACACCGCAAATTTCCGTAGAAGTCGACCGCGACAAAGCTAACGCACTTGGGGTTCCGGTGGAAGATATTTTCGACACCCTGCAAGCCTTTCTCGGTTCTACCTACGTGAATGACTTCAACCAGTTTAATCGAGCGTATCGAGTTTACGTGCAGGCTGATACAGAGTTTCGTTCCAACCCAGAAGATATTAAGAAATTGTACGTGCGTTCGCGTAATGTCCCTGAAGGAGCGCCAACGGGTGAAATGATTTCGCTAGGTAACTTAGTTACCGTGAAAGAAATTATCGCACCCTCAATCATCAACCACTACAATTTATCTCGCTCGGTGGAAATCAACGGTTCTCCTGCCCCAGGCGTGAGTTCGGGACAAGCCATTAAAGCGATGGATGCGGTGGCAAAAGAAACACTACCAAGAGGATTTGGCTATGAGTGGTCTGGACTTTCTTTAGAAGAAGTCGAGTCTGGCGGACAGGCAATTTTTATCTTTGGTTTGGGCGTAGTCTTCGTGTTTTTAACACTAGCAGCCCAGTACGAAAGCTTTGTCGATCCGTTTATTATTCTGCTGACAGTACCATTAGCAATTCTCGGCGCTTTACTTGCCGTTCTCGTTCGAGGTGCAGCCAACGATATTTACACTCAAGTTGGATTTGTGATGCTGATTGGGATGGCAAGCAAAAACTCAATTCTGATCGTCGAGTTTGCCAATCAACTGCGTGATGAGGGATTGAGTATTACCAAGTCAGCAGTTGAGGCAGCCAAGGAACGCTTGCGACCGATCTTGATGACAGCCTTCTCCACGGTTGCTGGTGGTATTCCGTTGATGATTGCTACGGGTCCTGGTGCGGCGGCGCGTCAATCTTTGGGAACTGCAACTTTTGGCGGGATGTGCGTTGCAACTGTGTTGAGTCTATTCGTTATCCCCGTGCTGTATATCATTATCAAGTCAATCGAAACTCGCTTCTCTAAAAGAGCGCCCGTCGATCGCAGTTTCTAGCTATTAACTTTTATTAAGATAGTTAATGAGCAAGTCAAAAGGCAAAAGTTAAAAGTCAAAACGCGATCGCTAATTTATGTCGTTACCAAACACCCAGCCTCACGCTACCCAAACCACTACACAGTCTCCAGCATGGCAAATTAAGCTACTGTATGACAGCGAGTGTCCCTTGTGTATGCGTGAGGTCAATTTTTTGCGCAAACGAGATGCTAACCGAGGGTTAGTTGAGTTTGTAGACATCGCAGACGAGAATTATCACCCCGCAGCTAACGGTGGAGTTGACTTTGAAACGGCAATGGGACGCATCCACGCTATTCTTCCTGACGGCACAATTGTCAAAAACGTAGAAGTTTTTCGCCGAGTTTACGAGATTTTAGGTATGGGTTGGATCTATGCTGCAACAAAATTACCTATAATTGGCGCGATCGTCGATCGCCTCTACGAAATTTGGGCTGACTTGCGGTTGGCGCTGACGGGACGACCAGATCTGAAAACAATTGTCGCCCAACGCCAACAAAAGACTGAGTGTGAAGCCGAGGGGCGCTGTTTTAAACAGTGACCAGTGACCAGTGACCAGTTACCAGTTACCAGTTACCAATGACCAATAAAGCAACTTTTGGAGCTGGATGTTTTTGGGGTGTAGAAGCTGCTTTTCGCACCTGTCAAGGTGTGGTTTCCACTTCCGTCGGCTATATGGGTGGACACTTCGAGCATCCCAGCTATTTAGACGTACTATCTCGGATTACGGGACATGCTGAAGTGTGCCAAGTAGAGTACGATCCTGCGATAGTTAGCTATGAGACACTACTCGATTTATTCTGGAGAATCCACGATCCGACAAGTTTAAATCGACAAGGTGCAGACCGAGGAGAACAATATCGCTCGGTCATTTTCTATCACACACCCGCACAAGAACAAATAGCTAGACATTCTCAAGCACAGTTAGAGCGATCGCATAAATACGATAAGGCGATCGTGACCCAAATTCAACCTGCTTCAACTTACTGGCTGGCAGAAGAGTATCACCAGCAATATTTGGCAAAAAGACGCTCTAAATCGCTGTAGTCTGGCAAAACCTTTTCAATCGCCCGCAATATTTAGAAACAGAGCGCTGCTTTGAACCGCGTGTGAGATCGAGCAATATATAAAAATCTATAAATATCTATACAAAATCTGTAATAGCAATGGTGGGGCTTGTATTTAGTAATTAAGCAATTTGCTCGTATTTTTGACTGTTTCATATATCCTTTTATACTTTCTGCCGAGCAGAGAACTGCAACGAATAAATACCGAAATCATAAGCTGACTTCTGAAGTGTTTTATACTTGTGTCATCAGGGTTGAAAACGACTATGAGTATTGTCTGTAGTAGGGGACACCAAGTTGCAGCAGGAGCAAGGTTCTGTTCTCAATGTGGTGAACTTTTACAAATAGTACAATCCCAGCCAGTAGGTGCAATTTCGCTCACAGAAAATGATGGTGAGCCGTTGCAACCTGGAACTTGCCTTCACGAGCGCTACATCATCCAACGACAGCTAGGACAGGGAGGATTCGGTAGAACCTACTTAGCAGAAGACATGGGGCGGTTTCGAGAAAAGTTTGTGATTAAAGAGTTTATGCCTTCGATGAGGAACACTACTGCCCTCAAGAAAGCAGAAGAATTATTTCAAAGAGAAGCAGCGATCCTGCACCAGCTAGAACATCCACAAATTCCCCGGTTCTGGCAGATATTTCGGCAAGAAGGACGAATTTTTTTAGTATTAGATTATGTTGATGGACCAACATATAAGGATCTTTTTGAGCATCGCTTAGAGCAAGGTCAATGCTTTAGTGAAACAGAAATTTTAGAACTCTTACAAAATCTGCTACCAGTTCTCAGTTATCTTCATCGTCGAGGGGTAGTTCATCGAGATATTGCGCCTGATAACATCATCCTCCGTAGGGAGGATCGTCTTCCGGTATTAATTGATATGGGAGGTGTTAAACAGGTGGCAATTCAAATAGGTACGCAAATAGAAGCAGAGCAAAATCTTGCTGGTTCGGAGATCACATGTGTGGGTAAAATCGGTTATTGCCCAGAGGAACAGCTTTATTTTGGACTAGTAGCACCCCACAGCGATTTATATGCTCTAGCAGTTACTATCCTCGTATTGATGACGGGGAAAAAGCCTCAGCAATTGCTCGATCCAGATACGCTACAGTGGTCGTGGGAGCAGGAGTTAAAGCTAAACCCACTCCTGGCAAAAACTCTGAACCGGATGTTGGCACAAAAGCCTGCCAATCGTGTTCAATCGGCAGATGAAATTTTACAGGTTTTAAACCCCATTTTTCCCGCTGCCCTTCCAGACGAACATTCAAGGCAGCTAGAAATCCCTCAGACTGCTCAGTCTGGATTTCCACAACCATTGAGAATCGCTCCCAAGACTTCCCAATCCCTGAATGGAACTCCGCAGAAACATCATTTCTTGCAACAAAATTTTCTGAAACAAAACTGGCGAATCATTGCAAGTCCTGCTAAGTTTCTAGTTCCGGCACTTCTGATCTTTGTTGGGGGACTAGCCTATATTTTTTGGAAAAATTATCCAGTCTTACTACCACAGCCAATACCAGCAGAACTTGCCGATACTTCTGGTTTGCAACTGCGTAATTCAATGCAAGAGGTACAAGATGTGCCATCGGGTCTGTTCAACTACGGCGGCGCTCACACTTTTGCAGCGCTGACTGCTGGTGGTATGAATGATGCGATCGCCAAAGCCCACCCAGGATTTAATCTACGCTACACCGAGCCTTTTAATGGTGAACCTGGTTCTGGTACGGGGATTAAAATGCTAATCGATGGTGAATTGAGCATTGCTCAGAGCGCTCGACCCCTTGAGGAAGGTGACTACAACAAGGCTAAAGTCCGTGGATTATCCTTAGAACAAATACCAGTAGCGATCGACGGGGTTATCTTCTATACCAATGTATCTCTGCCTGTTACCGGGCTTTCCATAGACCAACTACAAGCGATCTTCAGAGGCAAAGTGACAAACTGGCAGCAGGTGGGAGGACCAAACGTGCCAATTGTGCCTGTTGGACTCGATCCGAAAACTACGAGCGTACTTAAGTTACTACTGGGCGGCGAAGGCGAAGATATCGGCTCTAACGTGCAAATTGTCCGCGATTATACCACAGCAATTCGTAAGGTTGCCGCAACACGGGGTGGAATCTCTTACGGTTCGGCTCCCATTTTTGCTAACCAGAAGTCAATCCGTCCCGTTGCCTTAGCTAAAGCCAACACCAAACAATACGTGCAACCTTTGACAGAGAATAGAGAGGTTAATGCACCAGCGTTTCTAGACGGCACTTATCCAATGACTCGCCGCCTATTTATAATGATCCGTCGCGATCGCTCAGTTGATGAAAAAGCTGGACTTGCCTATGTCAACATGTTGCTATCTAAAGAAGGTCAGGCGATCGTCAAGCAGGCTGGGTTCGTCCCGATTCGTTAAACTCAAAAGACTAAGCGATCGCTGTCATCCTCTAAATCAATATGACACATGACACAATTCACGTTAGTTATTGGCAACAAGAATTACTCTTCTTGGTCGCTACGTCCTTGGCTAGTTTTAAAACATATTGGCGTGGATTTTAACGAAGTACGAATTCCACTTGACACACCACAATTCCGTCAAGAAATTTTTCACTACAGCCCAACTGGAAAAGTACCAGTTTTGCAGCACGGAGATATTACAATTTGGGAATCTTTAGCAATTTGCGAATATTTAGTCGAACAATTTCCCGCTGCTAAATTATTACCAACCGAATTAGCTGCTCGTGCTTTGGCGCGATCGATTAGTGCCGAAATGCACGCAGGTTTTCAAAATTTGCGCCAAAATATGCCCATGAATTGTCGCAGTCATTTTCCTGGTAAAGGTATGAAACCAGGCGTACAAGAAGATATCGATCGCGTCACCACAATTTGGCGCGAATGCCGCGAGAAATTTGGTAATAATAACGGCGATCTGCTGTTCGGTCACTTTACAATTGCCGATGCCATGTTTGCCCCTGTTGTCTCTAGATTTATTACTTATGGAGTCAAATTAGATCCTATTTGTCAAGACTACGCCGAAGCAATCCGACATCTTCCCACAATGCAAGCCTGGATAACTGCGGCGCAAGTCGAACCAGAACATCTAGAAAAATACGATAATCAGTGAGTTATCAGGGAGCAGGGAAGAGAGCTGAGGGAGCGCAAGGTTGCGCAAGGTTGCTGAGGGAGCAGTTTTTAACCGTTAACCAACAACCAATAACTAACAACTATCAACCATCAACTAAATTTATTGCGCGATCGCTGGTTGAATCGATAATTTGTAACTTAACTCGGACTTTGCGTTTCCTTTGTATCCACCTTTAACTGGTGCTGCACTCTGAGGCATGGCACTGGCAGCTACGGCAATGTGACCGTCAGCCACAGCTAACCCATGTGTAGGGTCGAAACCCCGCCAGCCTGCGCCAGGTAAGAACACCTCAGCCCAGGCGTGAAGATGGCGATCGTTGGCATCAGGATCGCCCTCTTGGTAGCCGCTGACAAAACGTGCTGCTAGACCTATAGCGCGACAAACTTCCATAAATAAGATTGCCGAGTCGCGACAAGAACCTGACTTTTCCGTCCAAGTAATACCTGGAGGTAAAGGTGCGCCTGTCTCGCGGATGATTTGCTGACAATTTTGATAAATTCGTTCGTTGAGTGCTGTTAAAAATCCTATCGTTTCCCCATTTTTGGCGTGATAAATTTCTTGTGCCAGTTGAATTGCAACTGGATCTATTCCTGCTGTATTCCAATATCCTTGCAGATATGGTTGAAGTTGCAATCGCATCGAACTCGGATAATCAATTGGTAATTTATTCGCCCACGGTTCCAACAGAAAATTAAACGGGTTGGTGCAGTGAGTTTCTACTTGCGATCGCGTTTGAATTTCTAATAATTCTGTAGTTTGCGAACCAAACCAAACTTTAATTGCCGCATTACCATCCAAATCGATTATTTGAGACTGACTCACGGGAGTTGGCAATATCTTCAGTTCAAAGTCCTGCAAAGTTTGCCATCCATCCGACCGAGGACGCAAGCGAATTGTGTGCGGCTCTAAAGTTATTGGTTGGCTGTAGGTGTAGATTGTTTTGTGTACGATTTGATATTGCATTAAGGCAGTGAATCGCGAAGATTTGAAAGTTTGGCAGGCTCGTCTATCTTTAATAAAGCCTACCGCAAACGCCCCGATCGCAAAATACTAAAAATCAGCCACAATCCCAACAAACTTGCCACTGCAAATAGGACGCTACTGAGCCACGATAGCTGTGCTGTCTGGGCTTTGGAAGAAATAATCGCTGCGCCCATAATTAACGAGCCAACTAATACGCTAAACGAGAGGCGGTTAGCAGAGTCATCAAGGGTACGACGTATGCTATCTAATCCCCGTACCGATAAATTCCATTGCAATGTCTCTGAGGTCACGCGGTCTAATAACAGTTCGATCTGGCGGGGGGATTGCAGCGAAAGACTTTTGATATCGAGGGCTGTTCGTAATAAAGATTCTACAGGGCGATTGCCCAATAACTGGCGACGAAACAAGTCTGTTAACAAAGGTTTGACTTCATCGAGAAAATTAATTTCTGGATTAAATTGACGTGCTAATCCTTCCAAATTGGCAAGAGTTTTCGCATACAAACCCATATTACTTGGCAAGCGAATTTTATTGTTACGGGCAACTTGCAGCAATTCGTAAATAATTTGACTGAAATTGATTTGAGACAAATCTAAGTTATAGTATTTCCGCAACATGCGATCGTAATCATTTTCCAGCCGTGATAGAATTACAGGTTGAGCTGAATCTGACAATTGCAACGTCAACTGACTGCATCGTTGAGCGTCAATATCGACAATTGCCAACAACATTTCTACTAAAATTTGCTGGGTACGAGGATCTAGCTTGCCTACCATACCGCAATCTAACAGCGCAACACGCCCATCTTTGAGATAGAAAATGTTGCCTGGATGCGGGTCGGCATGGAAGAATCCATCAATATAAAGCTGCTGGAAAAAAGCACGAAATAGCAAAGTTGTAATTTCTTGCCGCTTGATTTCTGAAGTTACACCATTACCATTACTTTCAGCAAAATTTGCCGATAATAAAGGGACTCCATCCAACCATTCCATCACCAACAATTTTTCTGTGGTCAAATCCCAGAAAATTTCTGCTATGACTAATTGCTGCGGATCGAACCACTTACTAGCTGACAAATTGCGCCGTAACTGTTCGGCAAAATGCGCTTCTCTGGTAAAGTCTAATTCTGCCTCTAATGCCGCAGTAAACTCGTTTGCTAAAGATTTAATTTCATAATTCTGACCGAACTCACTGCGCGCCACTAAATCGGCTACTCCTTGAATTAAGGAAATATCTTGAGCGACGATCGCATCAATGCCTGGACGCTGGACTTTGATAGCGACTTCTCGACCATCTGTCAACGTAGCGCGATGGATTTGACCGATCGAACCAGCAGCGACGGCTTGAAAGTTAATTTTGCTGAAAGTTTCTTCTAAAGGTTTTTTGAGTTGTTGGCGGATCGCAACTTCAATTTCTGCCCAAGGAACGGGTGGAACATCATCCTGTAGGGTTGACAGTTCTTCAATATAAGAAGCAGGTAGGAGATCTGGACGGGTAGACATGAGCTGCCCGAATTTGACGTAAACGGGTCCCAAATCCACCAGGATTTTGCGTAGTACAGCTGGTGTCGGTAACTGAGGCTCGTCTGTTTTGCCCCCGGTTAGCAGCCGTCGCATATAGTCCCAGCCGTTACGGAAAAGAATTTCAGCGATTTCTCTTTGACGAGAAGTATTTTGAGTTAAGAACACAGTTTAGGTAATGGGTAATTGGTAAGTCGTAAGTCGTAAGTTGGTTGTTGCGCCTCTGCTCTCTGCTCGTGCGCTCTCTCATAATGGTATGCAGCAAGAAATCACGATGCAGCCGAAGCCAGCGACGTTTTTTGAGATTTGAGGATTTGGCTGGCACGGGAACAAGCCTGAAATCGTTGAATTGAGAATTTTATGGCTGACAAGAAACTCCGATTAGTCAGTAAATGTTTGACATAAGCAGAGCCAGATTGGCTGCCATACAAAATTCTGTGCGGGCAATCAAAGCCTTTACGAGGAGAAATAGATTTTTGATAGAACTTAATCGAGTCTAACGCTGCTGTTCTATCGGCTGTACCCCATTGGCTTGTCAGCATAACTATCAATCTCGCTACCAACAGTCAACTTCTATCCTAAATAGCAACTTAACTCATCTGCCACAAGGGGAGTGGTCAGTCGTCAGGTAGCAGGGGTAAGAGAGCTGAGGGAGCGCAAGGTTGCTGAGGGAGCAAAAACTATCAACCACCAATGACCAATGACCAATGACTAATGACCAAGGACCTTTTTACAATAAATGACTAAATTTAGGATTATCCTGCAATAATTTCAAAACTTGTTTGATTTCTTGAGTGCGGTCTTTCTTGACTATGAGGGTAACGTTACGATCGCGCACGATGACGACATCTTCTAAGCCAATAGTGACAACTACGTCTTCGTCATTTTCAGCATAAATCAAGGTTCCTGCGGTATCTAGTCCGACATGATGACCGACTTCGACGTTGGGGGTTTCTCCTTGGAGCAAACGGGCGATCGCATTCCAGTCGCCTAAATCGTCCCAACCAAAATCGGCTGGTAGCACGTAGGCGAGTTTGGTTTTCTCCATCAAGGCATAGTCAATGCTAATTTTGGGCAACTGCGAGTAAGCTGCTCTACCTTGCTGTTTGAGGGGGATGAGGATGTCTGGAGCATGGGTATGCAGTTCTTTCAGTACCACCCCAGCTCGAAAGATAAACATGCCGCTATTCCAACAAAATCGCCCCGTGGTGAGAAATTCTTCGGCTGTACGTAGGTCTGGTTTTTCGGTAAAGCGGTTGACGCGATAGACGGGTAAGTTACCATAAATTCCAGTCCGATCGCCTTGCTCGATATAACCGTAGCCAGTCGCCGGATAGCTGGGCTTAACTCCCAAGGTAGCGATCGCGTCTGTGGTAGCGGCTAATTGGGCAGCCGCTTGTAAAGTGTGTTGAAATCCTGGCAAATCTCCAATCCAAGGATCGGCTGGGAAAAAACCGATGACAGCGTCTTCCCCATAGCGTTGCGCTATTTCCAGCGTACTCCAAGCCACGGCTGGGGCTGTATCTCGTCCCTCTGGTTCTGCCAGAATGTTCTGAGCTGGCATCTGGGGGAGTTGTACTGCTACTCCTTCAGCGAGTTGGCTTGATGTCACCACCCAGAGATTTTCCCAATTCCCTGCTAGGGGGAAGAGGCGATCGGCTGTCGCTTGCAGTAGACTTTTACCGCTACCATCTAAACTTAAAAACTGCTTCGGGCGATGCCTACGGCTGAGGGGCCAAAAACGTTCGCCTTTACCTCCAGCCAAAATCACAGGGATGAGAGAACCATTCATAAGTGTTTGCGTCAAAAATTGTTAAATCTGCTTTCGAGTTTACTTTGCTTTTGCTAAAGGCAATCGTAACTTATTGGATTACTATTTCTGTAGGGTTTGGCTTGGGGGAATAAGTTGCTGTGATTGGAGTACTAAAACGAGTCGATCGGCGGTTGAAACGACAACTGCAAGAAGTGGAGGTAAGGCGATCGCTGTCTGTCACTCGCCAGAATTTCTTGTCTTTTCGCCGTTGGTTGTGGTTTCAGATGACAAGAAACCGTCTCCTATTTTGGATTGGCGTGGTTAATTTGTCGATCTTGCTAGGGGCAATGGTGGCGCTGCTATTACCAATTTGGGGCAGTCGCACTTCTTCTGACTTGCTATCTAGAGACTCTCCGCAACCGCGTAGTACTTTCCTCCGCAATGGCTTGCCCTACAATCTCTCCCGTCCGGTAAATATTCTCGTTCTGGGTATCGAACCTCCTCCTAGCACCATCGGGTATAATCATAAATCTGCGTCGGCAACTGGGACTAGCGATACAATGCTGTTAGTCCGCTTCAATCCGGATCGCCCAGCCATCAGGGTACTTTCAATTCCTAAAGATAGTCAAGTTGTCATACCCAAGATCGGTCTAGATAAAATTTCTCGCGCTTATGCCTTGGGGGGCGCACCTTTAACAGCGCGGGTTGTCAGCCGCACGTTAAATAATGTGCCGATCGATCGCTACCTCAGCATCAATACAGATGCTTTGCGGCAATTAGTAGATCGGATGGGAGGGATTGAGGTATTTGTCCCTCAACGCATGGTATACCAAGACCGGACGCAACGGTTGCAGATCGATCTAGAACAAGGCTGGCAAACTTTAAATGGGGAACAAGCAGAACAGTTTGCTCGTTTCCGCGCCTCAAACCAGGGAGACCTCGATCGCATCCAGCGCCAGCAGATGTTGATTGCAGCTTTGCGCGATCGCCTTACTAGTCCGGCAATACTACCCCAACTGCCCGAAATTACCAAAATTATGCAAACTGCGGTGGAAACCAATCTCAGTCCAGAAGAGCTGAGGGCGATCGTGCATTTTAGCGTCCAAATGAAGCCGCAACACTGGCAAATGCTCTTATTACCAGGAGATCTCAGCCCTTATAGTCAAGACCCCAGCAGCTATTGGCTCTATACTTCAGGTCAAGACCAGATTATGAGTCAGTACTTCGGGACTTCTACGATTGGGGCTGCACCCAAACCCAAACCGCTGACCAGCCTAAAAATTGCCGTGCAAAATGCTTCGGGCAGACCTAAATTGAGTCAAAAAGTCGTCAAATACCTCAAGCACAGAGGCTTTACAAACGTCTATGCCGTCTCCGATTGGTCGGATATTCAACGCCAGACTAATATCATCGCTCAAAAAGGTGATACCAAAGCAGCAACTAAAATTCAGCAAATCTTAGGTGTCGGCAATATTGAAGCCGCCGCGATCGGCGATTTGGATTCTTCGCTCACAATCCGTATTGGTACAGACTGGCGGTGAGAACAAGGCAAAAGTCAAAAGTCAAAAGTCAAAAGTCAAAATTTGCCTCTTGCCACTCGCCACTTTCGATCTCGCACCGCACCGCACCGCAACACACAACGCAACTACCAACTACCAATTACCAATTACCAACTACCAATTATCAAATGTCCTACCTGTCTCTTGTATCAGATCTGTAACTACGGCAATCAGCGTGTCTGGATCGATGGGTTTAGGTAAATGACGATGAAAGCCAGCCGCGATCGCCTGAGTTCGATCCTCAAGTCTGGCAAATCCTGTCAACGCGATCGCCGGAATCTGCCGTTGTGCTGTTGTTTTAGTTCTGAGCTGGCGGATCAACGCATATCCATCTTCTCCCGGCATTCCTATGTCACTGACTAGCAAATCTGGCTGGAAAGCTTCTAGGGCTTGCAAAGCTGCTTGTACTGAGCCAGCAGTATACGTCCTTGCACCGCTCGTTTGCAAAATCACTGCGATCACTTCACAGCTATCTGGTTCGTCATCAACGACCAACACGCGCAGATTGTTGAGGGGTAATGGAGTAGTCAGGAGTGAGGAGTGAGGAGTGAGGAGTGAGGAGTGAGGAGTGAGAGGTATTTTCTCCCCTGCTCCTAGTCTCCAAGTCTCCTCTGCTTTCTTCCCCGACTCCCCTGTACGCGCGGATTTTGAGTCACAATTTATTGACGTAAGCCGCGAATCTTTTGCTAAACCCGCCCCTGCGCCTCCCGGCTCCAGACTTTCCATCAAAGGCAATAATATTGTAAACGTGGCTCCGTGCCCTTCTCCCAGGCTCTCGACGGCTACCGAACCGCCGTGCATTTCCACCAGATAGCGCACGATCGCCAAGCCAAGTCCTAGTCCCTTGTAGTTGCGGGTAGTCGAAGCATCAGCTTGCCGAAATAACTCGAATACATAGGGTAAAAACTCAGTTGCAATACCTTTACCAGTGTCACTAACTGTAATTTGAGCATAAGAGAGGGATTCGGGAGTGGGAGAGTGGGAGTCGGAAGACGCTTCTCGATTTTTTGCTACTAATTGCTGGCTCCTTTTTTCAAGCGACAAGCACACTTCAACCCGCTCACCATATGGTGTGAACTTAATCGCATTTGTGAGTAAATTCCAGACAACTTGTTGTAATCGATTGGGATCGCCATAAACGAATCCTAGATCGCGATCGAGGAAGATCTGCAAATCGATTGATTTGGCTTGAGCGCTCAACTCAACTGTTTCGATCGCGGCTTGAATTGGGGTAGCTAAATTGAGTGGAATAAACTGTAGCTTTAATTTACCCTGCACGATGCGAGACACGTCGAGCAGATCTTCAATCAATTGAGTTTGTACCTGAGCGTTGCGCAAGATCGTACTAATTGCTCGCTGTAGCGTCGTTTCATCTCGTCGTCCCGATTCGAGAATTGTCGCCCAACCTAAAATTGCATTCAGTGGCGATCGCAACTCATGCGAAAGCACTGCCAAAAACTCATCTTTAACTCGGTTGGCGGCTTCAGCAGCATTACGGGCAACTTGTTCTAGCTCAAATAGCCGCGCTTGTTCTTGTTCGAGTTGTTTGCGTTGCGTGATATCCAAGGCAATGCCAAACAGTCCTACTGGGTTTCCCGAGCGATCGTAAATCGTTCGCCCTTTATCTAGAACCCATGCAACCGAGCCATCTGGTTTGAAAATGCGAAATTCGCAGCTATAGGTTCCTGTTTTAATGGCGGTTTGAATCCCAGCTTGAAATAGTGCCCGATCGTCGGGATGAACTAGATTCACCACTTGCTCGAACGACCCTACGATCTCGCCATTCCCAAGTCCCGACAAGTTACCCGCATTCTCCAAACGACGAACTGCTCCGGTTTGCAAATTCCAAGTATAGGCAGTGATATCAGCCGCCTCTAGCGCAAATCGTAAATTCGCTTCCGAAAGCTGCATTTGTTCGATCGCTTTGGCTCGTTCCTGTCGCAGGTTTTGCTTTTCTACAGCTTCGCGCACGGCGATCGCGAGGCGATAGGGTTTTCCCTTACGGACGTAATCTGTCGCTCCCCGCTTCATAGCAGCAACAGCAACTTCTTCCGTACCGCTATCGGTAAACAAAATCACCGGACATTCGGGATACTTAGCTTTGACAGCATCCAAAATAGCTAGTCCATCGCTCCAATGCAGTTGATGATCTGTGATGACGAGATCGAATCCGCCTGCTGCTAAAGTGCGTTCAAACTCAGCCGTATCGATCGCCGTTTGGATTTCTATTTCGGCAAACTCGCGCCGAAGTTCGCGACTTTCGAGCTGGCGATCGCTAGGATTATCGTCTATCAACAGAATACGTAACATTCGATGTTTAAATATTTTTTAAAATTTCAGTATTTTTAGTAATATGAGATTATCCAAATTTTGTTAAACAAATTTTGTTAAAGAGATATCAATTTCAGTGACGCTGTTACGAAAGTTTTAACTATTGATTGTACACAACAAAATGTACGAAGTTTAGCAATCGGCATTGATATTTTTATATTCCGCTGGCATTATCTCGTCAGAAAATAATAACACCAACTTATTAGTAAAAAGCTGAAAATTAACTAAAAAGAGCAGCAATGACTCATCTGACTACTATTGCAATGCAATTTTAGGATGCAACGCGGCAAGAGAGCGAAAATCGACCTGTATTGCGCCAAAATCATTTGCCAAAATAGTTTGGACTAGAAAATACGCCGATGGCATTTCATCAAATTTTGGCTTCAGAAAAATTGCTCGATCGCGTGGCTACGCGCCTCGATCCGCGTCAAAGCTTGAGGGCGCGGCTAGGCTTAACAATATGTAGTATTGCGCTAGTCATGGCAGTCATCGCGAGTATTACGGTCAGTGCTACGGCGAGCGATCGCGTCAAAACTAATGCTGGCATTGCGTTAGAGCAGTTAGCATACCAAGTATCTGATAAACTCGATCGCGGCATGTTCGAGCGATATCGCGAGATCCAAAACCTGACCGAGCTAGATTTGTTGAGCAATCCCAACTCTCCTCGATCCCAAAAGCGATCGCTACTCGACAGGTTGCAAAGCACTTATCCCACTTATAGCTGGATTGGCTTGACAGATGCCACAGGTCAGGTTCTCGTCAGTACGGGCAAACTGTTAGAAAATCTCAGTGTCGCTCAACGACCGTGGTTTCAAAACGCCCGCACTCAAGCAGCGGTTGGCGACGTTCACGAAGCTATGCTCTTAGCCAAGCTACTACCAAATCCAGCCAACGAACCCCTACGCTTTATCGATATCTCGGCTCCCGTAACTGACTCGGCGGGTAAGTTGACAGGCGTACTGGGCGCTCATCTCAGTTGGACGTGGGCAAAAGAAATTCGGGACTCTTTATTACAACCGCTACAAAATCGATCGCAGGTGGAAGTTTTCATCTTCAGTGCCTCTGGCAAAGTGCTACTCGCGCCCATCGAACTGCAAGACCGAATCCCCTCGCTGCCTAATCTACAAACATTACAGCAGCAAGGCAACGGCTACGCACTCGAAACCTGGTCGGACGGCGATCTCTATCTCACGGGTTTTGCCCGTAGTACGGGATATCGAAATTACCCTGGACTCGGTTGGACGATCATAGTGCGGCAACAAGCCGATCTTGCACTTGCACCCGTGCGGGCTTTACAACGCCAGATTTTTACTCAAGATCTGACATTAGGGATATTGTTTGCCATTGCTGGATGGTTTGTCATGCGTCGCCTCACCTATCCCTTACTCGCGATCGCGACAGCGGCGGATCGTCTACGACAAGGGGAGACAAATACAGACCTACCTTTAATTACCAGCAGCGATGAAATCGGGCGGCTATCTCGCTCGTTAAAGCATCTCGTCTGCGCTTTATTCGAGCAACAGCAACAACTCAATCTCAGTAACGAACAATTGCAAATTCAGTTAACCGAACGTCAACGCACCGCCGCCGAAATTCAGCAACTCAATGCCACCTTAGAACAAAAAGTGAGCGATCGCACGGCACAACTTCAGGAGATTAATCGAGAATTAGAAGCTTTTGCTTATTCAGCTTCCCACGACTTACGCGCGCCACTGCGGACGATCCGAGGATTTGCCCAAGCATTGCAAGAAGACTATAGCGATCGCCTTGATGACTTGGGTAGAGAATACATCCAGTCAATTACCGCAGACGCAGTGCAGATGGATCGACTGATTGCCGAGTTACTAGCCTACAGCCAGCTGACTCGCACGAAAATTACCTTACAACCCGTCGCATTGATGACAACGATTGCATCTGCCCGCAAACAATTAGAAACAGACTTGCAGGAAAAGCAGGCAGAAATTACAGTCACAACACCTCTCCCGACTGTTTTAGCACATAGCCAAACCTTAACCCAAGCGATCGCCAATTTGCTCAGTAATGCCCTCAAGTTTATCAAACCAGAAAGCCACCCGCAGGTTGAAATAAAATACCAGCTCATCCGATACCACCAACAGCAGTGGGCACGCCTGTGGATTATCGATAACGGCATCGGTATTGCATCAAGCGATACCGAACGGATCTTCCGCATTTTCGAGCGCCTACACGGAATTGAATCTTATCCAGGTACGGGCATCGGCTTAGCGATCGTGCGTAAAAGCATCGAACGCATGGGCGGCTGTGTCGGCGTAGAATCGCAACTAGGGCAAGGAAGTCGCTTTTGGATTGAATTACCTCTTTATGAGGGGTGAGGAGTGAGGAGCGAGGAGTGAGGGAGACACGGGGACACGGGGACACGGGGACACGGGAGAGAAGAGAGCGCAAGGTCGCTGAGGGAGTTGAGGGAGCAAGACAATTCACAGTTCACAATTCGACCCCTACACCCTACACCCTACACCCCATTCCTCACACCCCACACTTTATTTACTACTGGTTCCACCAGCCGCTAGTCACTGACCAATGACCAATGACCAATGACAACTAACACCCAAAACAGTAAATCTTCTGGGTTTCTAGTCGATCGAAGATTGCAGAAGGTGGGATATCAGTACCAATATTGTGTCGGTTTAATTGGACTTGCAGACCCGTAAGCGGATCGTGACCGGGAGCAACGAGGAATTCTAGTCGCTGGACGTAGGGGAAGGTCGATATGCTATCGAGAATTTGAGCGATCGCTTTTAGATAGGGATGATTTGGTTGCTGATACCAATCTGGTGCAGCTAGTTCGGGTTGATCTAAGCCAACGTGAAATGTTAGGGAAGGTTGACCGAACAGTGCTACTGCTAACGGTCGCGCCTCTTCCTGCAATAACAAATCATGTGTCCTGACTATGTGCCGTAGCTTTTCTAACCGCTCGTAACGTTGCGTGACGGATAAAGATTCTTCTTGCCAGTGAATTGCCGCAGCAACTAAGTATGTTTGTAAGAGCATATGCCCTAGCTTGCTGGCTTTGGTGGCAAGGTAGTTCGAGTTGTAATCGTTGGCTTCAATCAGCAACGGCACGCGATCGACGACTTCTAAACCGTACCCCTTCAATCCAGCAATTTTGCGGGGATTATTGGTAATTAACCGAATTTGTTTCACACCTAAATCGTTGAGAATTTGCGCTCCTACCCCGTAGTTGCGCAAGTCGGCAGGAAAGCCCAGGCGTTCGTTGGCTTCTACCGTGTCTAACCCCATATCTTGCAGGGAATACGCTTTTAGTTTATTAATTAAGCCTATGCCTCTACCTTCTTGACGTAGATAAACGACAACCCCCGCACCCGCATGTTCGATCGTTTTCAAAGCTGCTTGTAGTTGCATCCGACAGTCGCAGCGCAGCGAACCCAAAGCATCGCCCGTGAGACATTCCGAATGCATCCGCACCATCACGGGGCGATCGCGAAATTGAGCCGGATCGCCTTTAACAATTGCTACGTGTTCGGAGTTATCTACGCTGTTGCGATAAGCATAGATCTGAAATTCACCGAAGGAAGTCGGTAATTGAGCAATGGTCTCGCGAGTCACAAATCGCTCGTTTTGCAAGCGATAGCTAATCAAATCGGCAATACTAATAATTTTCAGTTGGTGATGTTTGGCGTATTCCATCAACTGATTCAACCGTGCCATCGAACCATCGGGGTTTTGGATTTCACAGATCACCCCCGCCGGATACAGCCCTGCTAATTGCGCTAGATCGATCGCTGCTTCTGTATGTCCGGCACGTTTGAGTACCCCACCAGTCCTGGCGCGGATGGGAAAAATATGACCGGGACGGCGCAGATCTGAGGGTTTAGTGGCGGGGTTGATCGCAACTTGAATCGTGCGGGCGCGATCTTCGGCAGAAATACCCGTTGTCACGCCTAAATGTGTTGCAGCATCGATACTTACCGTAAAAGCAGTTTGGTTGCTGTCGGTGTTATTGGTTACCATCAACGGTAGATCGAGTTCGTCCAAGCGATCGCCCGTCATTGCCAAACAGATTAATCCCCGCGCCTCTACTGCCATAAAATTGATCGTGTCTGGAGTCGCGAACTGAGCGGCACAAATGAGGTCGCCCTCATTCTCGCGATTTTCGTCGTCTACTACAACAATAGAGCGTCCAGCTTTAAGGTCGGCGAGAGCGGCATCGATCGAGTCAAACACAAAAGATTGATTAGAAGCGTTCTGAGGCTGCACAAAAATACATCACAAACAAAATCTATCTCTGATTTTAGCCGCTTTAACTGGACTAGGGATAAAAGGAGATCTAACCATTTTCAATTAAATGAGATCCACGATTTGTAGGGGCGCACATCTGTGTGTCCCTACTAACGTCTCTTTTCTGATTATTTGACCGTTACTCGCCGACTCCAGGCTCGATATCCTAAAGCAAAGATACCTAAAATTGTGCCAGCAACAATTGAGGGTTCCGGTACGGCAACAGTAGATCGATTTTCCTTGACTTCTACTAAGGTTAAGTTTGTCACGCGATCGAAAGTACGAGAAAAGAGACCTTCGGTTGAAGCTGATGCAGATTCTCGATCGCCGCCAAAATTTGTAGTCAGACTAATATTACTCAGATTTAATTGAGTTCCATCACTTGAATTAAAATTGAGAAAATCGTTGTTTCCAGAAGTCACATTTCCTGAAATTGTAAATGAGTCTAGAAGCGTCCAACTATCTACATTACTAGTATCATATATGGCAAAAGAAACCGTACCGTCAGCGATCGCGGTTTCAGTTTGCGGATTGTCTATGGATGTTGTTAAATTTAAATCAGCATCGAAATTAAAAGAAAAAGTTTCGCCACTATTAACGCTAAAGTTACCTAAAACTCCAGCAAAACTGTCTGCCGTACCAGAGTAGTTGTTGCCAGTACCATCAGTACTACTAAATGATGAGTTGAAAGCAGATGGTGGTTCCGTAATAAAGTTTGCTATTGCATCTGTACTAGTATTAACATTATCATCTGTGGCAAAAGTATTCGTAAAAGTGTCAGTAATTACCTCGCTATCGAAGGGATTATGACTAAAGTTGTCAAGTGTAACTGTGGATTCAGAACTAGCAAAAGTGGCAGCAATACCAGGGATTGCTCCCAAAACAATTAATGGTATGGCTAATGGCATGGCTGGTGCGAGCGATCGCACAATTCTTGCATTCAGTTTTAGTTTTGGCACGAAAATCCTCCTCACATCAATCTCACTCAAAAGACTAGTTCTGTATCCAGAGCAATTTTTCTCACTGACAGCACACTAGTACTGACGGTTCCGTTACTGGTAGTAGTGAAAGCAAACTCTCTGTAATTTAACTACTGGCAGTATAAATTATTTCGCGATACTTACGTAACTCAATCTTGCGAATTGAGGTTTAAGGAAAATTTAATAAATGTGTCATATTGATGTCACATTTATCCATCAAACTTCATGCTATTAACTAACGAACTACCTGTTTAAAGCAGACAGAGTAGCCAGAAATGATGTTAAGGCAATCTAATGGAGCGATCGCGAGCGATAGACAGTAGAGGGAAATAACTGATTTTGCCAGCAGGCAAAAGATAGGAGGCAGAAGAGAATCCTTGCAACATCAGGCGATCGCGTGGATGTCAACTACATATTTATCTTTGCCATGCTGCATAGATAGTTAACAAAAACAGCTTGACAAAAACAGCGTTACGAGTATCAACCGTCAACGATTAAACGTTAACTCTTGAGATAGGAGTATCGAGCGTGCCAACCTCTGATTCCCAAGTTTCCGTTTCAAACCGAGAAGAATTGCAGACTCCGCCGCCGTCACCCCGCTCCCAGAAACGGTGGTGGCTGCTACTCATGCTCCTAGTCGGAGCTGGAGGCGTTGGACTGGGACGGGGATTAACTCCCGCCAGCCAAGCCACTGCACCAGCGGCAGCAAAACCGCAACCACCTCGTCCCATAGAGACGATCGCCTTAACTTCAGGTACGGCAACTCGAAGCACCAGTATGTTAGGGCAAGTCGAGGCAAGTGAGAGCGCTACAGTCCGCACCAGAACATCGGGAGTCGTGCAACAAGTTTTAGTCCAACCAGGCGATCGCATCACTCCTGGTACGGTTGTAGCCATCCTTGACGATACAGATCAGCGTTTAGCTGTAGCCGAAGCAAGAGCAAGGCTGGCTCAAGCTCGGAGCGAATTGGCACGCTTAGAAGTTGGTACGAGGCAGGAAATCATCGCCCAAAGGCAAGCCGAAGTCCGAGCAGCTCAAGCGCGGGAACAGGAAGCTCAAGACAATTCAGAACGAACCAGAAGTCTAGTTACTACTGGCGCACTCTCGCGCCGGGAATTAGTCGAAGCAGAATCGCGGACAGATGCCGCTAGAGGGGAGCGAATGCAAGCCCAAGCGGAGTTAGCAGAAGCCACCGCCGGTCCCACTCGCGAGGAAATTGAGGCGCAACGAGCTAATGTAGCCGCCGCCGAGTCTGCATTAAGCCAAGCAGAATTAGCGTTGCAACGCACGCGCATCAGAGCTGTATCGAGCGGTGTCATCCAAACACGGCAAGTCAGTAGCGGAGACTTGGTAGAAAGCGGTGACGAGATTGCCACTAAGGTTAATGGCACTCAGTTAGACGTATTTCTAGAAGTGCCAGAATCACTCAGCGGCAGTGTAAGAGCGGGTATGCCCGTCGAGTTAACTGCCAGGGCGCTACCCAACTGGCGCGATCGCGCTACCTTAACGGGTATCATACCATCTGCCGACACAGCTTCCCGACGACAGCGCGTGCGGGTGAGACTGTCAAATCCCCCTGCCAACCTCTTGCCAGGAATGGCAGTACAAGCACAGTTACAGTTGCCTAGCGATACTCCTAGTTTTGTCGTCCCCCGCGATGCATTGACTCGGCGCGAAAATCGCTGGCTAGTATTTACCATTGCTGACGGTAAAGCCAGACAACTAGAAGTCGAACTCGTGGCAGACATGGGCGAAAAAATGGCGATCGCCAACCCACAACTGAGCCAAGGACAAGCGATCGTTGTACGGGGTGGGGATGGATTAAAAGATGGGGCGGCTGTAAGTCGTAAGTCGTAAGTCGTAATTACCATGAACTTGATTGAAACAGCCGTCCGCTGGCGGCACGGTACTTTCGTGTTGTTTTGCCTGCTTGCCGTATTTGGCATCTTTTCACTGTTGAGTTTGCCTTTAGAACTACAACCAGGAGGCGATCGCCCTGAAATTACTATCACTACCACCTATCCTGGTGCGGCTTCCACAGAAGTAGAAGACCTCGTGACTCGTCCCATCGAAGAACGGATGGAAGAAGTTTTAGGAGTACAGGAGATTACTAGCAACTCCCGTCCTGGTATTAGTGCCATCACGCTTGAGTTTACTTGGAACAGCGATGTGAACGAGCGGATGGTGGATGTGTTGAATAAGTTGCAACAAGTAGAGGAACTCCCCGCAGAAGTCAATGAGTCTGATGTGGAGATGGTCGGGGGTAATAGTTCGCCGATGATGTGGGTTGTCCTCGCCCCAAAACAAGGGTTTCAGAGCAATCCCGATCGCTACCGCGACTTGGCAGAAGAAGTTATCGTACCGAGATTGCGCCGAGTCGAAGGCGTAGGGCAGTTTCTCATTCCTGGGGGTCGGGAACGGGAAGTTGAGGTGAGGGTTGACCCCAAAGCTTTATTCGATCGCAACCTGACCATAGGCGATGTCGTGCGCGTTTTACGGGAAAATAATCGCGACATTCGCGGCGGTCCCCTAACGCTGGGTAGACGAGAATACCGCGTGCGTACCCTCAGCCGATCGCAAGATATCGAGCAAATTGCTGGATTTGTGCTGCGGCGCGATCCGTCGGGTACAGTCTACATGCGAGACGTGGCAACCGTGCAAATGGGGCGCAAACCTCTAGAGAGTGCTTTAGTTTTTAACAATACCCCTGCCGTGGCAATTGGGATTATCCGGCGCGTCGGAGCAAATGTACCGGAGACATCTAGGGGAGTGAGGGCAACTCTGGCAGAGTTGCAAGCCCAGTTCGATCGCCAAGGAGAAGGTATTCGCTTCGTCTACAACTACGATGAGAATGACTACATCGGACAATCGATCGCCTTGGTACAAGGGAACTTAGTTAGTGGGGCGCTGCTAGCAACAGCCGTATTAATTCTGTTTTTAGGTTCGATGCGAACGGTGGCAGTCGTTGCCCTCACGATTCCTACAACCTTAATAACAGTATTCATCGTCATGGCATTTTTGGGGCGATCGCTCAACATTATTAGCTTAGCGGGGTTAGCGTTTGCTGTAGGGATGGTAGTAGACAACGCGATCGTTGTGATTGAGAATGTCTTTACTCACATGCAACGAGGAAAAGGAGCAGTTCGCGCCGCGATCGATGGCACTCAAGAAGTTTGGAGCGCAATGTTAGGTTCTACCCTCACTAACGTTGTAGTTTTCGTTCCCCTAGTCATGGTACAGGGAGAAGCCGGACAGCTATTTGCAGACATGGCGATCGCCCTTTCCTGTGCATCCCTGTTTTCTCTATTTGCTGCATTAACTTTAGTGCCAATGCTCTCTGGTTTATTTCTCAAACAGCATGAAGCAATGCAAATGCTAGGAGACGGGAGTCGGGAGTCGGGAGTCGGGAGTCGGGATACAACCAACCAACAACCATCAACTGTCAACCAACAACCAACAACCATTAGACAAAAAATCGAATCAGTCGTTTTTCGTACTTCTGCTGTCTTTCGCTTATTTCAAAGCAAATTAGAATCATTTCTAGCATCTACCGTGCTTTGGTCGTTGGGTGCGGGTCGCGTTGGTCGTCGGCTAATTCTTGTTTCTATTCCCGTCATCCTGCTATTTACAAGTATCTTTCTACTACCCCCTGCCGATTATCTGCCTGAAGGCAATCGCAACTTAGTTTTTTGGGTGGCAGAACCATTACCAGGAACCAGCATTCCCGAAGCTATTCGTCTATCTCAACCTGCAAGAGATTTCTTAAGCAAGCAACCGGAAATCGATCGCGTCATGTTTATCGAACGTCCTGGTAGGCGCGGGATTGCGGCAATTCTCAAACCCGAATTTGCCACTACCAACGGACTTGCGAATATGGTCGTTCGAATGCGACAGCAGAGCAATAACTTTCCTGGCTATCGCTTTCTGATTCCGACGCGCTTCTCGATTTTTCAAGACCCAGGTAAGGAGTTTGAAATTCAAATCGTGGGTGCAGATTTGCAGCAGTTGAGCCAGTTGGAAACGCAGATAACCGATCGCCTGCGAGGATTTCCTGGCGTGCGTAACGTCAGGTCAGATTATGTTTTTGGTGCTGGGGAATTGCAGGTGATTCCCAACCGCGAACGTTTAGCTGAAGTTGGACTGTCAGAGGCGGAAGTAGGAGCGATGGTGGAAGCAGCGTTAGGTGGTCGAATCGCTTCTGATTTTATCGATGGCAAAGAAGAACTAGATGTTTCGGTGGAGTTGCAAAATCTTTTTGTCGAAACTCCAGAACAATTGCGCCAACTCCCCCTGTATACCAATCGCGGGCAGCAAGTGCAGCTAGCGGATGTTGCCGAGGTACGGGAAACAACGGGACCAGATGTTGTCAACCACGTCAACCTAGAGCGATCGATTACCCTGACAACTTCTCTCGAACCTACAGCACCTTTAGGATCGTTAGTCAATAGTGCAGAAACTCAAGTTTTAGCTCCACTCAGAGCCAATCTTCCCGCTGGATATCGGTTAGATTTATCTGGATCTGCCGATCGCTTGGCTGAAACCTTGTCTCAATTGTCTTCCGCTTTTATCCTGTCTGTTCTGATTATTTACTTGCTACTAGTAGCGCTGTATCGCTCTTTTCTCTACCCAGTCGTCATTATGGCAACAGTACCGATGGGAATGAGTGGCGGATTGTTGAGTCTGGCGATCGCCAACCAAATTCCCGGTGTTATCATCCCCTTGGATATGATTACGGCACTAGGATTTATCATCTTGACTGGGGTAGTGGTAAACAATGCGATCCTCTTGGTAGACCGCACTTTACAACTCCAAGCAGAGGGCGAAGACTACGATAAGTCTCTTTACAATGCCACACGCGATCGCCTCCGTGCTATTTTCATGTCAGCTGGCACGAGCGTACTAGGAATGTTACCTTTAGCAGTCGTCCCAGGACAAGGAGCCGAATTGTATCAAGGGTTAGGCATCGTCCTCACTGGTGGCTTAGCTTTCTCAACCATCCTCACTCCCACAGTAGTTCCCGCCATCATGGGGTTGCTACGCGACTTGTCTGGACGCAAACAGCCATCAGTTGTCAGTTATCGGTTGTCAGGGAGCAGGGAGTAGGAGAAGAGAGCGATCGGGAGCGATCGGGAGCTGAGGGAGAATTACTTCTGACTTCTGACTCCTGACTCCTAATTTTTGACTTTTGACTTTTGACTTGTTTATTACCCTGACTTAGCATCGGGAATTGTAATATCAATCGGAATCACTTCTGAGGCGATCGCGCTCAGTGGTGGTTGAATTGCATTAGCATTACCCACAACTAGGGTAACGAGTTTTTCTGGCTGGAGGTATTTTTTGGCAACTCGTTGGACATCAGCCGCAGTCGTGGCTTGTACGCCGCGTTGGTAGCGAAACAAGAAATCTGCCGGATAGCTAAAATATTCGTAGCGCACTAAGCGAGACAGAGTTTGGCTGGGGTTTTCAAAATTAAAGACAAACGAATTCAATACTGATTCTTTAGCGCGTTGTAACTCATCTGATTGAACTATGTCGGTTTGGAGTTTTTCAATTTCAGTCCGAATCGCACGCAGAAAAGGGACAGTCGCAGCCGAACGAGTTTGTCCCCCCGCTACAAACAACCCAGGATAATCAAAGCGGGGACTCCAGACACCATAGACGGAATAAGCCAAACCCTGACGCGATCGCACGGAATTAAACAACCGTCCGCCAAATCCGTTTAAGACTTGATTCATCACGTCTAAAGCTGGATAATCGGGACTGTTGAGCTGTCCGCCTAAATGCCCGACTTGGACGTAGCTTTGAGTTAATTGGGGGCGATTGACAAAATATAATCCGCCCAACTTAGACTGAGAGGCTGTTGGAACTTGGGGTTGAGATAGATTTGGTTGAGATTTCCAATTGCCAAAATATTTTTGAATCAGCGATCGCATTTTCTGCGAGTCGAAATCTCCAACAATGCCCAAAATCAGATTATTGGGATGAAAATATTGACGATAAAATTTCACTAAATCCTGGCGGGAAATATTATCTAATGTGGCATATTCCACCGTTCGCGCATAAGGGCTATCACTGCCATAAACTAATTTTTGAAACTCCCGCCCGACGATTCCATTCGGATCGTCATTACGACGGGCGATTCCGCCTCTAACTTGAGTTTTTGCCAAATCTAACTTTTCTTGAGCAAATATTGGTTGTTGTAAAACTTCTGCGAATAGCCCAAACACCCTTTCTAAGTCTTCACTCAAGGCGCTAAAACTAGCAGAACCAGAAGCATCATTAATTCCAACTTCTACCGCTGCTGCTCGTTGTTCCAATAACAGATTTAACTCATCTGCGGAATGTTTCTGCGTCCCACCAGTTCGCAATACAACTCCAGTTAAATTTGCCAATCCTACTTTATCTGCTGGTTCCCAGCGATCGCCCGTCCGAATTATTGCCGTTCCTCCCACTAAAGGTAAATCCCGATCCGGCATCAAATACACCACCATACCATTTGGCATTTCGTAGCGATCGTATTTGGGAATTTGTACTTGTTTGAGGGGGGGAAATTCTAATTCTGTATAGTGCTTGGCTGTAGCTGCGGTGGCTGGTGGATGGTAAACAAGTATTAATAAAAGCGTTATTAGTATTAGACCAATTCTGTGAAAATTACGGATAAGGTGCTTGTCCCGCGTCATAGTGATTTTGGATCTGGGCAATTTGAATTATTGTGTCATGTAGACTGTAGGGGCGCACAGCTGTGCGCCCCTACGATGATACTTTCACGCAGCAAAATTAAATTACACCAAAGAGCGATCGGTCAAAATTTCGTAACCGCTTTCTGTAACTAACACGGTATGCTCGAACTGAGCAGAAAGAGCATTATCTACCGTTACAGCCGTCCAGCGATCGGCAAGAATGCGCGTAAATCTCGATCCGGCATTCAAAATTGGCTCAATTGCTAGCGTCATTCCAGCACGGAGTTTAACGTTAGGCATCTCGCGGGTACGGAAGTTGAAAACCGAGGGTTCCTCGTGTAAGTTTCGACCAACACCATGTCCGGTGAAGTCTTCGACGATTGTAAAACCATTCGCCTCTACATGGTCTTGGATCGCCCCTGCAATATCCATCAGATAATTTCCAGCCTTAACTTGCTCGATTCCTTTATAGAGAGATTCTTCAGCAACGCGGATCAGTTTAGTTGCTGTCGGACTGACTTCACCAATGGCGATCGTAATGCAAGAATCGCCGTGAAAACCTTGATGAAAAGCTCCTGTATCAACTTTTAAGACATCTCCTGTCTTCAAAACTTTTTTCGGATTGGGAATTCCATGTACGACTTCATTATTAACGCTGGCACAAATTGAAGCAGGAAAACCGTGATAACCCTTAAAGCTAGGAGTTGCATCCATTTCGCGGATACGCTTTTCAGCATAGGCATCGAGATCGGCAGTCGTCATCCCAGGCTGCACCATCTCAGAAATCTCTTTTAATACCGTTGCCACAATCTTAGCTGACTGCCGCATAATTTCGATTTCACGGGGAGATTTGATTTCAATACCCCGCCGTTGCTTTTTTTGGCGCTGAGATTGAGCAGGTTGTTGAGGGAGAAGATTACTGAGAATATTCATGGAGTTTTATGGGAACAGATGGGGTGACTGTGGAAAGATCGAGTTGGCTCTGATGCGATCGCGCTTGTCTGTAAATTTGCGATCTGAATTTGTTATCCAGGCTAACGATTCAAACACCTTCTCTATTTTAATTTACAGTCCTTCACTTTGAGCCGATTGTGGTTTGACTTATGCGGCGATCGCGATTTTCCCCTTCATTCCTGCTTCTGTATGCCCGGGAATCGGACAGCGCAAAGCGTACTTACCCGATTTCAAAGGTACAAATACCCATTCTGCTTTTGCCCCTGGTTTGAGTTCTAGTTCATGGATTGCTCCTTTAATCTCTACATTGCCAGCTTCTACTTTTTGCGTCCAAATACCATCAGCAAAATCTTTTGCCGTGAAATAGTGTTTCTGCGGACTGGGATTGGTCAGTACGAGTTTGTAACGTTTGAAGGCAGAAAATTCTAGAGAATCTGGCACGAACTTCAACTCGTTACTGGCAGTCCCCAAGCTGACGGAAATTTCTGTTGCTGGCTGACGCAACAAATCTACAGATGGGGTTGTACTCGTCGCCGCTTGAGCTAAATTTGGCATAGCGATCGCCGTACAGATTATCAACCCTGCCACAACAAAGAATTTTTTTAAATAGCGCATCATAAAATCTCTTTGTGATGATAAATATCTAACTTGTTAGGAGCGAGAGTCAGGAGTCAAGAGGAGTGAGGAGTTAGGGAAATTCGGAATTTGGCAAAGCGCAGCAGTTTCTCCCCTGCTTCCTTGTCTGCCTTGTCTGCCTTGTCTGCCTTGTCCCCTCACTCCTCACTTCCCTTGTGCTGTAGCACTACCAGGACCAGCTGTAACGATCGCCAGCTTATCTGGTTGCAACAATTCTTTTGCTGCCAGATTGACTTTTTCTAAAGTGACAGCTTGAATTTTTTGTGGAAAGTCGCGTAATTCCTCTTCACCCAGCCCGAAAACAGCATTCATTAAGATCGTACTAGCAAGAGCGTCAGGACTAGCAAGGGAAACAGTATAACTACTGGTAAGAGAGCGTTTAGCTGCCTGTACTTCCTCTGGTTTAAAGCCTTGAGTTTGAATTTGTTGCAACAGTTTGCGGGTACTGGCGATCGCTTTTTGCGCATCGCCAGGATCGGTTTGCATTTGGATTAGGAATGGTCCGGCGTGTCTGCCAGCTTGGAAGCCGCTGTAGATGCCGTAAGTCAAACCTTGGCGATCTCGAATTTCTGTACCTAAGCGACTGGAAAGCGTATCGCCACCTAAAATCTGATTCAACACCAAAGAGGTGTAGTAACGCGGGTCTTTGCGATCGATTCCCCGATATCCCATAAATGTAATCGATTGAGTTTTTCCTGGCATGATGGGGTTAAACTGCTCGATTTTAGGGGGTAAAGATACGGAAGGATAGGCGACTGTAGGCGGTTTACCCGTTGCTTTCCAGTTCCCTACCTGTTGCGATAAGAGCGATCGCACTGCCTTTGGATCGAAGTCTCCCAATAAAGTCAAAATCGTTTGGTCGGGACGGTAATGCGTTTGATAAAACTTCACGACTTCCTGACGGTTAATACTCTGTAAGCTTTCCTTAGTAGGGAAAGTATGGAAGGGATGATTCGCAGGATAAATCGTTTGTTGAAACTTCCGTTGCGCTACCCGCCCAGGATTATCCAAGTCTAATTTGAGTTTAGTGAGAGCGCGTTGGCGAGATAGTTCTAATTCGCGATCGGGGAATGTGGCATTTTGCACCACATCTGCCATTGTTTGAATCACTACAGGTAGATCTGTTTTTAAGCTATAACCAGCAATTTCTACGCCTTCGCGATTCGCAGAAAAACCCAGACTCGCCCCTCTATCTTCTAGCGTCTTGGCAAGTTGCAAAGCATCCTTACTCTTCGTCCCATTCATCAGGTTGTCTGCGGTCATGCTTGCCAAACCACCCGACTGATTTGGATCGAATTCCGTCCCTGCCTTGATATAACCGCTCAAGGTCACGGTTGGCGTGCTAGAGTCTGGCAAGAGCAACACCTGTAAACCATTGTCCAAAGTAAATTCTTCCGGTAGCCGCCGCGCTTTCGGTGTAGCTGCAACATCTACTGGTGGTAGGTATTTAGCCACTTCTGCCGGATCGACAGGGGGACCGAGGTTAAAGCTTTCCGCCGTTTGACCGCTACCCGCTGCCCCAGCACCACCAGGTTGTCCGGCGATTTGGGTAGGTTCAAATTTGCCTACACTCCGTTTCTCGGTAGCTAAGTAAGTATTTGCTACCCGCTTGACATCATCTACCGTCACCCGCTCTAAAGCTGCTAGGTAGCGATCGATATAGCGATAATCGCCAGATGTAGTTTGGCTGTAACCCAATTGCGTCGCTTGGGAACTGATATCGCGATTGCTCAGAATCACTGTCGATCTTAATTGGGCTTTGGCGCGGTTGAGTTCTTCTGGCGTGACTCCTTGAGTCCGCAAATCCGCGATTGCCTGTTCCTGCACTGTGTCAATTTTATCTAACTCTTGCCCTGGAGCCGCTGTAGCCGAGAGTTCGTACCAACCCCCTGCCATCATATTCGCCGTGCCACCACCTGCCGCACTCGCTAAACCCGATTCCACCAAGCTTTGATACAGCCGAGAACTCCGCCCTTCTGTCAAGATATAATCCATCGCATCCAGTGCGGGAACATCAGGATGATTCGCATCCGGCAAGGGATACACGACTTGCAACGTCGCTGCCGCCCCTGGTTCGTTGAGAACGATAGGCTTACTGTTAGAACGAGCAGCAGCCAATTCCCTGCTCCCTGCCGCCCGCTCGCAAAGCTTTCCGCCGTCGCACGGCGGAAAAGCTAGCGGGCGCTGCTCCCTGCTCCCTGCTCCCTGCTCCTTCACCCGATCCGGCACTTTGCCAAAAACCTCTTCCACTGCTTTTAACGTTGGTGCGGTATCAAAATCTCCTACTACAATCAGCGTGGCGTTATCGGGGCTGTAAAACCTGTTGTAATAATCTCTGACTTTTTCCGCAGTAAACTTTTCTACGTCAGCTTTCGTACCACCTACAGGCAAACCATAAGGAGAGTTAGGAAACGCGGCACGCCTTACGGCGCGATCGAGGCGATAAGTAGGACTATTCTCATAACCCTGTAGCTCAGAAATGACAACTCGCTTTTCACTCGCCAGTTGTTCGTCATTAATTAATGCATTCTGCATCCGGTCTGCTTCAAGTTCCAGCAGCGCCTTCAATTTATTTCGTTCTACCGTGCCAAAATATGCTGTTTGGTCGAAGCTGGTAAAAGCATTGGACTCGCTGCCTAAAGCACTAAACAGGCGACCAAATTGAATTGGACGGGTCGTTGTACCTTTAAACAGCATATGCTCCAATTGGTGGGCAATACCGTTTACCCCTGGAGCTTCATTGCGCGATCCGACTTTGTACCATACTTGGACGCTAACGACTGGTGCAGTATGGACTTCTTTAGTCAAAACCGTTAAACCGTTTTCCAGTATTGTTTTACGGACATCTTCCGTGACGGCTAGAGTCGATCGCGTGACTGTAGCAGCAGGACGCTGAGAGTCAGCAGCAGCCGGAAAACTCAGCGTTATTCCATTAGCCAAGAACAGCACTCCACTCAGACAAAGAGTGAATGGAATCACAAATAGCCGATGACGGCGTAAATAAGTAAAAATCCGCATGAATTGTTTCGATTGACAGTCAGTGGTTGCTAAGTTCAGTAGTCTTATTGACTCTACTGTAGTCCGCCGATCGCGACTTGGGGATTAGCATTTATTTATTTACTTAGGCATCGACTTTTGTTTAATTTTTTTATCTCAATCTATCTGCGATCGGCTTTCATCCAACACTCACTTATTCAATTTCCATTCGCCTAAGACTCAAATAAGTGAGTTGAGTATCCTAGACATTCATCAACTCATCTAGTTGTGTACGTAGTCTGCGTAATACCAACGAGATCGCCCACAATCATGAGTCAATTCGCAATTCAATATTCGCCCCATAATTTATATATTCTTGAAATAATTCAAGTACAATTTTCACCATTGCTTTACAATTTGCTCTAGGCATTCTCTGTAGTTATACGCAATAATTTTTAATTAGTCAAACCGCTAAAAACTATTTCGGGAAAATACAAAACTTAATTTAGGTGAGTTATACTAGCTTTATTCTGAATAACAATCTTAAAAATCACCACAATGAATTTGCTTAAATGAATCTAGGTAAAGAGCTTTAATTTCCTATTATAAATGCGTCCTTAAACCTGATATTTTGCAGCATTCTCGAACACAGATTACATACATTAGCCCTGTGCTGAATAGATAGATACAATTGCTGCATAGTATTTAATAATTTAACAGATGCTTTTCAATTCCACTTGTATTTTATGGAAAACAAACTGCCCAAATCTACATGATTTCATATTTTGTTGCCTTGCACGAGCTGCATCTAAGTAATTTTACGGTTAAGCTTTTAAGTATAAAAAGTAACATTAATCAATTTTGTGTCTGCCAGAAAATACTAGTTGACAATCTTAAGAAATAATGAAATTATCGAATCATAACGAGTTTAAATCTTTGCTATAAGAATTCTTAAACTCAGCTAACTCAAACAACATAAATAGGTAGGAAAAAAGTAACTCTTGGTTGCTTGAGTATCTCATTACGTATTCAGCCAAGACCTCATTAATTTATGTCAAAATTATCTGCTATCCTTCATCTCTTATCGATACATATTCAGTAATTTTAGAAGGCTATATGCGTAGCTTTTCATCTGAGTTCGACCTATGTTGATAGCAGTGCATGAGTCACCTTCAGTTCGAGGTTTTGCCAAACATAGGTAAAAAGTATGGCGAAAAAATTTATTTTTGACAGCTAAGAGCTGTAGAAATAGTTGCTTTTACTCAACTCAGGAGAGTTAAAAACGCTCAAGCCACTTTTTTAGCTCTGGTATAGTTCTTGCACCTCAGCTATCTCAGGCTAGTGCTGTGCTGCAAGCTATGTTATTTCTCTTGACTTAACTCATTCACAAATTACTCAGGACTATTCATGGTAACTATTATCAAGCGCTCGACTCCCATTTTAGAAAGGCAAGCTCGCCGCGAATCAAACGCGCGAACATACGCTCGAAACTTGGGTTTAGCACTATCAGAAGCTAAGGGCATTTACGTTAAAGACGTAGATGGCAAAACATACATCGACTGCTTAGCTTGCGCGGGTGCATTACCTTTAGGACACAACCACCCAGCCGTCAAGCAAGCAATCTACGACGCGCTCAATAACGATCTGCCGATGCAGACATTGGATCTGATCACGCCAATTAAGGATGAATTTGTTTCCGAGTTATTCGAGTCCTTGCCAGCAGAATTTAGCAAAAATGCCAAAATTCAATTCTGCGGTCCTTCCGGTTCCGATGCCGTTGAAGCTGCACTCAAGCTAGTCAAGACGGCAACAGGTAGACGGGCAGTTGGTGCTTTTCGCGGTGGCTACCACGGCATGACTCACGGTTCTTTGGCACTGATGGGAAGTTTAAGTCCCAAAATGCAAGTTCCAGGGTTAATGCCAGATGTTCATTTCTTCCCCTACCCTTATCATCATCGCTATCCTATCGGTACGGGCGACTGCGAGCAAGACTATCAACAGTGTAGCCAATACCTAGAGACAACCTTGGGCGATCCAGAGGGTGGCATTCTCCCCCTAGCTGGTTTAGTCATGGAAATCGTTCAAGGTGAAGGGGGTGTAATTCCAGCACCGGACGCTTGGGTGCGAGAGGTACGCAGAATTACGCGAGAACGAAACATTCCCTTAATTGTGGATGAAGTTCAAACAGGTCTAGGTAGAACAGGAACGCTCTACGCCTTTGAACGTTCTGGAATCATACCTGATGTCATCGTTTTATCCAAGGCAGTTGGGGGTAGTTTACCGCTAGCAGTCATTCTTTACAAAGATGAATTAGATGTTTGGCAACCAGGCGCACACGCAGGCACTTTCCGAGGAAATCAACTAGCAATGGCGACTGGACTCGCCACCATTCACTACATCCGTGAAAATCAACTCGCTACCTATGTTGAGCAAATGGGGATGCATTTTCAGATGCAGTTATGGCAAATTCAAGCCGAATTTTCTCACATCATTGCCGACGTGCGGGGACGGGGGCTAATGGTGGGAGTAGAACTATCCGCACAAGTCAGACATCTTGCCCGCCAACTTCAAGCTGAGTGTCTCGATCGCGGTTTAATTATCGAACTAGGTGGGCGCAATTCCAGCGTCGTGCGCTTTCTACCACCTCTGATTATCGAAGCACCACAGATTGATGATGTCTGTCAAATTTTCCGAGATGCAGTTGCAGCTGTTGCCCAGGAGAACATTTAATCAAAAATGGACTTACAGCATTTTCTCAACCACAATCCTGAAAGCTTAGCCCAATACGCTCAGACTGTACAGCAAACTCAGAAGTTAATTCAGGACTGTCTGAGCCAGCAGGAACGAGTCTTCAGTGGCTTATCTCCCGCAACTCTCAGCGAGTTTCTCACTCAAAAGATTCTGCCAGAGCAAGGAATCCCGACTCAGCAAGTTCTACAAGAAGCTGTAGAGGCGATCTTCAGCCATTCGATCGCCGTGCATCATCCCGATTGCGTGGCTCACTTGCACTGCCCAGTTTTAATTCCCTCTCTAGCAGCAGAAATGCTGATCTCGGCATTTAATCAGTCGATGGACTCTTGGGATCAAAGTGGCGCAGCGACGTTACTAGAACAGAATTTGATTAACTTCATGTGTCAATTATATGGTTACGATGCCAACGCTGACGGCACTCTTACCAGTGGTGGCACGCAGTCAAATTTTATGGCGCTGATGCTAGCGCGGGATTATGCTTTGCAGCAACGTGGATTTACAAGTCAGCTGCACGGGTTGCCAAACTTAGCAGGGCGATTTCGGATTCTCTGTTCGGAGGTAGCACACTTTAGCGTGCAACAATCGGCAGCAATTTTAGGCTTGGGTATGGATGCAGTCGTGCGCGTCAAAGTTGACAAGAACTATCGCCTCTGTTCGCAACATTTGGTGCAGTGCTTGGAAGATATCGATCGCCAAGATTTGATTCCAATTTGCATTGTCGCAACAGCTGGGACGACAGATTTCGGTAGCATCGACCCGATCGCCGAAATGACTGCGATCGCCCGCGAACACAACACCTGGTTGCACGTCGATGCTGCTTACGGGGGAGCATTAATGCTCAGCGATCGCCATCGCCAGAAACTAGCTGGCATCCACCAAGCCGATTCGATTACGATCAATTTTCACAAACTCTTCTATCAACCGATTCCCTGTAGTCTGTTCTTGCTCAAAGATAAATCTCGCTTTGAATTGATGCGGCTGAATGTTGCTTACCTAAATCCAGAGCATAACGAAGACGAAGGCATTCCCGATTTAGTGACAAAATCAATTCAGACCACTCGTCGGTTTGATGCGGTCAAACCATATATTGCCTTTCGCGCCCTCGGGCGAGAATTCTTTGCTGGCGTTGTCGATCGCGGCATTGACATAACCCAGCAAATCGCAGCATACATCGAGCAAGATCCGCAGCTAGAACTAGCAGTCAGCCCCGAAATGAGTACTGTTGTCTTTCGATATCGCTCCACCAACGCAGTGAATTTGGGCATCAAACAAGCCTTATTACAGACAGGTAAAGCCGTCATCGGTCAGACTGAAATCCAAGGTAGGGCATATCTAAAGTTTACCCTCATCAATCCCCTAGTCACCTTCGATCGCACTGTTGCCTTAGTCGAAAAAATCAAACGGGTAGGAACCATGCTCAGCGAATTGCCCAATTTCATGCAACCCGCCAAAGAAGCGGGAGTCGGGAGTCGGTAGGGGCGGTTTTAGCAAGCAGATTCACGGCTGGTAGCAATAGATTTTCGCCCAAAACCCGCCTGTACAGGAGTCGGAAGTGATGACTCCCTGTTCCCCGTTTCCTGATAACTGTCAACTGATAACTGATAACTGAACTATGTTAAAACCAACACCCGTATATCCTAGAGTCGCAGCATTGTGTAAATCTCGGAAATGGCAGTCCTGGGAAGGTTACATCATGGCAGACACTTACAACTTCTCGGTAATGCCTGAGTATTTAGCAATTCGCAATACGGCTGCTTTGTTTGATTTCTTTCCACTGTACGTCTATCTCATTCGCGGTGCAGATGCAGCTTTGTTACTAGACCGACTAATTACGCGCAATATTAATAAGTGCAAAATCGGGCAAGTCATGTATACAGCTCTGTGCGATGCTGAGGGTAAGTTGCTCGACGATGGTACAGTTTATCGTTTTGACGAAACAACGTTTCAATTGACGACCAATACCCCAACTTTAGATTGGGTGCAGGCAAATTCCATAGGATTGCAAGTCGAGATTCAAGATAAAACCCTGACGACTAACACCCTTCCTTTACAAGGACCGAAATCCCGCACTATCTTGAATCAAGTTGCTGATACTAACTTAGATGGGCTAAAGTATTTCAATTTCGTCGAGACAAAAATTCGCGATATCCCGGTAGTGATTTCCCGCACGGGCTATACTGGCGATCTCGGTTACGAAGTCTGGTCGGAAGCGAAAGATGCGATCGCCCTATGGGATATTTTGATGGAAGCAGGAAGCTCGGAAGGTATTCAGCCTGCTGGTTTCTACGCGCTGGACTTGGCAAGAATTGAAGCTGGTCTAATTTGGTACGAGTACGATTACATTCCCTCTCGGCAAGCGCAAACCGACGCAGAAAAAGTTTCTCCCCTAGAAGTCAGCTTGGCTTGGACTGTAGACTTTAGCAAGGCAAGTTTTATCGGTCGGGAAGCATTGCTGAAGGAAAAAGAACAAGGGGTACAGCGACAGTTGGTAGGATTGGAGTTAGATCGCCAGTTTTTACATCAAACTTACGGCGAACAATCTTTATTTCTACAAGATTTACGGACTCCTTGGCGGACGAAGTTCCCCGTTCGTGTGGGAGAACAAACAATCGGTCAGGTAACGAGCGGCTGTTGGTCGCCTGCAGGTCAAAATTACATTGCGATCGCTTCTGTATCGTCCAACTACGCCCAAGCGACAACTTCTCTCGCCCCCAAAATGAGTGTGGAAATTCACGGGCAAACCATCCCTGCCAGCATCAAATCTCTTCCCTTCTACGATCCAGACCACAAGCGCAGTACTGCAACTAGCGTTCCTACTTTGGCGTTAGCTTGAGGTTTAGACCGATTATAGTTTGGGTAAAGTCCGAATAAATTCTAAGGGTAAACCATCAGTATCGGCGATAAATGCGACTTCATAAACGCGATCGCCGATTTGTTGTTGCGTGGGTTCTAATAAGACTTTTAAGGGTTGACATTGTTCTGGTTGGGTTTCAGCAGCTTGGGCAAATCTATCCTTTACAGAAGTTAACCAACTGGGTAAATCGGTAGCAGTCTCAGTTAAATCGAAAGATAGGTGATAGTATCCCACGTAATGCTCGTCACCAAACGCATCTGGGGCGGGGCGCGGCTGGGGAATTTGAATTAATTCAATCCGTCCCCCTAATCCTTCCATCCAGCAAGCCAGAGTGTAGCCCGTGGTAAAGCGATCGCACACAGTAAATCCTAACTGCTCATAAAAGGCGATCGCTTTGTGAATATTTGCAGTCCGAATTGAGGCGTGGTGCATAACTAGGGGCGAGGGGCGAGGGGCGAGGGCGGGAAAAAGAGGACAAGGGGACAAGGGGAAATGTACAACTACTTTCTTCCCCGACTCCTTACTTCCTACTCCCGACTCCCTATTCACTCAAATAAACGAAAGTAAGGGTAGCGAACGGGGACTCCTGGTTCTTTCTCTAGATCGAAATTAATGACTTCCCAGCAGGGTTCATCTACAGGATCGGGGCTAAATTCTACGGGTAAGCCGTAAAGTCTGGGTTTGGTTTGGTCGGACTGCCCTTTCCAGGGGGTACTGCGCTCCAAGTAACCGCTAATTAAGTCTTGATAGCGACGAGCGATAATCACCCGCGTGGCGCGATAACCCTGTGTATACAGCCTATCCAGTGCTTCGTGAATTTCAAACCTAATACCATCTGGGTGGGTATGTTGTCTGTACCACTCGTTATTCCAACGCCGCCAGTGGCGACCCGACTGGAGATGAATTAATTCGCCAGTTTTAGGATCGGCTTCAAAAGCCCCATGACGCGGACATAGATAAGTATCCGTCAACGTTAGCGCCGGGATCGGTTGGCGACAGTGGGGACACGGAATTTCTGGACCAAATATTGGGTACTGCAAGCCTGGATTGATCATGAGGCGTAAACCAGAATACTGACTTGTCTACCACTGCCGTTGGTTCGATTCTGTTTTTGCGACCAACTAGAGCTTTTTAGACCCACCACCGCCTCCTAAAGACTATCACATTGCAATTTTTTGTATAGAATAGCTACACCATTATAGATTTGGAATCTTAAGGTTTTAAGCTAAACGATGATTCTTAATCATCATATAGAACATTCTATCGTGTCTGCCCAATCCTACTGGTCAATTCCCGATCTTTCCCCGGCTGCCTTTGTTGCAGCTAATGCTGTCGTCATGGGCGCTGTCAAGCTGGCAAAAGGTGCGAGTATTTGGTACGGAGCCGTGGTGCGCGGCGATGTCGAAAGGATTGAAATTGGTGAATGTACTAATATTCAAGATGGCGCTATCTTACACGGCGATCCTGGGAAACTGACTGTTTTGGAAGATTATGTTACGGTAGGACATCGGGCGGTCGTGCATTCAGCTTACGTCGAGCGGGGCAGTTTAATCGGTATTGGAGCAGTAATTTTAGATGGTGTCAGAGTCGGAGCGGGAAGCATTGTGGGAGCGGGGGCAGTTGTGAGTAAAGATGTACCACCGCGATCGCTTGTTGTCGGAGTACCTGCCAAAATTTTACGGGAAGTCTCCCAAACCGAAGCCGCAGAATTGATCGAACACGCTCGTCGCTACGAAAAACTCGCCCTCGTCCATGCGGGAAAGGGAACCGATCTCGGGTTTTATCGAGAATAGGGACAAGGGAGAACTCGTAAATCGTAAGTCGTAAGTCGAGGACAAGGGAGACGAGGGAGCAATTTGTCTTGACTTTTGACTTTTAGCTTTTGACTTTTGAAAAGGACTAGTCAATTTGTCGTTTTCGGCTAACAATTAAAGATGAGAAAATTTCAAAAATCTTTAAACTCTATTTAAGAGAGGAAGACATATGGACATCGATCTGCGCGTTGCTTTTGTTCTGCTACCAGTAATCGCTGCTGCTAGCTGGGCGCTATTCAACATTGCTCCTGCTGCAATCAGACAAATTCAAGGCTTTTTCAACAAAGAAGCTTAATTTGAGGGACTAGGGGTTAAAAAGCGTAGGTGCGTTATTGAACGCACCCTACTCCTCGCTACGCAACTCGCTTGCGAAGAGACTCAGCCCGTCGTTTTGCCGTACTGTTTTTTGGCTCTGACTCTAATACTTGCTCGTAAGCTTGTAGTGCTTGGGTAGTCAAGTTCTTTCGTTCGTAGGCGTGACCGACGTTATTAAGCGCTGTAGTATAGCTTGGATATAATCTCAAGGCTTCTTTGTAGTTGCGAATTGCCAAGTCGTATTGCTCTTGAGCAAAATAAGCATAACCCAAGCCGTTGTAGATGAGAGCTAGATTTTCTGGGTTTTGCTCTTCTTGCTCTACTGCTTTGAGCGCTTTTTGAAAATTGGCGATCGCCTGGGTGTAAAGTTTTTTATCTAAATAAATCCCACCCAACTCGTAATATTCTTCGGCTGTACCTTGGGCTTGAGACAACTTTTTTTGCAGTTGTGCCAGAGTACCTTCAACGCGGCGCGTTTTAAAGACTTGGCGAAAGATAGCAAGTGCCGTTCCGCCCAGCAGGACTAACAAGATTAGCAGATAGACAGCTGCTAGATTTTTATCCATTGGCTGTAAAAACTCAAATGAAAATAGTGTTTCTATCTTAATTATCCTGCGACTGTGGTGGAGTTATTGCAATTTTGGTTGAATTAAACTTGTTTGAAGTCAAGGCGATCGCCTCAGACTCAGCCTGAGTGAATAGAATTCTTAGCCACACGGACTCTCAGACAGATACGAGTTCAGCGAATCAGTGAGGGAAGAAAACTAACAATTCCAGGGAAGACGATAATCGCCAATAAAACGAGCAGTTGCAGAATGATAAACGGAACCACACCGCGATAAATGTCTCCAGTGGTGACTTCGCGGGGAGCAACACCCCGTAGATAGAACAGAGCAAAGCCGAAAGGCGGAGTGAGAAAGGATGTTTGTAAGTTAGCTCCCAATACCACGCCATACCAAATGAGATTCAAGCCTAATTTCTGCGCTACGGGAACAAATAGAGGTACGACGATAAAAGCAATCTCGAAGAAATCGATAAAAAAGCCGAGGATAAACACCACCAGCATACTGACGAACAAAAAGCCGATTTCGCCGCCAGGAAGGTTGGTGAGAACGTCAAACATGAAGCGATCGCCATTCAAGCCGCGAAAGACCAAACTAAAAGCGGTCGAGCCAATTAAAATGAAAATTACCATGCTGGTAATTCGCAAGGTGACATCGCAAACTTGCCAGAGCGATCGCCAACTCAACTGACGATTAAATCCGGCTAGTATAACTGCGCCCAAGCATCCCACTGCACCTGCTTCTGTGGGCGTGGCAATGCCAAAGAAGATACTGCCTAACACTAATAAAATCAACAGCAAGGGCGGTATCATCACCTGTACAACTCGTTTACCCAAATTTTTTCCTGCTGCTGCCCTCACATCTTCTGGTAAAGCTGGGGCTACTTCTGGCTTGAGGAACGCTACAACTACAACGTGTATGGCAAATGCTCCTGCCATCATCAAACCAGGAATGACGGAACCGATGAATAGATCTCCAACGGAAACGCCTAACTGATCGCCTAACACGACTAACACTACACTAGGAGGAATAATCTGTCCCAACGTCCCAGAAGCAGCAATTACGCCAGTAGCTAATCGTTTGTCGTAACCGTATCGCAGCATAATTGGGAGGGAAATTAGACCCATTGCTACTACGGTTGCAGCGACTACACCCGTTGTTGCCGCTAGTAGCGCCCCCACAACCACGACTGCTAAAGCTAAACCTCCACGCAATCGCCCCAAGAGAATTCCCATTGTTTCCAGCAGATTCTCAGCGATACCGGACTTTTCCAGCATCGAACCGAGAAAGATGAAATAGGGAATTGCCAGCAGCGTGTAATTAGCCATGATGCCAAAAATCCGCTGAGGCATTGCCGTGAGAAAAATCGGGTCGAATACACCCAAACTAATGCCTAGCAAGCCAAATAAAATTGCTACTCCACCTAAAGCAAATGCAACTGGGTAGCCAAAAGAAAGCAGTACCAGTGCCCCTGCAAACATCAAGGGACCCAACCACTCATAGTCCAGTTCCAGGGTTATCACTCTGTTCCTCCTGCTGCATTTGATTCGTGATAATTGCTAAGTTTTTGATGGCTTCAGAAATCCCTTGAAAAATCAGTAACACCAAACTAACGATAATCATCGTTTTGATTGGGTAGCGGAGTAATCCACCAGGATCGGGAGAAGTTTCGCCAATTCTCCAAGAGACAAGAATGGTGTCCCAAGAAACAACCAGCACGATGATGCAAAAAGGAATCAGAAATAATATTGTTCCTAAGAGATCGGTAAAGGCTCTGAGTTTGGGCGACCAGTTACGATGGAAAATGTCTACTCGAACGTGGTCGTTATGTTTGAGGGTGTAGGCAGCACCCAAAAGAAATACAAGGTCGAATAAATACCATTGAGCTTCAATTAAAGCGTTAGAACTTAAGTTTTGTCCCACGGCTCGTCCTAGATATCGACCGACGACGTTCCAGACTCCAACGAGTACCATGAGCAGGACGAAGCCAGCCGTGAAGCGTCCGATCCATTCGTTCATCGTGTCGATGATTTTTGATATGCGTAGTAGGCTTTGCAAGGTGTTTTCCCTCTCCAAAGCGATAGATGTAGCATTCTATCAATAAGCCGCGCACATAAATTAGTAGAGACGTTACATGTAACGTCTCTACATCAATCGGAATTCTCGAACTCTCGAATTTATTTATTGGGCTGAGGAGTTACCCGTAAATATGGCTTAACTTCCTGAATTCCTTTGGGAAATTTTTGCTTCGCCTCTTCAGTTGACATAGAAGGTACAACAATCACATCATCTCCATCTTTCCAGTTCACTGGCGTAGCAACGCTGTAATTATCAGTTAGTTGCAGAGAATCGATGACGCGCAAGATTTCTTCAAAGTTACGACCAGTGCTAGGTGGGTAAGTGATAGTCAAGCGCAATTTTTTGTCGGGGTCAATCACAAAGACCGAACGAACCGTAACTTTAGCGTTGGCGTTCGGGTGGATCATGCCATACAAATCAGAAACTTTTTTATCGGGATCTGCCAAAATCGGATAGTCAACGGTTGTGGATTGAGTTTCATTGATATCGCCAATCCAACCTTTGTGAGATTCAGCATCATCAACGCTCAAAGCAATCACTTTTACATTCCGCTTATCAAATTCAGGCTTCAGTTTTGAGACTTCGCCTAATTCTGTCGTGCAAACAGGGGTATAGTCAGCAGGGTGAGAGAAAAGCACTACCCAGCTATCACCAGCCCATTCGTAAAAATCGATATCCCCAAATGAAGAGGACTGGGTAAAGTTAGGTACTGTATCGCCAAGTTGAAGCGCCATTTTTGTTTTCCTGTCGTCAAAATGTCATAGTTCGCCTACTATACAGATCCTGCCATAAAACCCCTGTTTTCCGATAGGAGTTTGCCTGTTTTAAAGAAAAATTTATGATGGGGGTGAGGCGAGAGGTAAGTTTTTCTCTATTCCCTGCTCCCTGCTCCCTACTCCCTGATTAGTAAGCAAAGCTTAGTTTACGACAGCGCGATCGCTTCGGAGAAGCTTTTTTATATTACAAGATATTACAAGATGTGTAGAGATAGAGATGCGATAAACAGTCATGCCTGCAATTGAAACTGCTCGACTGCGACTGAGGTGTTTTACTGAGAGAGATTTAGAAGATTATGCTCGAATTTTTGCCGATCCAGAATATACCCGTTACTCTCCCAAGGGGAGCGTACCTCTGGAGCAAGTAAGGGAAGCAGCTCAAGCAGCCTATAACTACTTTACCTACCATTGGCAGCAACACGGGTTTGGCGTTTGGGCAATTTGCGATCGCGTCAACCATAAATTAATCGGACAGTGCGGACTCAATTGCTTGCCAGACAGCAATGAAGTAGAAGTTCTTTATCGCCTCGATCGGACATACTGGAATCAAGGACTAGCAACTGAAGCGACAAAAGCTAGTTTGAGATATGGGTTTGAGCAAGTGCAGTTAGGCAAGATTGTAGCGCTGACACTACCACACCATCTAGCTTCCCGGCGCGTGATGGAGAAAGCGGGATTGCACTACACAAAAGATGCCCATATTTACGGATTAGATGTAGTGTACTATACATTACACCGAGTAGAATATCAGCCAGATAATTCTATGTATGTTTTGTTAGTTTAAGTATCTTAGAGATTGCAAGAAGATTGTAAGTTACAGCTACAGGAGCAATGCTTAATCATTACTTACTAAGATAAATGAGTGAAACTGTAATAAAAATTAACGACAATGAAATTTTTTGTTAGAGTACAAAAATAAGCATTAGCGCTGCAAATTGAAACATTTTAAGGGAACGCTCTATGTCACACACAATTGTTACTGAAGTTTGCGAAGGTGTTGCGGATTGCGTTGATGCCTGTCCTGTAGCATGTATTCATCCAGGTCCAGGGAAAAATATCAAGGGGACAGAATGGTACTGGATCGATTTTACGACATGTATAGACTGCGGCATCTGCATTCAAGTTTGTCCTGTTGAAGGGGCGATTGTCCCAGAAGAAAGACCAGACTTGCAGAAAACTCCTTAGCAGGCAGGGCGCAGATGTAAATGGTAGCGATCGCACTTGCTGAGCCATAATCTGGGATAAGCTAAATGCTAATTGCTGAGAGCCAACCTTGAGGTATGTACAGTTCTGCTCCTCTGTTAGAAGTTGAAGATGTTTGGGCTGGGTACGTCAAAGACCTAGATATTCTTCAGGGGGTAAATTTTCAGATTTTCCCTGGAGAAATCGTAGCGGTGATTGGTCCGAATGGTGCAGGAAAATCTACTCTAGCTAAAACGATTTTTGGATTACTCAGCCCACATCGAGGCAAAGTTACGTTTAAAAATCGCAGTATCACTGGTTTGAAGTCCAATCAAATCGTGCAGATGGGAATGTGTTATGTACCGCAAATTTCTAACGTCTTCGCCTCTTTGAGCGTAGAAGAAAATTTAGAAATGGGAGCATATATTCGCAAAACTGCATTAGCTCCTTTAAAAGATAGAATTTATGGGACTTTCCCGGTTCTAGCCACCCGCAGACGGCAAAAAGCTGGAACCCTCTCTGGGGGGGAACGTCAAATGCTCGCGATGGGTAAAGCTTTGATGCTAGAACCGAGTTTATTATTACTTGACGAACCGAGTGCTGCCTTATCTCCCGTATTGGTATCGAGTGTCTTTGAACAAATTCAACAAATTAACCAAGGTGGAACGGCAATTGTCTTAGTGGAACAGAATGCTCGTAGAGCTTTGGCAATGGCACATCGGGGTTATGTATTAGATACAGGACGCGATCGCTTTTCCGGTCCTGGGAACGAATTACTCAACGATCCCAAAGTGGCAGAATTATATCTCGGTGCGGGTAGGGTTCATTGAAAAATCAAGGTCAGCGCAAGATTAATTCAGTTTACAAATTGAAATGAAGCGAGTTTTTCTAATTGTGGCTGGCTTAATGCTTGCTTTCAACTCGCAATTTGCTGTGGCTGGTTCGCTCGACCGAAAACTCGGCATTGTTGTCGCGAAAGAACATTTAGTTTGTCTCATCGCGTCCGCATCAAGACTCAACATTGGTAGTCAAGTCAATATCGTACTTCTATCTGTTCCACAAAGAGTAGTGAGTGGAATTATTTCAGGTAGCGATCGCCAGTGTAGTGAGATATCAAAACCACACAATGTCTCTAGAAAATATTATCGGCGATCGCTACTGAATAATCGCTCTCATCTGAGCGTACCTGCAATTGGTGTTTTGAACTCAAGTAACCAACTTCATAGAGTTGGGTTAAAAGTAGTAGGCGATTTAGATGGTGATGGTATAGAAGAATCGTTTCGTTCCTGTGCGAGTTCTGAAGGACTTCATCTCACCGTCTGGTCTAGTGGAACTAGAAAGTGGCACAGTTATTCTTACCTTGGCTACGATCTTGAGCCGACCTGTACAACGATAGAAGTTAAAGACAATAATGATTTGAAATAATCCAACAGCAGCAGTATGCAAGATACGTGTCTCATACCAATGCCACCCTATAGCGCCTTAATTTTTGACTGTGACGGCACTCTAGCGCATACTATCCCCACTCATATTCAAGCGTGGTTAGCAACGCTGCGTCCTCTGGGTGTCGATCTCAGCCAAGAATGGCTTTACGATCGCCGAGGTATGTCATCGCTGGAATTAATCGAAACTGTAAATCATACTTTTGGATATGCCTTAGACGCTAATACTGTCAATCCCGCACGGAAAAAATATTTCTTAGACTTACTACATCAAGTGGTAGAAATTGAAGCAGTAGCAGATGTTGCCCGCAGTCATTATGGGAAAGTTCCCCTAGCAGTAGCTTCAGGCGGCGATATTCGCGTGGTAGAACCTACCCTAAAGGCGATCGGGTTATATTCTTTATTTGATGCGATCGTGACTGTTAACGATGTAGAACGGGGTAAGCCCGCACCCGATATTTTCTTACTAGCTGCCGATCGCATGGGCGTTACTCCTACAGATTGCATCGTTTACGAAGATAGCGATGCAGGTTTAGAAGCTGCCCACCGTGCGGGAATGCGGGCGCTCGACGTGCGGGAACTGTGGCTGACAGTAGAAGCGGAGATAGGAGTTACAGATAGTCAAGAGGCAGGGATGTAAAGATTTGTCACAATAAAAGTAGGGTCGATCGCTGCCCTCAAACGCGATCGTGCTTTAATCGTCACCAGCTATTCAAATTCATGACTGCCTCACCTCTAACTGCATCCAGCTCATTTCCACCCGTAAAAACGTGGACTTGGCAGGGATTTTCGATTTGCTATCAACAACAAGGCGATACCGGTATTCCCGTCATTCTGGTACATGGCTTTGGAGCATCTTGGTGGCACTGGCGCAAGAATATTCCCGATCTGGCGCAGACTTGTAGGGTGTACGCTATCGATCTAATTGGTTTTGGTGGTTCCGCTAAACCGATTCCAGGGGAATTCAAGCCAGGAGAACAAATCCTATATTCGTTTGAGACTTGGGGACAGCAAATTGCCGATTTTTGTCGCGAAGTAGTAAGAGAACCAGCAGTTTTCATTGGTAATTCTGTCGGTTGTATTGCAGCAATGCAAGCAGCAGTATATGCCCCCGAGCTAACTATGGGTGTAGCGATGCTCAATTGTTCCCTACGTTTGCTTCACGATCGCAAGCGCAGCGGCTTACCTTGGTATCGACGCTTCGGCGCGCCGCTGATTCAGAAATTATTAGCAGTTCAACCAGTTGGGAAATTTTTCTTTCAACAACTTGCAAAACCGAAAACAGTCAAAAAAATCTTGCTCCAAGCCTACGCTCATCCTGAAGCAGTAACAGATGAGTTAGTAGACCTTTTGATGGCTCCAGCGAAAGATGCTGGGGCTGTAGCAGTCTTTGTTGCTTTCACAGCCTATTCTCAAGGACCACTACCTGAAGACTTGTTACCCCAGCTATCTTGTCCGGCAATTTTCTTGTGGGGAACAGCCGACCCTTGGGAACCAGTAGAGTTGGGGCAAGAACTAGCTAACTATCCCCAAGTACAGAAGTTTATTCCCTTAAAAGGAGTCGGGCATTGTCCCCAAGACGAAGCACCAGAATTGGTGAATCCGATCTTGCAAGAGTGGATTGTGGAATTGGGGAGTCGGGAGAGTGACTAGTGGCTGGTGACTAGTGGCTAGAGAATTTTAGATTTTGGATTTTTTCTCTGCTCCCTTGTCTTCCTTGTCCTCCTTCGCCCCTAATCCCCACTCCCTACCCTTCGGGAACGGCTTCGCCGAACGGTCGTGGGGAAGAGCGAGTTCCCCCTTGTCCTACCCTACTCCCTGCTCTCTGCTCCCTGCTCCCTGCTTTGTTCCAGCCAATCTTTACCAACTTGAATGGTAATGTCAGAGCCAAGGTTGCCTGTGCTTTCAACGCGGACTTCGCCTACGTTTAAGAGGTCGCGGATGGTTGTAGCACTTTCAGTATCGCCTTGCTGGGCAACAACATGAGTTGTGTCTAATGGCTCAGACCACGATTTTGTAATGTATACATTGCGATAGCCTGCACCAGCAAGAGATTTGACCAAAGAGCGGACAGCGCGATCGCTACCCGTGCTATTGGAAATTGCAATTCTCAATCGCGCCGGATCGAAGTCAGCTGGCTCGGATTCAGCAAGAGGGGCATCGAAATGCTGCGTTGCCATTTTGGCAATGCGATCGCTGTCTGGCAACCAGTAGCTAGCTCTATACTCTCCTGAATTACTAAATCGTCCAGGCAACATCAACATTTGCATGTTGGATCGATTAGTTTGTACGCCAAAATTCGCCAGTGCTACCAATTCATCCATCGATAAGTTCGTATCGAGGTGCGATTGAATCACAGAGAGAATCTGCGGCATCCGGGTAAGGGTATTCGGCGACAAGGTTTGTTCCGTTAGCGCCCGCATAACGAGTTGCTGGCGTTGAATCCGTCCGATATCACCGTTTTCGTCGTGACGATAGCGTAGTAGCTGGAGAGTCTTGTTGCCGTCAAGATGCTGCTTGCCAGCTTTGAGATTAATGTATAAATGCTGGCTATCATCTTGATATTTCATATCTTTAGGAACGTAAACGGTTACGCCACCCAAAGCATCGATTAACTTTTCCACTCCTTGGACGTTGATCCGAATGTAGCGATCGATCGGCACTCCATCTAGTAATTCGCTAATAGCTTTAGCACTACCTGCTGGACCACCAACGAGATTAGCTTCATTGATTTTCGCTATGCCTCGACCTTCTATCTTGGTGCGGGTATCTCTGGGAATAGAAAGGGCAGCGATTTTTTTGGTTGCTGGGTCAAATCGTAGCAAAAGGATAGTGTCTGTCAAGCCGTCGAAGGAGTTGACTAACGCATGATATCCTTGCTTTTTGATTTCGGCAGCAGGGGTATTAACGTCTGTGGTGAGAACTTTTACACCTAGAACTAAAATATTAACTGGTCGGGTCAGCTCCGAAAGTTTAAAACCAGCCCGCGTTAAGCGATCGCCATGAGTACCGAAAATTGCTTGCTCCTCAGGGCTAAGCTGACTTTGCATCAGCGGCTTGGTTGACATAGTATAGGCTAAGAGCGCCCCTGCTGTGGCTGACAACACAGCGACACCACTCATGATTACCCAGAACCACAGCCAACGCCCAGTCCTACTCATAGCACTACTGCGCCTAAAATTTTTGGAATTACTTGTAGAATTGGATTTTGAGCCTGATATTCTTTGCACTGATACAACTTCCTCACACTTAACACTAGTCAGCAAAAATAGTTAATAAGTTTTTAACATGATAATGGACAAAGGCACAGCTATATGCTGCGCTTTCTCAATTGGCATATTCTCTGCACGGGTAACGCTGGCTACTGAAACAGTAAATTTCATGGCTTTGCGATCGAATTAGAGAATATTGCCTGGAGTCTACTGCAAATCCTACAAAGTCGTCATCTGGCTGATTACGGAATTCCAGCTAGAGAGTCATACTTTCTACCGCTGGCGTTGTCTTTGAACCTCAGTGTTCATCGAGCGTCCGATCTGCAAGTGCCGAAAATCCTGGTAGACGCACTGACTTACCAGCAGTCAATCGCAGCATTAACCACACGCTGACTAAAAAATATCCAGATGTCAGTAAACTATTTAACATTAATAGACGAAAATTTAACAACTCTGAAGCTTCTGCTCCAGCACTCAACAAGAAATATGCCAGCAACCAGCTTAGTGCTAGAGTGATAGATAAACGGCTGACGGCGAGTTTTTCTTTATGGTAATTGCTAATTGGTAATTGGTAATTGGTAAGTGGCTGGTGGCTGGTGGCTAGCATTGCTTCGTTGTCTTCCCGATCTTCCCGACTCCCGACTCCCGACTCCCGACTCCCGCTTCTTTCATAGCGATACAAAGTCCACAGTGAAGGAAAAAAGCCAATAATGGGGATGAGGTGAAAAAACAAATGCAGGCGATCGCTATTTAAATGCTCTGAGACTGTAAGCTTTTTCATATGATGTAATCGAATCCGAGCTTGGGGGGATGAGTTATGACAGCGGAGTTAGGGATAATAGGCTGCAAGGGACATTTGATTTAGTTCGCTCCCGCAACTGAGAAAATGCAGAAACGCATTATTATAGGTTGGTGGCAAGCAATGTCACCTTTGACGCGATTTCTGGCGATCGCGCTATTGGCTCCACTACTCGTACTCAATGCTTGGGCAATCTCCTCCATCGTTGATTACTTCCACTCGCTGATTGTTATTTTAGTCGGTGCTTCTTTACTAGCATTTTTGTTGAACTATCCGGTAGGCTGGATGGAGCAACAAGGCGCAAGGCGAGAACAAGTTGCTATTTTAGTCTTTTTGTTGGCTTTGTCGATTTTACTGGCGCTAGGTGTCACCCTCGTGCCTCTAGTGATTAGTCAGGCGCAGCAGCTCGTAACTCGTTTGCCAGAATGGATAGACTCAGGACGCTATCAGTTGGTGTTGTTGAATGATTGGGCTGAGGCTCAGGGTTATCCAATTAATCTCGATGCCTTAGTAATACAAATCAACGATCGCGTGAAGGGACAATTACAAGCGATCGCCGTCCAAGCATTAAACCTAGCTGTGGTGACAGTGACAAGCCTGCTAGATTTTTTGCTGGGCATGGTTTTGACATTTTATTTGTTACAGCATGGGGACGAACTCTGGCAAAGCTTAATCGCTTGGCTGCCAACACCCATTCGCCAGCCTTTTTCCCAAACTATCCGGTTGAGCTTTCAAAACTACTTCATCGGACAGTTAATTTTCGGTATTTGTATGGGTTCTGCCCTAACTGCCATTTTCTTGTGGCTGAAAGTGCCGTTTGGTTTGCTGTTTGGAATCACGATCGGGTTTATGGCTTTAGTTCCCTTCGGCGGTACAGTGGGAATTATTTTGACCACTTTATTAGTAGCGCTGCAAGATTTCTGGCTAGGTACTAGAGTTTTGGTAGCATCTGTCATCATTCAGCAGATCTTAGATAACATCGTTGCTCCCCGTATTCTTGGTAGCGTAACTGGATTAAATCCCGTATGGGTACTGATTTCCGTCTTAACAGGCGCTAGAGTTGGCGGTTTGCTTGGCGTAATCGTTGCCGTACCTACAGCAGTCGTGATCAAGACAGCCTTAAGTGCCGTGCGATCGCCCCAACTGACTGAAACGAGTTCTACCACTGCAACAGCTATGACAACAACTGAGAATCTTGCAGGGAGCAGGGACGAGCTGGGAGCAGGGAAGCGGGCAGAGGGCGAGGTTTCCAAGCGGGCGGAAGCGGAGGGAACCTCCGCATTGGAGCCGCGTTCGCCATCGGAGCCGCGTAGCAGGGAACAAGTAGTGAGTAGTGAGTAGTGAGCGGTGACCGTATAATTCCGAATTCGATTGCCCCTTGGCGATCGCCTTTAGCAAGGGCGCTGCACCTCAATCGCAGTCTGCCTTATGCCCGTTATCTTCAACTGGCAACTGTTCGACTTGATGGTCGTCCTGCGAATCGGACAGTTGTATTTCGGGGCTTTTTAGATAATAGCGATCGCCTCAAGTTTGTCAGCGATACTCGCAGTGAAAAATTTGCTCAGATTGAAGCTCAACCTTGGGCGGAAGTTTGCTGGTATTTTCCCACAACCCGCGAACAATTTCGTATTACTGGTACGCTAAAGGCGATTGCCTCTGATGATTCCGATCCAGAATTACAACAAGCCCGTACATTAAGCTGGCAAGAGTTAAGCGACTCCGCACGGCTGCAATTTGCTTGGGCGCATCCAGGTGAGCCAAGAGCCGCCGCCGATGCCTTCAATCCTCCAGCACCGCCCGCAGAAGTGCCATTACCGCACTTTTGTCTGTTGCTTTTAGAACCAGTCCAGATAGATCGCTTAGAATTGCGTGGCGACCCTCAAAACCGTACTATGTACACTTGGTTAGAAGGCGATCACACTTGGTCTACTCAAGCCGTCAATCCTTAAATCCCCGCACCATCTAAAAACTGCTGGATCACTTTATCTCTCATCTGACAGCTAGCAGCAGCGGGAAGAGACATGACTACAGAATCCTGGTGTGCTTGCTGCTGTTGTACTTTTTCTAGCTGTTGTTCTAAAGCTTCAATTCTGTCAACGAGAGCGCGAATGACCTCTGCTTCTGAGTCAGGTAAGCTACCGTGTTCCAAAGGATCGACTCTAGCCCCAGAACGGTAGATAATTCGACCTGGTACGCCAACAACCGTGCAATTAGAAGGTACATCGCGTAAAACAACAGAACCCGCTCCAATTCTGACGTTACTGCCAAGTTCGATATTACCGAGGACTTTTGCCCCCGCACCCACCACGACATTATTTCCCACAGTTGGGTGACGCTTGCCGCTTTCTTTACCCGTACCACCTAGAGTCACGCCTTGGTAGAGCAGAACGTCATCACCCACGATCGCGGTTTCGCCGATTACGACCCCCATACCGTGGTCGATAAAAAAACCCTTGCCAATTGTCGCGCCAGGGTGAATCTCAATCCCAGTTAAAAATCGGGCGATCGCGGAAATAAACCTTGGAATGAAGGGAAGACGCAGTTTGTAGAGTTGATGCGCTACCCGATGGAAGACAATTGCCTGTAACCCAGGGTAACATAACAGTACCTCTAGCCAGTTACGGGCAGCAGGGTCGCGGTCAAAAATAATCTTGAAGTCAGCAGCTATGGTAGATAGCACGGGTCAATGCCTAGCCAGGACAAAATTTTTACTTCTTTTATCTTATCTCTCACCGGGCGATCGATAAAGTTTATTCGCGTTCTTTGCAGTGTAGAAATCTCGACCTATTTTTTCCTAACTTCTCTACCTGGTTCCCAATCGTGCCTCCACTCCTATTGATTACCTTGCTACTGTTGACAGCATCGATGGTGACTAACATATTTGTCCTGACTCCTATAGAGTTAATCAGGCACGCAAATATACCGAATTGGTTACTTTTGGGCGGGCTGTTGTTAGTATTCCTTTGGTGTTTTGGGGAAGAGTAAGACGAAACTCTATAATTAAATTTCCTGCTCGATCCGTATCACTTTATGGCTTGACAGGCTTCGAGTGCTTCCCCTGAACGGACTTAGCCATTGCGCGTAAATCTTGCTCCCAGTCTGGCTGAGTCATGAGTAGAACTTCCGCCGCCTCGCTATCTGTAGGCTTCGAGAAGAAATAACCTTGTCCGTACTCGGATTTGAGCGCTTGTAGTTGATACATTTGAGTCTTTGTTTCTACACCTTCGGCAACAGCATTCATGCCCAAATTCCAAGCCAAAGCAACTATAGTCCGAATAATTTCTATTTTCTCCGGTTCGCAATCGACGTTATTCACAAACGAGCGATCGATCTTCAAAGTATCGATTGGTAGGCGATGCAGATAGCTTAACGAAGAATAACCCGTACCGAAATCATCAATAGAAAATTGAATGCCCATCGCTTTGAGCTGACAAATAACGGCAGCAGCAGCTTCGGCATTTTCCACCAACACGCTTTCTGTAATTTCCAACTTCAAACTCGTGGGAGCTAAGCCAGATTCCTGTAGAATCCGATCTACCTTCTCAATCAGATTTGACTGAGTAAACTGTTTGCCAGAAACGTTGACGCTGATGGTTAAAGGCGGCTCCGTAGGAAAGCGCTCTTGCCAATGCCGCGTTTGGTGGCAAGCTTGTTGTAAAACCCACCAGCCGATCGCGCAAATCAATCCCGTTTCTTCTGCTACCGGAATAAACTTGATGGGTGGAATCATACCACTTGTCGGATGTTGCCAGCGGACTAAAGCCTCAAAACCTGTGATTTTGCCAGTTTTGAGCGAGACAATCGGCTGATAGAAAACTCGTAATTCTTGCCGTTCCAGTGCCTTGCGCAGATCGGTTTCAATTTGCAATCTTGCCATAGCAAGATTGTGCATCGATGGATCGAAAGTCTGCGTCCGCGTACCAAGAGTTTTGGCGCGATGCATTGCTGTATCGGCATCTCTAAGCAGATCTTCTGGATATTCGTAATTCAGCGTACTCAAGGCAATCCCGATGCTAGCGGAAGCAAATACCTCATGTTCTCCCAAGTAAAAAGGCAAAGCTAGCCGTTGTTGAATGCGTTCGGCAATTCGGAGCGCCTCTTGCTCGTTTCCTATGGCTTCTAGCAGTAGAGTAAACTCATCTCCCCCCAAGCGAGCGATTGTATCCCCAGGACGCACGCAGGTTTGTAACCGACTCGCGAACGCCTTTAACATCCGATCGCCGCAGCCATGACCTAAACTATCGTTAATCACCTTAAACCGATCTAAATCGAGAAATAGCACCGCAAACAAATAATCTTCTTGGTGTTTTTGTTTGTCAATTGCCCGTCGCAAGCGCTCCATCAGTAAAATTCGATTTGGTAACCCCGTCTGCTCGTCATGATAAGCTTGATATCGCAATTGCACTTCTGCTTGCTTGCGCTCGGTGATATCAGTTTGAGAGCCTGCTATGCGGTAGGGTTTACCCTCAGCATCGCGCCAAGCTAATCCTTGAGACAATAGCCAGCGATCGCTGCCATCTGCTAACGTAATCCGATATTCGCTCTCAAACTGGGGCGTTCGTTCTGCTAAATGCTCGCCCAGCGCCATTTGTACGGCATTGAGATCGGCGGGGTGGATGCGTTGAAAAAACTCTGCGGCACTCGTTTGAGAGTTTTCCGCTGCTAAATCCATCAACATTTGCGATCGCTTAGATAAATAGATGCGATCGGTATTTAAATTCCAGTCCCACAGACCATCTCGCGCTGCTTGCGCTGCCAAAGCATACCTTTGTTCGTCCTGCAACGAGCTTTGGCTGGCTCGCCGTTCTTCTTCAATACCAATAGCTGCGGCAATAATATCGATTATTTTGCGATCGATCTCGCTGGGCATGTATTTGATTGTGTACCAGGCAGATAAACAACCAACAACTTGTTGCTGGCATTTGACGACTTTACCAATATATGTTTTGATATTATACGCCTGAATACTAGGCTCAGATTGAGCGTATTTTGTTGTGAGTAGGTCTGATAATACCCAAATTTCATCGCTATTTTGTTGAATGAGATCGTGACAAATTCGTCCCTCGGTTCGATTGACTCGATCGAATTCGGATGGCGTTTGCCACTGTCCTACTGCACGAAGCCCCCCATTATCTAGAAAACTATATAATGTGCAACTTGCTCCCAATAATTCCCCTAACAATGATGTTAATTGGTTAATATTTCTGCTTGGATCGGTACAAAAACTTAATAAACATCGATTAATTTTCGTTAATTTTGCTTCTATCTCCTTTTCCTTATTTATAGTAATCTCAGCTTGACGAATGCTATCATCTCGCTCGCTCTGTTCTACTGTTGGCGATCGCTCTAGCGATTTCAAACTCGAACGATAAATGAGGCTAACTGAGACAATTGCAGCCACGATACTAGCAATAGCGAAAACTGCAATCTAGAGATCGGCTGCTACAAGACTTTGAGCATGTTTAGCTAGCTGCTCCATAGAACTGCTATGTGCCTCTATTGCAATGTGGCGATCGACCCTTGAAACCAAAGATTGAGTTTTTGAATTTATGGCGATCGCAATGCATCCAATCGATACTCCCCAGATAGACGCACAAATAAATATAAAATTTAATCTTTGACGAATAGCCATCAAAACCCTATAAAAATATTTCAATACTAAGACGGTTCAAAAAATAAATCATAAATGACGCATGTTAATTTCTACGCTTGCATTTGCAAGGAAAAGGTTTCAGAAAGATACTGAAAAACTCCTTTCCATCGTGACAAAAATATTGTCTATCCTCAAGTGGGATCTTAATGATTTTTGTAGAGCGATCGCGACAATGGTAGTCTAGTATTACCAAATTTTACCTAAGTAAATTCAACGAATTTTTTAGTAAAAACATAGATGCAAAGGGAAAAATTACCGATTTTTACATAGTGTAGTGTGTGAGAATAAGTCGCAAGTTGCAAGTAATTCCCCCTGCTCGTGCGCTCGTGCGCTCCCTATTCACTGGCAACTGATAACTGACAACCAGTCACCAGTCCCTTTTCTGACTTCTACTTGGTAAAATTGAAATAATGTCACAATTTGCAAATTAGCCGACCGTAGCGAGTAGATTCACATGGCTTCTGAAATCGCAGTTGAAAAGAAAAAGTTAAAAAACCCTCCCTTAGATATCCGCTATTTGGGCGATCGCGCTCTGCGTCAACCTGCAAAACGCATCAGCAAAGTCGATGTAGAAGTTCGCCAGTTGGCGCGAGAAATGCTACAGAGTATGTATAGCGCTGACGGCATCGGTTTGGCTGCACCACAAGTAGCTGTATCCAAGCAAATCATCGTCATTGACTGCGAACCAGACAATGCCGCTAACCCACCCTTGATCCTGATCAATCCTACGATCAAACGTACCAGCAGCGATATCTGCGTGGCAGAAGAAGGTTGCTTGAGTATCCCAGGCATTTATTTGAACGTGACGCGCCCCCAAGCCGTAGAAATTGCTTATAAGGATGAATACGGGCATCCGCGATCGCTACAAGCTACAGACTTACTGGCTCGCTGTATTCAACACGAAATCGACCATCTCAACGGAATTGTCTTCGTCGATCGCGTCGAAAACAGGCTGGCTTTAACCCAAGAGCTGGCAAAGCATGGCTTCTCCATTAATGCAGTCAAACCTGTTGCTTGAGGAGATTTACCATGAATGCAATGACACCCAAAAGCGGCTTATTTCTTGGCGGCTGTTGTATTACGGCGATCGCAGCAGTTGGTTCGGTGTTCGAGCTAGCTTCCGGTCAACCAGATTTAGGTAACTTGAATACAGCGGTGATTCTTGCCATTAGTATTCCAGCCACAGTCCTCTTGTTTGTTGCTGCCGTGCGGAATGCAAACAGCGAGTGAATTCAGAGGAGATAGAAGCAGATAGGAAGAGACAGCTAGTGCTGGGATTCGATTGACAGAGGCAATCGGTACAAGTCCTTAAATTTATCTAGCAATTACCGGACTAAAGTATAAAATGATTTTCTTGAGAACAAGAGCGCAAGTGCAAACAGCCTTGATTCTAAACCCATAAATATTTAGTTGTTAGATTCTCTCCTGTCTCTTGTCTCTTGCTTTCTGTCTCCTCTTATTACCGATACTATATGACCGAACAACATCTTGCTGAAGGATGGTTGCGGCTATTACCGAATGCAGGAGAAGCTGGACTGACACGCAGTTACAGCCTTTCACCCGAGCAAGAAATGGCACTCGGGCGCGATCCTGCCTGCGATATCGTACTGGAATCGCAGCAGTATGGTATGGTTTCTCGCCATCATGCCACTTTCTACCCCCTACCTCAAAATCGGTGGCAGGTGTGTGACATGAACAGTAGTAACGGTACTTTTATCAACGGACAGCGCTTGCAAGGCTGTCGGGAACTCGTTCCAGGCGATCGCATCACGTTGGGCGAAGGTCGCGAAGCGTTTGCGAAGCATGGTCGAAGAGCATACCGCCTTCGGCATCGCGGCGCAGAATTCATTTTTGAATCTCATTCTCCTCACCCATCCAGTCTCATCCCGCCACCTGTATCGCCGCTGACTGAAGCGGAAGTCAATTTTTCTCACTTATTTCCGATTATCTCTACGGCTAAAGACTTAACTCGCAAAGCTTTTTTAATTCCAGGTATTTTCACAGTTATATTTGTCGTATTAATGTTTGCTACTGTCGGTCAACCAAACGCGATTCACTTCAATCAACTCTTGGTTGCCACCTACTTGAGTAGCGCCGCTTATTATTTTGTCTATCGGCTTTGTGGAAAAATTAAACCTTGGTGGCTCCCAATTCTTGCTGCCACAGCTACAGCACTCATTCTGTTTAGCCCTATCTTACCCCTATTTATCTTTATCTTCCGTCGCATCTTACCAGGAGATTTACCTAACTCTCTTATAGCGCTTAGCTTTCCCGAATTATTCTTGCGGATGTTCGTCGGGGCTGGCTTAATGGAAGAGTTTCTGAAAGCTTTACCCGTCCTGGGGGCATATGCTTTAGGACGACGACTTGCTTCTCCTTGGCGTGAATGGATTGGGATCTGGGAACCTTTAGACGGCATTCTACTGGGAACTGCCTCAGCTGTGGGCTTTACCTTGGTCGAAACATTATGGCAATACGTGCCAGAAATTGCTCAAAACGTGGCGACGTCAGCCGGACAAGCTGCTGGTCAAATTGTGGGATTGCAATTACTGATTCCGCGTATCATTGGTGCAGTTGCTGGACATATGGCAGATAGCGGATATTTTGGTTATTTCATTGGTTTAAGCGTACTCAAACCGCGTCAACGTTGGCAGATCTTGAGTGTGGGATATGTCAGTGCAGCCGCACTTCATGCTTTATGGAACTCTACCGCTGCTTTTAGCGGCTTGCTCCTAGTCGTGGTAGGTGTTCTATCGTATGCGTTTTTAACAGCAGCGATTCTCAAAGCCAGAATGCTCTCACCAACGCGATCGCAAAACTTTGCCACTCGCTTTTTGGAAAAGACACCTAGAAGACCAGATTAAGAAAATTTTGAATTTTAGATTGAGTTAATTGCTCTCTAAGATATCGCCCCTCACTCCTTGCCCCGCTCAGCTTGCAATTGAGATATAGCGTAGCGAGCGATCGCCAAACTGATTTGAGCGCGTTCGATCTCAGATCGCACTTCCCAGTCTTGACCGTAACGATTGAGCGTGGATTCGATCGCGGTAGTAGATGGCTCAATGCTACTGCGCATACTGTAGGCATATGGACGAGCGAGAATTAACAGATCGTCTTCCGAACAATTCGGTAATAATTCTTGTACGCACTGTACCAATTGTTGCGCCATAGATTTTTGCGTCGCTAACATGTCAGTTGCTTTATGAGCAATCGCTTGTAACCAAGCTGTCGGCATGTAAGCTGCAAATCGCTGTTGCAAAGCGATCTGAAGAGACTGCTCGTCTGTCGCGCTAGCAGACACAGTTGTTGGCTTAGTATTCTCCCATAACTGTTCCACGCTAGCGAGGAAATCTGGCGCATGGGCAGAGAGTTCCTCTTCCCACCAGTCTTCTTGCTGTAATTGCTGTTCTTGTTCGAGAAAGAATGCTTCTGCCGCTTCTTCAGCAGGGTTCCAGGGATAAGTTGCTGTTTCAGAGGCAAGTAGTGTTTCTAATAACTCTAATTCAGTCAGCAACCGATGCCGTTCGTTAATTTCAGAAGACTTGAATTCGTTTGTCATTGTACAATTCATCATGGGTGTCTGCAAAAACGCTGTATGAGTAGCTACACCACCTGAACAGCCATTTCCGCAACTACATAAATTATGCAAATAAGATTGGGGATCGCAGTATCTTTGCTGCAATTTTGCAGTATTTAATTGCAGTTTTTGCATAAAGCATCTTGCTTTTTCCCTCTCTTTACTGCATGAAGTGCGAATTAATTCCAGCTTGAGAAGACAGAGGGTATTCTCATAAATCGGCGAGCGAGCAACCCTTTGCTACGCAGATCTGCGTCAATTGAAGAAATTCAACAATTAGCTGGTACATTTACTTTTCTCCATAAAAAATTTACTTTGGTCTTAGTTGTATGGCAGCAGTTCTCAAGACGGAGCTTTACGCAAAAATATATCAATTTTTTCTTCTTTCTGCCCTCTGCCTTCTGTCTTCCTTCACTCAGCTTCAGTCTTCAACAATAAATTCGTAGGTTTGACCCTTATGGCTGCCGAATTTTAACTTCATTCCCGATTTTAGCGGGACTTCCTCACGATATACATTTTGCCAGCGATCGCTACTGGGTAGATTTGACAGCAAAGTCCCGAAACGAGAATTATCTCGTAAGAAAAAAGTCGTATCGCCGCGATCTTGACGGCAATAGATTTCTGCGTGTCTTTGGCTGACCCAGCCTTCTTGAACTACAATATCATTCTCTGCCAGACGACCTACCCTTACTAATCTCGTACCTAAATGCCAGACTTGCTCTGGAGCAGAAGTAGAACGCAATTGCGCCCGTACTGGTGGGTATACTGTTGTACCCGCGACCGTATCTTCTGGTAGCTGAGTAATTTCGTCGCGAGCGGGTGCGCCGAGCAACTCCCCATCAAACTCTGGATGCATGTAGAGGATGGGTAGCGTCCAAGCATGAGAAATATATTTATAAACAGCTAGTAGTTGCTGTCTGGCGATCGCCGCCGCACGATCGATCGGCGAACCTGCTGCTAACGCCTGGGTAAAAACTTGAATAAAACTTAAAGCTTCTTCATCGGCAATTTCATCTCGCATTCCCAGTACTGCTGGTACGCCGTGATGAATCAAGACTTCTGCTAAACTGCTACGCGGTAAAGGTTGTCCGTTATCAAATGCGGGTTGCGCTCCCCAACAAGCATTAATGGCGCATAGTTTGACTTGAGAACGTGCTAGTACATGGGCTAACTCCGTACCGTCAATCGCCACCCCAGGGCGTAAAAACAACAATCCTCCATTTGGAGCGCTTAAACCATGACCGGAATAAAAGAAAATATTGTAAGCTTGAGTTTCTAGCTGCGAGATTAATTCTTTAGGAGTAGGTTGTAGCAAAGTGTCTACCCGACAGGGAACCGTTGCCAAATTTCTCCTTTCAATTGGTTTGAGTTGTTGAAAGCTTCTCAGAGTGTGTTCGAGAATTTTTGCTTCTGTTTCCAACTGCAAGCTTCCGGCTTCGGTGTCTTGTCCCAAAACCAGCAAAACATTTAAACCCTGACTGGGTGGTAACGAAATCAGGGAACCAACATCGTTAGTCGTGCGACTGAAAAAGACTTGTGGCGCTTGCAGTGGCGAAGGTAGGGAGATAGCTGGTTTTCCAGCCTGAGGCTGCATGATTTCCCAAGGCAAGGCGATGAGATCCGGCTCTCGAATATCTATTCTTAGCCGTAATGGTTTTCCTTGTCCGATCGCAATCCCTTGGCTCTTTTCCAGACTCATTTGTACTTGTCCCTGAAAAATCCACTGCCAAAGGTTGATGCATAAATGTTGCATCAAACGCCCCCCTTGTCCGTTGGTTTTTCCTCCAGGATAGGCAACGATTTCTGGAACTAAATCCAAGGTCTGGGAAATTATCTCTGGAGAAATTGGTGGTGATGAGCGAGGCGCAAACATTGCCTGCCAAGCTTGCCAAGCCTGCACCAATCTAGGAGACAAAACACAATCATGTTTCACATATCCCCCAGGATAAGGGGCTTGCACTACCCAAATGGCAAAGTTATCTTTACCGGCATTGGCAAGACGTTCGATTGCTAAACTCAAGCAGGGAATGTCAGACTGGGACATCAATAACCACGATCGCTGTCAAAACTCGCAAATATGCAACTGTCTTAGTTTAATAGTTTATTTAACTGGGAGCTAGAGGCTAAGGTTATGAGAAACAAGTCACAAGTCACTCCTCATAAGTCACAATTAAAAACACGCACCACTCTTTGCCGATCGCTTTGTACAGACGTTACATGTAACGTCTCTACACTGACAACTGACAACTAAAACTGATAACTGGTCGCAGTTCTTCGGCTCTGTTACTTATCATCTTGTCCTCCTGACTCTCGATTTCCATCTCCTGTCTCTGTTGGCAACGACTGAAATCTAGAACACGGATTGTCTCCACCTGACAATTCTTTGAATCGTCGATCTAGTTCAGTATTTGCAATCCAAGCATTGTCTCCTCGTTTCAATCGCCTGCGATCGCCGGTTGAAGATGGGTTAGAGGAGGCGGACAATTTAGGAGTTGAGCAAACTTGGAGCTGCGTCCAAGCAGTACTTTGTTGGCGAGAAAGCGGTTTTGGCTCGCCCAGGACTTTCACTATACTCCTCTGTGGCAAAATAAACTCAGGCGAATCGGGTCGGGGTGGATCGGTAGAAGAGTTTGCCGATTCTGCTTGGCGCTTGAGGGGAGTTGCTTGCTGAGCCTCATAGATTCTTTCAGGCGATCGCGAAACATTTGCAGTATCAGTACTGTTACTCGAAGCCACCGGCGGCTCCTGTGGAGCGATTTGTTCTGTACCGTTACTACCTGCTGCTGTTGGGTTTCGCTCTCGCCAATTTTGGCTGTAAGCCAGCCACAGTCCTCCTGCCGCACTCAAGAGTAAACCAATTCCCAAGACTAGCGGGAGCAACCACTGCCGCGATTGTTGCGGTGGTGGTAGTGGTGAGAGTAACTGCGTATTGGCGATCGGGACGTAGTTCTCGATCACATCTTCCGTTGGTGGTTCTGAGAGAGTTACGGCAGATGAAGATGAGCTGACCGCACCATTACTCGTTTTGTCTAGCGACTGACTGTAACCAAGCGGAGTTTCTGGCTCCTGCACCTTCACCTGACAATGTACTAAAGCAACAGTAATATTATCGTGTCCGTTGAGGTTGTTACCAAGTTCTACAAGCTGCTTAGTTGCTGTAGCGACATCCATATTCCCATCTAAAATTGGCAAGATTTCTGTTTGCCAGCACCGATCGACTAAATCGTAATCGCTCAAACCATCAGAACATAAGAGGAATACGCAGTCTTCATCCAACACAAACCGCTGTACCGTGGGATGTACCGATGCACTCATGCCGATCGCTTGGACGAGAGAACCAGCCGAGGGTTGTTGTAGTGCTTCCCGATAGACAGCATAACCCAACCGTACTTCACGGGCGGCTACGTCATCATCTAGGGTTATTTGATGGCAACCCGTGCGCGTCACCCAGTAGGCGCGGCTATCACCAACGTGAGCAATATATATTTCATGTTGATGCCCTACTGCCATCACCAAGGTTGTCCCCATTCGCTGTCTCCCTTGACGATGCTCTTTGTCGTTACGGCTACTGATACATTCGTTTGTCTTGCGCGTAAACTGTTCTAGAGCATGACTGAGGGTATTCGGGTCTAAACTTGCTTCATCTAGCGGCAGCTGTTGTACCTGGTGCTGTAGCGTTTCGATCGCTAGACTGGAAGCGACGTTACCTCCTTCGTGTCCGCCAATCCCATCGCAGACAATTGCGATCGCTTTTGCTTCTGGTGGTTTAGCAAGTGTGGTGCCGCTGGCTGGATAGCAGGCATCTTCATTTCGCTGACGGCTAGGACCAGTATCGGTGCAAGTACTAATCTTGAAACTCCGACTGGGGGCAATGTCTCTATTCGTAATGTTTTGCCCTAATTCCAACAATCCTCGATCCAGACACGCTAGCAATTGCTCCGAGTTGACGATTTCTCCTTGTTGCAACTCTTGGCTTAATTGTTCTATAAATCCACTCACGCTTGGTCGAGCCTCTTTAGCAAGCTGCGACCAAGATTGACCGAGTTGCGCTAGTGTGGGACGTTCGGCATCATCCAATTGTAATTGCAACAGCCTTAGTAACGATCCTTCTACTCGTAAAAACTGAGGGACGAGCAAGCTAGACGCTACGCCTTCGCTATATAGGGGTTGCCATAGTTGCGCAATTTGCCATAACCAATTGAGCTGGCGTAAGCTAGAGACAGACTGCCAAACAGCAGTCATCTGAGGCATTAACTGTCCTGCTGTTAACACACCATCGGGATAAATCGGTGCTTGTTCCAACAGCAAAATTTCTTTTTCAGGTGGTTCGCGATCGAGCGATATTAATCCGTATACCTGCGGAACTTGGAGACGATACGCTACCAGTCTCAAATAAGGTCTAATTTCATTAGAAATATCTAAATAAGGAGAGTCTAGCAGTAAACCAGGTTGAGTATCTAAAACAATTCGCTCGGCTTTGAGGTAAAAGCGCTCCGCGATCGATGTTCCGATCTCGTGGAGTTCTGTGCCTTGCCCGACAACCCACAAGTAACGTTTAATTAAGGATGTACCGCAGCGCTGACAAAACTTGTCGCCTTCAGAGTTGGCAGCCTTACACAGATCGTTTGGACATTGGATCGTTACCTCATTATTTTGCATAGCTGGCGCACCGATTAGCCATATTAAATCAATTTAAAACAGCAGACGTAAGAGACGATTAAACTGCTCATTCATGTTTATATCTCTATATTTAGCTTCCCGCACGGCAATTGCGCTTCTGTTCTTATATTTTTGCAAGATCTGGATGCAGTTGTTACCTCACTTCCACCCAGATGATTTGAGCATTAACTTTAACAAGCTTTGACTATCGATTGCAAACATGAATTTTGAATAAATTGTGATTTAATCGCTTGGCGCAAGCAGCTAAATCTGCTACAGTCCTACCCACTAGTGTAGTCTCTCGCATTCAGCCGAGTCTGATTCGCGATCTATCTACTACTTTAGCGATTTCAATCCGATTGTTTAGCTTAGTACGCCCTGTGTTTAGAGCCGAGGCGAGCAATTTGCAGACCTAGCGTCTTGTAGGTAAGTATTTCCTACTTACGAAGGAGGCGATCGCGAACCGATATTCTTAAATTTTAAGTAGTGAATTTGTCATTCGTTTTTAAGAGATTACAACAATTATGGATAACAACCAAGAAAAAGAAACGCATCGTGCAGTTAATCCTGGTGATGTTATCGCTGATGAGAAGCAATCAGTTGAAGAGAAAAAGCAACAACTTGCTGTAGATTCCCCAGATATCACTGGCGACCATATTCAAGTTCCTACCTATTTTGCTGTAGAAGAACCAGATGGCGAAGAAAAAGCTTTACACCATGTCAAAGACGCAGAAGAAATTTCTGATGTCATTCGCCAGTCAAGAGTTGACGAAAACGGCGAACGCACTTGGTGGTAGCTCCCGTACTCGCTGTATTTCGCTTTAGAATGAAGGTCTTTGTGAGATGAAAAGCAGTCGCACTTGAGCGCGAAATAGTTATTTAAAAAAGGGGCGCATTGTGATGCGTCCTTTTAATTATCTATTCCTTACTCCTCTATCGATTATCTTCCACAGCAACTTGTGGTAGTCCCATACTGTAGTTGATCGCCCGACTATTCAAGTTGTAACTAATCCGACCGCTTTGTAGCAGCGATCGAATTAAGTGTTCCAAATCCGAGCCAATGCGGCGTAGATTGTAATCGGTCAAATCCGCGCCACTGTGAGACTCCACCAGTTCGTCAAATTTGCCGTATACCGTTTGTAATGCATCTTCATTCCAAGTTAATTCATTATCGGGGTCAACATCTAGCGTCAACACCTGATTGCTAGGAACGAGTTCGCCATCTTCATTAACTTCCGCAGAGAAAATCCGAACGTGGCGGGTTGTGGACTTAAGTAGCTGCTCTTCCATAAGTAGGGATTCTAACTTGACTTTATGGTATTGAGTTTATTCTATAGGAGTTGGTTGACAGTTGTTGGTCACAAGTCACAAGTCACAAGGTCGCTGATAACTGATCGCTGACTACCGAGCAGCAATCATTCCAGTCTGACGAGCATAAGCAAAAATACCACCAGCATCAATTACAGGTTTAATCTCTCCTAGAGACTTTAGAGAATAGGTTTGGTCTAGCGTATGATTAATGATTTGATTTTTGTCAAAGTCAACCGTGACTTCTTGTCCAGTCACGAAGCGATCGCACAGTCGCTCGCCAGACTCCCAAGGATATAATTCGCCTGTAGAAACACAATTACGGAAGAATATTCGCGCGTAAGATTGAGCGATGACTGCTTTCACTCCAGCAGCGCCAAGAGCGATTGGAGCATGTTCGCGAGATGACCCGCACCCAAAGTTTTCTCCAGCAATAATAATTGGATAGCGTGTTTTCATGTCATCGGCAGCAATAAACTTGCCGTAGCGATCCGGTAAGCCAATCATGGCGTAACTACCAAGCTTCTCATACTCATCCGGCTTAGAAGGAACTAGCGTTAAATATTCTGCGGGAATGATCTGATCGGTATCGATATTATCATCAACTACAAAAATTAAACCGCGAACGCAAGTACTCATTAACAGCAGTCTCCAAAGGCTTATACCATGATATTTTATTTATCCTATCGCTGGAAGAGACGAGAGAAAGCCATCGAGAGTTACGGAGAATTTACCATGACTCACGACTCGCTTCGCGGGAAGACAAATTTTTAACAAGTTATCCTGCCCTAAGTTACTGAGACAAGCTTAAATTACTGAAACAAATCGTCGTGATTATTTATACTGAATTAACTGAGTGACAGATAAAGTCCAGAATTGACATGGAATGGTTTCAGGTGGAGACCTTTTCCAGTAAGCGTCAGCAATAGTACCAACACTAATACATCTAGTTTTGTAAAAATTAAAACTAAACTTTATCCGTAGCGAAGGCAAAATCCAAAAAACTATTGAAAGCCTTACAAATTCCTTACACAAACTTTACTGTAATTAATCTTAAAGGTTGAATAATAGTAGTTGTCTCTTAAATCGACTCCTAAATTTTCATCATATAACCTGGGCTGGCACACGCCGTTTACTGTATCTATGAACGTATAACGAGATCGGTAAATGCAAATACGACATTCTTTACAAAACTACTATCTGCTACTAGCTGGAGCGCGATGCAAGCACTTTTTGCCAAGCAGGAGGTTTGGTAAAAAATACCATAGGAGGGAGACAAGAGCCAAGCACCGAGCATCAGTGGATGGGGAAAGCTACTAGCAATAACTGCTTGGAGGTGCTTTCATCAGCATCAGCTAGAGTCTCAACTAAATGTTTGGTAAAGCTAGCGATGCTGAGAGCAATGTATTTCAGACAACTCTGCTAGCAACTGCACACCCAATTAGAATTTGTTTAAAGCAATGAATCCTGACGCAGCATCACATCCAAATCGACAGCTAGAAGTCGGTGTTTTCGAGTGTGAAATTCATTTGAAATTTCGACTGATTGAAGAAAATTGTGTTTTGAACGATCGCGAAAAATTATTAGAACTCTTGATTGACGCATTTACAGCGGGTGCAGATGAATACTTAGAGCCTTTGCACTCCTGCGTGAAAACCAAAGAGATCTCTGAGCTAGAAGCCTCTCCCCACATGCGTCGTCAACTGATGCGACTGCGCAATTCTTCTAACCTCACATAGGCTCGATCTGCTAGAGATCGAGTGGAGCGAATTTTTTCTGCTGAAAGTGTTGACAGAACTCGTTAGATTCGCTAACCTAGATAAGGTTGAACTCAGACGCGCCCCCATCGTCTAGAGGCCTAGGACACCTCCCTTTCACGGAGGCGACGGGGATTCGAATTCCCCTGGGGGTATATGAAAAACAAGAGTGGTAGTTTTTACTACCACTCTTGTTTTTTTGTGCCAAGACTTTTTCATCTGCTCAGAAGCTCCCTGCTCAGAAGCTCCCTGCTACATATAACTCCTCAACGCGGCGGCGAATTGCTAGCAGGTTCGATCGCAAATCCTGCCGCAGGCGGCGCTCGACAATTGCTACAGGCATAGTACGCTTGGGCAATACTCGCACTGTATAACAGAGATTTGTGCCTGGATTTTCACAGACAAAGTAAGGTTCTAGCAGCCACTTCCCAGAATAAGCTTTTAAATCTCCCTCAACCATGTCGAAATGAATTTCGTGGGGAAATTTTTCTTCTAAATCTAAAACGACTCTTGCAGAAAAGTTGAAACGCAGCAATCGCTGAGTTCCAACTTGCTCTAAGCGAATGCCACCATGAGGATGAGCTAGCCGCCGACTCACCGCTAAGTTGGGAATAAAATCGGCTAAGGTGTCGTAGGCTGTCAAAACTTGCCACACCTTTTCTACGGGGTGGGAGATCTGAATTTTAGCGGTAATTTGGCGTTGGCGGTGTGCCAATTCTTCTGTTTGTACTTCCACATCCTCGGTTGAAGATGCAGCATCGATGTCGTCGCCATTGGTATCATCAAGCTCGAAATCGAAATCGGATTCGTCGTACTGTTGAGTCACTGTTCGATGATAATTAAACTTTAGATAGTTAAACTTTAACGAGCAAAGGTCTGTGGTAGGGTCAGAGTGAAGCAGGTTTCGTAGACAGCAGAATCATCGGTCGGATTGCTAGTTACTTCAATATTGCCATTTAAATGCTGTACTAAGCATTTTACTAAAGCGAGTCCCAATCCAGTACCCTGAATAGCCTGCTGTGTCACACCTTGACCGCGCCTAAATTTTTCAAATATATACTTTCTTTCTTCTTCAGAAATACCAGCACCAGTGTTGATCAGTTGTAAAACAATTTGGTTGAGCTGAAGATCGACTTGATGCGTGACTTGCAAAACTACAGTTGTATCTGGGTGAGAATACTTCCCGGCATTGGTTAGAAGTTCTTGAAGAATGCGATCGAACGCTTCCTCGTCTGTTTGCGCTAGTAGAGAAGATTTTGGGATATCTAACTGAATGCTTAATCCTTTATCTACCCAAGTTTGTCTGAAAGACTGAGATAAGGCTTGCAGTTTAACTTTGAGATCTATAGTTTCTAATTTCAGCGGTGCTTGGTTTGATTCAAGTTGCTGAAGCTTGAGCAAGTTAGCAATCAAGTTGATTTCTCGATCGCACTGTTCTTCTAAAATGTCCAAATACTTAGCCTGACGCTCTGGAGTAATTCCTTGTTGCCGTAACATCCGAATCGCCAAACTCATGCTAGTTAGCGGCGTGCGTAACTCGTGGCTCATCGTACTGAGGAACTCATCCTTTAACTGATTGAGTTGACGTAGTTGTTCGTTGTGCTTGCGGGTTTTCTCATAAAGTAAACTTTGAACTTCCAGACTGCGCTGGAGTTGCAAAGTCCGGTCGTCTACGAGAGATTGTACCTGACGTAGCGTTTGGTTTTGAATAATTGCCGTTCCAATTTGGGCGCAAACCAACTCTACCAGCGATAATTCTTCTGGATGCCAGTGGCGATCGCGACAGTGTTGCAAAACTAAAAAGCCTAATACTGTCCCTTGGCTTTCGATCGGCAAAATTAAGGCAGAAGGAAATTGCGAAAAATCAAAAATTGGGGCTAAACAAGATGTTAGATCGCTCAACTGTAGATCGCTTTGACTGGCGATCGCTACTGGTTGCGGTGAATTCATGAGCGCTTGTTGGCACAACCCACACTCGGAAAGCCAAAAAGACTGTTCGACGCTCTTGCTATGATGCTCTCCACAAGTATATGCTTTTACATCCTGACTCCATTCGCTGGCAATTGTTGCTTTAGCTCTAGGTAGTTTTTCCCTGACTCTGTTTCTCAGTTGTGGCTCGACATACTTCAATAACAGAATTGAGCCGCGATTTACTGCCAAAGCTTGAGCTGTACTCGCGATCGCCATTTGCAGCACTTGATTCAGCTCCATCGAGCTGCGGCTAGCAACTGTTAGTTGATTAAGTAAAGCTTTAGTACGAGCAGCGGTCTGGATTTGCCGTTGCAGAGTAGCTATAGACTGTGCTTGGGCGAGGTGAGCGAGCGCCATCGAGAGCGAGGTCATGAGTTGTTGAGCTGCATTTGCAGCTAGCTCCCCCCACTGATAGACATCGTAGCAAAGCAAGCTAATCACGCTAGCGAGCTGATTTTGCTCCCAAATCGGAATTTGTAATACTGCTTTAATTGTAGGTGGTAGGTCTTTATCTTCTGTCAGCACTTCATGCTTTAACGCATGAAGATTGTCAATTGCCAGCAGGCTAGCTTGAGTGGGAATTGTTGCTGCTAACTTTTGGAGTGGCTGAAGGAGTTTTTGTTGCGAGACGGGGACAGTTGCATTAGAGTACCACGAACCAACTACTGATGTTTCTGTGACTCCGGGGGCAAACGTAATTATACAGCCATCTACTTGAAACGCTTCTCCAAGTAATTTGGCAATTTGCGTTAGTGCTGTTTCTGAGTCAGAGTGATTCAATGCGGCTTGAAGGATCTGTTGTCCCAGTTGAGCTAAGTCTTCTGCTGGCTGCATTCGTGTGAGGGAGAATTTGGGCGATCGCTCTGGTAAGGATGAGTGTGATGAAATGGAAACATGTTTCATCAGTGAGGTTTTTGTAGATGATAACCGGACAACTTCTGTTGATAGCGATTTGAGTGTATCCCTACTCCAGCGGTTGATAGCAGATTTTTTATAAACAGTCCAGTCTTGGCTAACACGCTTTCTCACCTTAGATTACTCCTTCCTACTTAGGATGCCCAAATTAGCCAGAGCGCGACCAAGCAGGTACTAAATTTAAAAAAACTTAGATCGACTTCTACCGCAACAGTAAAATTTATATTTTCGATTATCTAGATTATCTTGCTTCAAAAATCGCTGGATCGGTATTTTCCCTGATTATAAAAGCTGTGGGTCGGAGGTACTCCGCAGATTCCGTTAGGTAATTTCCCTCTATATCTTAAGTATGCCTTCCGTACCATTCAGGAGACAGGATAGAGGGCTTATGGGGGGTAGGGAGATGTAAGAGAGCTGAGGGGGATAAGGGAGACAAGGGGGACAAGGAGGACAAGGAGGGAGACAAGGAGGCTGAGGGAGAAAATACTGCTCCCTACTCCCTGCTCCCTGCTCCCTTTTATCCTGCCAAACTTTCCATACTCAAGGGTACTAAGTCGCCATTGCTGGTAAATCCTAACATCATAGCCTCTTGTGGTTGGATTGTTTGTCCCGTCAAAACGCAGCGTTCCTCTGTTTGTGCTGTCGCTGGAATACTAGCGCGGATATCAGCGCGGGAAAATTTCGGTTTCCAATCACCTGATTTTTGCTGTACGTAATTCCACAGAATATCTCGGATCAAAGCTTGATATCCTTGGTTACCGGATATCTCTTTTAATTTTTCTTTTAATTCCCTCTCTAGACGGATGCTAGTAACTTCCATTTCTGTTGTGGGAATACGAGTGAGTGTATGCATCATGAAATCTCCTTAAAAGATCTAGACAACTCAGTAATACAAGTGTAGTATCTTTAAAGTAAGGATTAAATAACTCTCTGCATTAGGTGTCACTTCAGTGAAACGTTTAGGCTTCATCTCTCCTCTACTGGCTTGCGCCAACTGTCTCGGCAGTTGGGAATCAGTAGCTATGGCGGTGGAGTCTTTATTTATGGGTGGTGCAGCCAGATTTTGGCGGCTAGGCGATCGCCTCCGTCAAGCACAATCCGCAAGAATTAACGATAATTTTGGCTATGGAAGCATCGGGCTGCATTCGTCAGAACCACTAACACAACTAGATAGCGGGAGGTACAGGTATAAAACTGTACCGTCATCAGGATAAAACCACTTACAGGAATTTCAGCCCCCGCTTCTGAATTAAGCAGAAACGGGGGTTTTTATTTGGTGTTTTCTACCTAGAAATTTCTCAATACAACATTTTTTATAGGAGGAGTACGCCTGTGATTAGCGCCAGTCAAGTGTTAGAGCAACCTGTGGTCGTGTTTTCGCAAAATTACCTACCCATTAGCCGCATCAACGTCAAGCGTGCGATCGCACTGTTGATGCTGGGTAAAGCTGAAGCACTTGATTTTGGGCAAGAGACAGAATTATTTGTGCGATCGCCCAATTTAGTCATGGCTGTTCCTTCCTATATTCGTCTAACGTTTACCAGTACAGAACGAATTTGGAAGATTCCCCCTGTGAATCGCAGGGAAGTGTTACGAAGAGACAATTACGCTTGTCAATATTGCGGTAATAACAAGCGCTTGACAATCGATCACGTCATTCCTCTATCTAAGGGTGGACTACATACGTGGAATAACGTTGTGGCAGCTTGCGAACAATGCAACCAGTATAAAAGCGATCGCACTCCCCAGCAAGCAGGAATGTTACTGCACTCTAAACCTAAAGCACCGATTCATCCAACAGTTGCTTTTGCCGAAAAATTCTGGCGCTCGGAGCATCTCCCGCCAGACATAGGAGGAAACTCTATCTCATGCTGAAATTGAATTACACTGAAACTGGTTTTCACTTAGAGCATTTGACTCAATCCTTAGAAGAGTGGCTTGCAATGCGAGCCATATTCGCCCTGCGCGTAGGCGAATCCATTTGCATAGAACCTAGCACAGCTTCATTTCTTTTACCTGTCGATTTACCACAGTTGAATTCACTCGCAACCGCAATCGAACGATATGGGACAGATGAAGTTGCATTAGAAAAGTGCGACGCAGAATATGTGGAAATCTGCTTGCAAGGATTTTGGTTAGCATCTGATGCTGAGAATGCCGCAGGCGTGTTTGTCACATCTTTGTCTTACGCGATCGAGTTGTTGTTATTTCATTTGTGGCAAGAATCTCAAATGAGCGCTGCAATGAGCGATCGCTAGGTATTAGGGCGCATGGATTTATTTGTGCGTCCTAATTATTGGTAATTGGTGTTCTTCTTTGCATCTATTTTGTGAATAAACACTTTGCGTCTTTGCGTCTTTGCGTGACACAAAATCGTAGCTATTACTGATACGCGCATACCTCTTCGCTCGGGCGATCGCACCTGGATAAATAAACTCTCAGTACTGCCACTATATAATACAGCTTTGTATTACGCACAATCCTAGTTTCTGCAAAGGTTACAGCCAGTTTCAAGCAAAGTTTCTCCAATCCCTTGACATTTTTGTAGTATATTTTGTATTATAATTGTAGTGAGTCGAAAGACAAATCTAATCCCGAAACAACAATGTTTTACATTCAGATAATTAATCGAGGTGAAAAACCTTCAGGTTTTCCTGGCGATAAGTTTGATTTTAAATGCGATCGCACGGCATTAGAAGCAGCACAAAAGAGAAATTCTCGCCGCGCAAAAGCCAACGCTATCGAAATCGTGCGTAATATTCAACAGGATTATTACTTAGAAAATCGATGGTATTTGTAATAGTTAAAAGCTTGTTTTTCAACCTTAAAAACAGAATATTAGCGCCTGTGTGAAGAACAGGAGGGCGTTGATTCGATTCCAACCTGGGGGATTGTCGTTGCCTTATAGCTCAATGGTAGAGCGACGCGCTGTTAACGCGGGGGTTGTAGGTTCGAGTCCTACTGTCCCCATTTTGGGAAAGTCAAAAGTTGAAAGTTAAAACAAAAGATATATGGCAAAAAAATTTATGTTGTTAGTAAGAAACAGTATAGCAAAAAAGCAATTAAATTCATTTTTTAGCAACTACATTGCCTGGAAAGCAAGACTAAACTGGATTCAGCAAGTTTAGATAGATTTCAGCGATCGATGACACACAAATATGTACAAAAAGCAAAAAGAACCTAACTTATTAGGTGCTGGCTGGCAACCCCTAAATCGAAATATCGATCTAAATTATCTTTGGGAAACTTGGTCGAATAATCCGTGGGAAGTGTCTCACAAAGCTATGAATGTAGTCAGCTATATTGCTGATGCACTCGGTCGAGAACACTATGCTTGGTGGGCAAATTTCTTAAACTTATTTTACGAAAGTACGCGAGAAGAAATTGATGAGTTCTGGAACTTCATCACGCCCGAACCACTTACGCCAGATAATCGATATAGAGATACTTTATCGGTTGAAACACCTGTTGTTAAGTCAGTATCACGCGATTTAATTCCGCTCGAACAAGTTCTGTTAAAACTACAAGAGATGACTATTTTTAGACTCTTAAGTTTTTTAGGTCGTCCAGAGCTAATTATGCAGTACAGTACTGGAAAATATTTCTATTACCCACCAGAAAAATTTGTTGAATGGAATAAACTTAAAAGTATCGGTAGTATTTTCGCGTATTGGTCGGAACATGAAATTTGGCTGAGAATCGATCCGTTGTATAGTATGGATCGCGATCGCCGTTATACTATAATGGCAAAGAAACTCGCACCATTAGTAAATAAAGTCACTTACGATCTTGCCGTGATGTTAAGTGGCTACCAAAGCCGGATCGGACAAGTTCACAGCCAATTTGCGATTAATTCTTTTCCGGCTGACGTACAAAGTTTTACTGATGCCGTTCAAGAGAAAGTTTTTACCCAAAACCAATTGGCTGTATTAGTGTATGGTAATCCTGGTACGGGGAAAACGGTTTGGGCGCAAGCCGTAGCAAAAGAAATTCTCGCACCACTGGGATATATTATTTTTATCCTCGACCACGCAGCGGTAGAGAATTTCGTTCCGCCTAGTTATTTGGAACGAGTTTGCATCATTATTAACGAGGCTGATAACTTAGCTCCCGATCGCTCTACAGAAATCGCTCAATCAAATTATAAGACCGAGCGGATTCTCAGCTTACTCGATGGCACGTTGTATCAAAGTGTCATTGATGAATCGGGCATTCAGGAGCAACAAAAGTTAGTCGTGTTGATGACTTGCAATACGACAGAAAGATTAGATCCGGCAATGTTACGCAAAGGAAGGATAGATTTGATGTGCGAGTTCGCGCACCAATTCGTGTAATTCGATCGCATCGGATTCAATTCTGCTGAGAATTGAGCCGCTTTGTTACCCAACTCGCTAACCCGCTAATAATCGTTCCAGCCATGAGAATACCGATCGCGGGAGTAAAAACAGGTTGCCACAGCTTATACCATAAGTCTAAACCCAAAGGTAAATGCAAGACGTGACCAGCAACCGCGATCGCCAGCCAGAAGAAAGCAAAGAGGACGAGAAAAAAATCTGCTACTAAGGCGAGATTTATCCATTTGAGAAATTGCTCTTTCATATCAATTTCATAGATATTTCTTCAACAACAGTCCCAACTTTTCTTGAGTTGCCACAGGCACTTTATTCAGGGGTGTAAGAATAGCATACTTTAAAGCGGAGTGCGCTTCTGAGGCAGGAGGATTTTTACTCAAGCGCCGTACCGTTTCTTGAATCACCATCTGGGCATTCTTGGCATTACGTTGCAGGTTAGCAATTACCATCTCGACGGTAACGCTATCATGGTCTGGATGCCAGCAGTCATAATCTGTTACCAGGGCTAGGGTAGCGTAGGCAATTTCTGCTTCTCTGGCTAACTTTGCCTCTGGTAAGTTGGTCATACCGATAACCGTTGCACCCCAACTACGGTACAGGTGGGATTCTGCTTTGGTAGAAAAGGCTGGACCCTCCATGCAAACGTAAGTTCCGCCACGATGTAAGGTAACATCTGAAAGATTGAGACTGGCGATCGCCTCAGCTACAACTCCCGCTAGCCGATCGCATACTGGATCGGCAAAAGCAATATGGGCGACGATTCCCTCGCCAAAGAAAGTCGAGATACGATTTTTCGTGCGATCGATAAATTGATCGGGTACGACCATATCTAAAGGTTTCGCTTCCTCCTTCAAAGAACCAACAGCAGACGCAGAGATGATGTATTCTACGCCTAACTGTTTCATCGCGTAGATGTTGGCACGAAAAGGTAATTCTGAAGGTAAAAGCGTATGATTGCGACCGTGACGGGCGAGAAAGGCTACCCGCGATCCTTCTATGGTTCCCACAATTAATGCATCTGAGGGCGCACCAAAAGGCGTATCCACTTGCACCTCTTCTACATCCTGAAGTGCTTCCATTTTGTAGAGTCCACTGCCTCCAATGATACCAATTTTTGCCTCTGCCACGATTTTCGCTCCACGCAATGCCGCAACGTCAGATTATTCTAAGGCAAATAAGCAACAAAAAACCGCTCCAATCAATTTGCAAGATTGTCAAGCGGCTGACTTTTGGAGTATTTAGCTGTCTCCAATATTTGCAGGATTAGATGATTCCCGGTCCTTTGTGGCGTTGGTCGCCTTCTTCAGTCAGCTTGCCTTGTTCGTCTTCATCCAGTGCTTCGACTGTTTGCTGGCGTTCGGCTTCTTCTGCTTCTTTAATAGCGGTGCGATCGCCTGGAGTTTCGTAATACATTTCGGGTTCAACTGCATAGTTATTGGCTAAACCCTCTTGGTCTACAGTAGCGCCGCCTGTAACGTTGAGGCTTTCAGCACCAGCTTGTTCTTCAGCTGTTTCCCGATAATCTTCACCTTCACGATCCATACGAGCTGCTACCTCTGCTGGAATGATGCCCCGATCTGCTGTCGAGGTATCCATCTCGTCATTACGGGTAACTTTTTCTTTAGATCTTGCTTCACTCATGAATTTTTCTCCCAATAAATTTGTTTATCGTTGGGATCAATGTAAAACTTTCCTTTAGCTAGATGGATCTACCTTTTGGAGAGTTTGTGTTAGATATAAGAATTGAATATCTCTATCTCAAGATGTAATTCGAGTTACATTCGTCAGCAGTCTTTAATAGCTCAAAAACTAAAAAATACAATAAAGCTTAGTTATTTTATGAAGTCATATCATAGTTTTTGACTGCTGACTGCTGATTTCTGACCTCTTGTTGTCATATTTGCATCATTTTTATACTTAAAGCTAGAAGCAGAATATCGGAACAACTATGAAGCATGGAGCATTCTTAAGTTTAGCCTTAACAGCAGTTGTGGGCGCGATCGCCATTCCTATGTTGCCTAGCTTTGCCCAAGCGCAAGGTACAACTAGAATTGGCGATCTACAGCAACGTGCCAGAGGTACGGTCATTTCTGGCGAAGTCGTCAGCGTTGTTGGTAACGATTTCACTCTTAGAGATGGTTCGGGAGAAATTATTGTCGATGCTGGTCCCCGTTGGTGGCGAGAAATTAATCTCAAACCAGGGGAAGAAGTGACTGTAAGGGGTGAGATTAGCAAAAAAAGTGGTGAGTTTGATGCCTTTTCTATCACTCGTGCTAATGGTTCCACGATTGAAATTCGCCCTGCTGAGGGTCCACCGCCTTGGGCAGGCAAGCCAAAGCCCGAACGCCTGCCTGCCGCTACTCAACCAGTAAAACCGTAAAGTGGTACTGCTGTAAAACTAGAGCGATTGGCAGGAGAAATACAACATGCAGCAACGACGGATGCTACAGCTACTCGCGATCGCCCTCAGTATTAATAGCTTAGTATTCGTCGGCTGCACTCAACAGCGTCAGTTTGGCATAGAAAACCAAACATAACTTAATTCCTAACGTTCGGATTCTACAGCGACAGCTTGACCATTGACATGCAGAATGATGGTGTATAGAGATAAAAGCACGATTATGATGAAAGGATTAAAAGGTAAAAATGTACTGGTGACTGGTGCGACGAGTGGAATCGGACAAGCAATTGCCATTCGTCTTGCTGCTGAAGGATGCAATATTGCCATTAACTATCGTAAAAGCCCTGAAGCTGCTGAAGATACTGAAGAGATGGCAATGCAAAAAGCATGTGGTGATATTGAAAACTGTGGTGTCAAATCTTTGCTGGTGCAAGGAGATGTTTCTAAAGAAGAAGACATCATTAACATGGTTAACACTGCGATCGAAAGATTTGGCAGTTTGGATATTCTGGTTAATAATGCTGGAATTCAAACGGAAGCTAGTTCTCACGAAATTGAAACGGCAGAGTTTGACCAAGTGCTAACAGTTAATTTGCGAGGTGCTTTTTTGTGCGCCCGTGAAACTATCAAACACATGCTCTCCCAAAATCGCTCGGGAATTATTATCAACATTTCTAGCGTTCACGAAATTATTCCCAGACCGATGTATCTCAGCTATTCCATCAGTAAAGGTGGAATGGAAAACATGACTAAAACCTTAGCATTAGAGTATGCCAATCGAGGAATTCGAGTTAACGCCGTTGCACCAGGAGCCACGATTACACCGATTAACGAAGCTTGGACAGATGACCCAGAAAAGAAGGCGGTCGTTGAAAGTCACATACCGATGGGTCGTGCTGGTACTGCCGAAGAAATGGCAGCAGCAGTTGCTTTTTTAGCTTCGGATGAAGCCGCATACATCACCGGACAAACTCTGTTTGTTGATGGCGGATTGACACTTTATGCAGATTTTCGAGAAGCTTGGTCAGCTTAATTGAAAGTCAAAAGTCAAAAGTCAAAAGTCAAAAAATGGAAGTTTAACATGAATGAAGTTATTTCAAACACAATGATGTTTTTAGTTTAAACCACAACCTTTTTGGGACTGACTACTAATTAAATTGATACACAATATGTGGGAAAAAGAAGCCTGGGAGCTACTAGAAACCTCCATTATCTACTACCAAGGGCGACCGATTGGCACGCTGGCAGCGCAAGATCCAGAACTAGAAGCACTCAACTACGACCAGTGTTTTATTCGCGATTTCGTCCCTTGTGCCTTAGTATTTCTCATGCATGGCAAGACAGAAATTGTGCGTAATTTCCTGATAGAAACACTGGCAATGCAACAGACTCACGATCGCGAGATGGATTGCTTTGCACCAGGACCCGGCTTAATGCCGGCTAGCTTTAAAGTGGAACATGACGGCGATCGGGAATTTATTGAAGCTGATTTTGGCGAAAGTGCGATCGCCCGCGTCCCTCCCGTCGATTCTTGTCTGTGGTGGTTGCTATTACTAAGAGCTTATATCAAAACTACAGGAGAGATAGAACTAGCTCAGCAGTCGGATTTTCAAGCAGGAATAAAGCTGATTCTCGATTTATGCCTGGTGCATCGGTTTGCCATGTATCCTACTCTTCCAGTTCTCGACGGCTCGTTTATGATCGACCGTCGCATGGGAGTTTACGGGCATCCTTTAGAAATTCAAGTATTATTCTATGCTGCTTTACGGACTGCCAAAGAATTATTATTATCAGAAAATGGCGGCGATCGCTATCTTGATGCTATTCATCAAAGATTAGGCGCTTTAAATTACCACGTTCGCGAGTACTACTGGTTAGATTTACAACGGTTGAATGAAATTTATCGCTTTAAGAGTGATGAATTTGGTCAAGAAGTGGCAAATAAATTTAATATTTATGCTGAATCAATTCCCAATTGGTTAACTGAATGGTTGCCCGAAACTGGAGGCTACTTAGCTGGGAATCTGGGACCAGGACAAATGGATTTTCGCTTCTTTACACTGGGAAATCTGTTGGCAATTTTGGTTTCCTTGGCTAGCGAATCGGAATCACAAAGCATTATGGATTTGTTGGAACAGCGATGGCACGATTTGATTGGATTTATGCCTTTGAAAATTTGTTTTCCTGCTGTAGAAGGTTTAGAGTGGCGGATCGTGACTGGATGTGACCCGAAAAATATCCCTTGGTCTTATCATAATGGTGGTAGCTGGGCAGTTTTACTCTGGTTATTTGCTGCCGCAGCCCAGAAAACAGGACGACAAGAACTGGCAACTAGAGCGATCGCGCTGGCTGAAACTCGTTTAGTTCAAGATAAATATCCCGAATATTATGACGGTAAGAATGGGCGTTTAATCGGTAAAGAAGCGAGAACTTATCAAACTTGGACGATCGCGAGTTTGTTAGCAGCAAAAGAGATAATGAATAATCCAAAACATATTGAATTATTCAGTTTTGAGGAGGGAATCGAAAGTCCAGGTTGTCACTTGTAGTACTTGCGATCTACTCAGGGCGATCGCTCCAATTCACTAATATAGCCAATGGAATCATTGGTAATGCAAGCAGCCAATTTTCCCCTAACACAGATTCTCCAGTCAGAGCTGCTCTATCTCACAGCGCGGCAATATGCAGGGGCAAATAATAAGGGGTGCAGTTATAGATTGCACCCCAGTTTTGACATAGAGTTTTAAATTTAGAATTGAACTGTTGTTATATAGCTTCAAGACGCTCGCGCTAGATTTCGGAAAATCTACTCTTGGTTGAGGTTTATTTGTGTTTATCGATTACATCACGCTGATGTTGATTAACATGGTCGCTGGGTTGTTTTTACTGGCGTACTATGTCTATGCTGGGTTGGACGATCCCTACCAAAACAAATGGATTCCTGGGTTTGGAATTACGGGGGCGATTGCACTCACCACTGGATTGCACATGACTTTAACCTGGACTGTCAGAGGCAGTTTCAATATTGCATTTGGTGAAACGAGCGTTCTGTTTGGGATTCTGTTTATTGGTACGTCTATCAGCTTGGCGAAAGGCTGGGAGTTAATTACTCTAGCGATTTATGGCTTCTTTGCTGGGCTAGTCGCAATCGTAGTAGGCGTACGCCTGATAAATTTGGGATTGACGAAACAACCTATCCTCTCAGGCATTGGCTTTATTTTGACGGGATTAGCCGGAGTTTGTGCCGCACCAACACTCTGGTACTTCAAAAATAACCGTTTGTGGCGAATCATTGGAGCAGTCGGATTAATTGCCGCTGCATTAATTTGGGCGCTGACCGGGTATATGGCTTATTGGAGTCACTTAGATACTTTTCAGCAGTGGGTTCCAGCGCCAATGCGGTAGCCATGCGATCGCCATTGAGACAGACACGAATTCCATTGTCGTGAGAAATAAAAATGACTAAATATGAACTCATGCGGTTTTCAATTGGGTAAAACACATGCTCTCTCTGGGGCGTACAGATGTGCGCCCCTACAAATGTCACGCACGCAATCGAGAATGCTGTCAAACAGCTTTGGCTCGGACAGATGTTTTGGACAAACCCGCCCCTACGAGTACATCGCTGTCTTATCAGCTAGGAATAAAGTTCATTGCCACACCATTCATGCAATAACGCTTGCCAGTCGGTTTGGGACCATCATCGAAGACATGACCCAAATGCCCGCCACAGCGACGACAATGGACTTCAACTCTGGTCATAAACAGTGACTTATCTACAGATGTCGCGATCGCACCTTCAATCGGAGTAAAAAAGCTAGGCCAGCCAGTACGGCTGTCGAATTTAGTCTCCGATGTAAATAGCGGTAGGTCGCAACCAGCACAAACATACGTACCTTTGCCATATTGCTTATCTAAGGGACTAGTCCTAGCCCGTTCGGTTCCGTGTTGACGCAGGACGCGAAACTGTTCTGGTGTTAATGTTGTGCGCCACTCTGCCTCAGTTTTTTCGATCTCAAATTCATTCTTTGCCGTTGCCATATCGTTCGATCTCCAAGGTAGATAACGCGATAACAACGCCGTGCCAACTACTGCTGCACCAGCGTGTAAAAAATATCGTTTTTTCATCATCTATTATTATTCTGACTGATGAGTTGTGGAAACGCGATCGCCCTAAATACACGCTAAGCAAAAACTCTGAGTTCCGGCTGAGATGAAAATTAAAGCTAGCTAAGAATCATTGGCTTCTGACTTCCTCGATCGTTTATCTGTAGAATTATTGTCAATAGTTCGCAATTACTCCAATCCCGAACCATTAAGGCTGGGACTAAGCATTATTACTTACTCTATTTGTTAATTCGTCGTTAATTCGTCATCGTCAGAGATCGAGCTTATGAAAGGATTGTCAACCAAAAATCTCTCTTTAGCTTACGACGGTACGCCGATTATCCATGACTTGAATTTGGCAATCCCTAGCGGACAAATTACTGCTTTAGTCGGTGCAAATGGTTGTGGTAAATCAACTTTATTACGGGGACTAGCAAGATTACTCAAACCTCGTAGCGGTGCGGTCTATCTCAATAGCAGTTCGATTTTACAACTTTCTACCAAAGAAGTTGCCCAGCAGTTGGGAATTTTACCCCAAGCTCCAGTCGCACCAGAAGGGTTAACAGTGCGAGATTTAGTAGCACAAGGGCGTTATCCTTATCAAAACTGGTTGCAACAGTGGTCGTTACAGGATGAAAAAATCGTTCAACAGGCGCTGTTGACTACAGATTTACTAGATCTTGCCGAGCGATCGCTTGACACTTTATCAGGCGGACAACGACAGCGAGCTTGGATTGCGATGGCTTTGGCGCAAGATACGGAGATTTTACTTTTGGACGAACCGACGACTTTTCTCGATTTAGCCCACCAGATAGAAGTTTTAGATTTGTTGTATGAGTTAAACCATCAGGGACGGACAATCGTGATGGTGCTGCATGACTTAAATCAGGCGTGCCGTTATGCCGATTATTTAGTAGCTGTCAAAGATGGTCGAATTTTTGCCGCTGGATCGCCAAAGCTAGTGATGACTGAAGATACAATTCAAGAGGTTTTCGATTTAGAGTGTCGTGTTGTTGCCGATCCAGTTTTAGGAACGCCAATGTGCATACCAATAGGACGTAAGGGAAAGGGAAATAAATTATAAATAAAATTGTTGCTAATGACTACCATCGCTATTATTGCTGGTACATATCAACCCGATCGCTGTGGTACTGCCCACTATACTGCTTACTTGAGACAAGCACTGGCACAACAGGGGGTGAATTCGATCGTACTTACAACTCAGGCTGCGGCGACAGCGATCGACGAGCCTAGCGTTAAGGGAGTCGTGACAGATTGGGGATTGCCTCAAATATTATCTCTAGTCCATGCTGTCAAATCTACTGCTGCCGATCTACTTCACATTCAACACGCAGCTGGGACGTACTGCTTTCAACGCCCGATTTTTCTCCTACCACCCCTATTACGAGTTTTTGGCTACCGAAAACCAATTGTCACCACCGTGCATGAGTATGGTTGGTGGGAATGGCAACCAAGAGGAATTCCATCTCAGTTTTTGGAATGGCTGAAAATGTGGGGACAACAGCAGGGATGGTGGGATCGAGAAGATGGTTTTTTACTCACGGGAAGCGATGCCATTATTACGACTAACGCCGAGGCAGAAAGTGCCATCCTCAAACGAATGCCAAATTATGCCGATCGCTTGCACCGAATTGCGATCGCCGCAAATATTACAGTAGTTCCGATCGATCGCCAACAGGCGCGACAGCAGCTACGACAGCAATTTGGTTGGTTGTCAGATAGTTTTGTAGTCGTCTTTTTTGGCTTTCTGCATCCTGTTAAAGGAATCGAGTATTTATTATCGGCATTTAGGCAAGTTGTGACTCAACAGCCCCAGGCGCGATTGTTATTACTGGGAGGTGTAGAAAGTTTGGCTTTACAGGGAGAAGCAGCGAAATCTTATTGGGATCGGCTGCAACTATTAGTTAAGGAACTCCATCTGAACAATCGCGTTTCGATGACGGGTTATGTCAGTGGTGAAACAGCTTCTTACTACCTCTCTGGAGCCGATCTGGGCGTGTTACCCTTCAATCATGGCGTGACGCTCAAAAGCGGCTCCTTACTAGCTTTAATGGCGCATGGTTTGCCTGTAATTGCTACTCGCAGCACTCCACAAGATCCCGATTTATTAGCTGAAAATCTGCTGGAACTCATACCAACTCGCAATGTCGCAGCACTAACTGAGGCTTTGCTCAAACTCATTTTAGATAAATCGAGATGCGATCGCCTCAGTGCTACAGCCAGTAAATTGAGCGATCGCTTTACCTGGTCTGCGATCGCCAAATCACACACCGATATTTATCAGCAATTGCTAGCAACCAAGAAACAAAATTAAAAGTAACCACGTAACTTTTAGGATCGCTGGGTCGGCATCGGATTTTTACGAAACGGCGTAGCGGTTGTTGTTTGGACAGAACGGCAGGGTGATGTCATCCGAATTATCTCAGCACGAAAGGCAAATCGATATGAACGCAAACGATTCGAGCAATATCTCACATACTAACTGGGCAGCACTGGAGGCAATGACGGATGAGGAAATAGATTACTCTGACATTCCGCCTTTAACTGAGGAGTTTTTTGAACAAGCTACTTTGCGAGTTCCGGCTGCACAAGCCTATAAATTGATTCAGATCGATCCAGACGTTATGGCGTGGTTTCAGTCTCAAGGTGCAGAATACAAATCTCTTATCAACTTAGTGTTACGCCGTTATATAGAAAGAGACGGAGATTGACAAGTAAGCTAACCCTTCATTCAGGATAGCGATCGCAACACAATCCTTATTCTGAATTATCTCCAATATCCCTTTTGCGTCTTAGCACCTTTGCGCGATCTCTTTTTAACAACCTTTAACTGACAACTGATAATTAATGACAACCAAAGCTATTTGTCAACAGAATGGTTCCCCATCGAGTTTTCTGAAAAGTCTGAAATTCTGCTCGCCATCGTTTTTGTAATTCAGTTGGAAAAATTTGTTCGCCCTTGCCTTCTAAAAAAATCGTGCAGGCTTCAGTTGCCATAGCTTGAAAACCTTGTTGGCTAAACTTATTTGCAACATCTGGATTGGGAAAATCAATTCCTGGGGCGCGAAAATAGATTTCAATTGGAGTTCTGACCAGCTTTTTTCCTGCCTCAACAGCAAAAATAGGTTCCATAGTTAGGAGTGGTTCGGGCGTTTTGGCAAGTGCTGCAACTGTTTGATAGTAACTAAGATTCCAATTATTTGTCCATTGCTCGTATAGTGAGGGAAATGCCATCGAAAATTGATATGAAAAAAGTAAGATATAAATAATTAACGCAACAAAATTTGCAGCAAAAATACATTTAAGGGTAGACGTTGGCAAAATTGGTAAATTCCTACTCCTACCCCAAATATACCAAAAGCAAATGCTGGTGCAGCACCAGACATGTAATGAGGAAAAAAAGTTAGAAGAAAGAAAGGTGCTAGTTATGACTAAGCCAAGAAATGCTAAAGCGTAAAATCTTAATTTTCTTTGCCAGATAGCAGTATAGATAAGTCCGCCGCAACCAAGTAGATATAAATATATATCTTTTTAGCTTGTAAAAGAACCAACAAGCGCTCGAATCTCCCAGTTGCTTCGCGGTTTATTTGCCCGAATACAATTTGGTCAAGACTGCGAGGAACGAACAAAAATATATAAATAAGATAAATATTGCTATAACACCGAGTAAAAGATATTTTTTAATTCTCGCGATCGCTGCACTCTTGTCTCTTCAGAGTAAATCATCGCCACAGCCAGAAAAGAAAAATTTAATAAGTTAGGTAAAAATAGTAATACTGACGATCCAAATAAAGAGCTTGTGCGATTGGTTTCCATTTCCACTGCTTTTGACAAACACCTAAGTAAAAGAAGAAAATTAAAAAATTATTTGCCATTTGTCTAATTGCCAGAAAGCGAAAATCCTGAAACATCAGTTCGTGAAATGTCAGGTAAAATAAAATGGCAAGAATGGCGGCTGAAGAATTATCTCGTAACTTTTTACAAGTTAAATAAAAAGGAACGACAGCAAAGCAATTCAAAGCAAGAAATAACAACCGTACCCAGTACATATTTCCGGTTAATTTCAAGACGATGCCACTGTATAGAGGTAATAGCGGCAAATGCCAAAGCGGAAAATCTTTGTGCGGTACGAGTCCTTCCAGCATCAATCTACCTGCTTCTGCATACACTCCTTCGTCAGTAAATGGGAATGCAGCTAAATGTAAGTAACGGGCTTGCAGGTAGAAGAAAAAGCAGGCGATGAAGAATGATGGCAGAACGCGATCCCAGCCCCGATTAAACTTGCGGCGTAAATCTTCCTTACTGCTTCTAAATCTGAGATTTTGTGGCAAGCGTAGACAGAAATTTAAAGTAGTATCGGCATACAGTAGATTCTACTGCTAGGAGCGAGAATTTGCGATCGCATCTATCATCGTGCCTTTTGATTTTTCGACTACAGCATAGGAGATCCCCCTAACCCCCCTTACAAAGGGGGCTATTTGTTACACCGTTGATCGAGAGGTTAGGGGAATCATAAATCTATTGCTGGAAAAAATTAATGATTCTTTGTATAAACTGAGCAATTGCTTATTACCAACCGCTTTCCTTACCTGCTAACTCCATTGTCACAGTGCGATCGCCATAGTTTTGCTATTTATCTCGTAACATAGCTCAATTTCAGCAAAATTTAACTCTTACTCAGAAGACACCTCAATCGCCCTTAGCAAGAGAGATTAGGGAGAAATTTGCGATCGCCATTACAAGTTTTATAAGTATAAATACTCTAGCTTTGGGACTCAGCGATCGCGATCGTTTCCACAAACAAGTTTATTTGTATTTTGTAACTATTTATATAATATAAAAACACAAAATTGTTTTAATAGGGGAATTTAAGCTTGAGTAGAGATTTCAGATGATATCAAAGGAAATATTACTTTCATTACTTCATAGATACTGATTTACTCTCTTTTTTATCTTAAGATGCCCTTTCATTTCCCTTGCCCTTGCCAGATAATGACAAGTAATCGAACCAAAAACGGCAATCAGCAAGCTAGTACAGCACGACAGAAATAAACTATCAATAAGGAAAAGTACCAAATGCCCACAACATGGGGCTTTTGATTTTTAACTTTTGACTTTTGACTTCGTGTACTTCTTGAGCCAGAGCCATAACAAAACAACGATAGGAGCCAACCCAACGTGAAACTTGCAGTCTACGGAAAAGGTGGCATCGGTAAATCTACAACTAGCTGTAACATTTCTGTCGCTCTTGCCAAGCGCGGTAAAAAGGTTTTACAAATCGGCTGCGATCCCAAGCACGATAGTACCTTTACCCTGACAGGATTTTTAATTCCCACCATTATCGACACGCTTCAGTCAAAAGACTATCACTACGAAGATGTCTGGGCTGAAGACGTGATTTACAAAGGATACGGCGGCGTAGATTGCGTCGAAGCAGGAGGACCACCAGCGGGTGCGGGTTGCGGTGGTTACGTTGTCGGCGAGACAGTCAAGCTGTTAAAAGAACTCAACGCCTTTGACGAATACGACGTAATTCTATTTGACGTATTGGGTGACGTGGTATGTGGTGGCTTTGCTGCCCCATTAAACTACGCTGACTACTGCATGATTGTCACCGATAACGGTTTTGATGCTTTATTTGCTGCCAACCGTATTGCTGCTTCTGTCAGGGAAAAAGCACGCACGCACCCCCTACGACTAGCAGGATTGATCGGCAATCGTACCGCTAAACGCGACCTGATCGATAAATATATCGAATCCGTACCCATGCCCGTATTAGAAGTATTGCCACTCATCGAAGATATTCGCGTCTCTCGCGTCAAAGGCAAGACTTTGTTTGAAATGGCTGAATCCGATCCTTCCCTGAATTACGTCTGCGATTACTATCTCAACGTTGCCGACCAAATTTTGGCACGTCCAGAAGGTGTTGTCCCGAATGATGCACCAGATCGCGACTTATTTGCCCTATTGTCTGATTTTTACCTCAATCCCACCAAACCACCTGTTCCAACTCCAGAAGAAGAACTAGACTTGATGATGGTTTGATCGGTCTAGTATTTTTGGATGAGGTGTAAAGTAGATGGCATTTTTCACAGACTTAACGGCATCTTTAAAACAAAAGTGGGTGCAATTCTTTCATGCCAATCATGCTTGGATTGCTAAGCAAATGGAAGTAGAATACGTCACCACGCCTGATGGTGGAAGGCGACCATCTTCTAACCTCATCCTGGGAGTTGTGAGCGCGCTGGAACCGCAATTAGCGGAATTGATGATTCCTTTTACTAAACTCAATCCCGATCTCAACGCTTTGATTGACGTTCTGGAGTTAAATTTTGACCCAGAAAAGATGCAAAGCGATCGCCCGCACAATCCGATGGGAAACCCCCATCCCCATAACCCAGATACACAAAACTCAGACGCACAAATGGATGCGCTCATGGGTATGATGGACGATCGCGCCGAAAGCGAGTTGGATGCATTATCTACGGGTGATGTCCCTCCAACAACAATGCAGGCAACCGTACAAACATCTGACGAAAAAAAAAATTTTAGTCAGTCTGACTTCGGCGATATCTGGGCGGACGAACAACCAGCGAGTTCTAACCGTCTTAGAGAAGGTAAAACTGGCGACGACGAGATTTCACGTTTATTTCCTGAGTTTTGAGGGAGCAGGGAGCAGGGAGCAGGGGAGCAATTCAAAATTCAAAATTCAAATTTTCCTGACTCCCCTGAAAGGGCGGGTTTTGACCAAAGATTTACTGCTGAGTTTGTGAATCTATTTGCGCGCACCCGCCCTTACAACTTCCGACTCCCCATCCATTTTTATAAATAAGAAGGGGAGAACACCGATTTATGACTTTGGCACAACCGGAAGCACTAAACTTTGAATGCGAGACTGGCAATTATCATACGTTTTGTCCGATTAGTTGCGTCGCATGGCTTTACCAGAAAATTGAAGATAGTTTCTTTTTAGTCATTGGGACGAAGACCTGCGGCTATTTCTTGCAAAATGCTATGGGGGTGATGATTTTTGCCGAACCCCGCTATGCGATGGCAGAACTAGAAGAAGGGGATATTTCTGCCCAGTTGAACGATTATGAAGAGTTAAAGCGATTGTGCGAACAGATTAAGCGCGATCGCAACCCCAGCGTAATTGTTTGGATCGGTACTTGTACCACCGAAATCATCAAAATGGACTTGGAAGGCTTAGCACCCAAGTTAGAATCCGAGATCGGTATCCCCATTGTGGTAGCGCGGGCAAACGGCTTAGACTACGCTTTTACTCAAGGGGAAGATACAGTACTGGCAGCAATGGCAGCCCGTTGTCCGAATGAAGCACCTGTAGCCGAAACTGAGAAAAACGAACGCAACGCAATTCAAAAATTGCTCCACTTTGGGAAGAAAAAAGAAGAACTTGCCCAAGAGGAATCTGAGTATGTCAATCATCCGCCACTGGTGCTATTCGGTTCTCTCCCCGATCCGGTTGTTACCCAACTTACCTTGGAATTGAAAAAACAGGGGATCAAAGTTTCTGGCTGGCTACCTGCCAAGCGTTACACCGAACTACCAGTTCTAGAAGAAGGGTATTATGTCGTTGGTGTCAACCCCTTCTTATCGCGCACGGCAACAACTTTAATGCGTCGTCGTAAGTGCAAACTCATCGGCGCACCCTTTCCAATTGGTCCCGATGGTACTCGTGCCTGGGTTGAAAAAATTTGCTCTGTATTTGGTATCACTCCCAAGGGATTAGACGAACGAGAAGCTCAAATTTGGGCAAATTTAGAAGATTACGTGCAATTGATTCGCGGTAAATCTGCCTTCTTCATGGGAGATAACTTACTCGAAATCTCTTTAGCAAGATTCCTGATCCGTTGTGGCATGACCGTGCCCGAAATCGGTATTCCATATATGGATAAACGCTACCAAGCGGCTGAATTGGCAATGCTAGAAAAAACTTGCCAAGAAATGGGCGTACCACTACCTAGAATTGTTGAGAAGCCGGACAACTACAACCAAGTCCAGCGGATTTATGAATTGAAGCCAGACTTAGTAATTACTGGCATGGCTCATGCAAACCCCCTAGAAGCACGGGGAATCAATACCAAGTGGTCTGTAGAGTTCACATTTGCGCAAATTCACGGCTTTACCAACGCCCGCGATATTCTCGAATTGGTGACTCGACCCCTACGCCGCAATAACAACCTCAAAGACTTGGGTTGGGACAAGTTAGTCAAGGAAGAAGCCAAAATTTAGCATTTGGTTGAATTCGTAGGGACGGGTTCACCAAAAAACTCTAATTTGAGCAAATATTTCAGGTAAACCCGCCCGTACACCAGTCAAAAGTTAAAAGTCAAAATGCCTAAATAGAGCGATCGCCAGCATTCTAGCTGGAAAGTTAGGCAACTTACTAAAAGTAGAGACGTTCCATCATACGTCTCTACTTTTTGCTGTCTGCTCTCACTTAGCGTTCATCTGCGATTTAAATTTCCCTGTGCTAAAATGCCATGCATCGCATTTCTACTCATCCTACAGTCAGATATATACAGATATCTTATTCCTCTGGTCAGAGGGAGCTAAAAACCTGATTAGTTAGCTTGGTAAACGGAGGAAAGAAAGCCTGTAACTAGGCGCTTTGGGAGTTAGGTTAATTAACTACCCAAGCCTTGAAAAGTCAAGCAGAGATTTAGGGCGCATTATGGCGGACGATCGCAATCAGCAACAGATGAATAACGAAGAAGAAATTCTGACAAATCGTCAGGGACACCCAGTTACAGACAACCAGAACGTACGAACAGTAGGCGATCGCTCTACTTGAACGCCTTCTCCCCCGTGCGTAACTCTAATAGATCCGGTGTAGCAATAAAGCCAAAGTAAGTGGCGATCGCCGCAGTAATTCCATGAAGCCAGACATCATGCCCGAAAATTGGGATGAAGCCCAAAGTTGACTGGGTAGCAGGGATTAGCCCCATTATAGTTAGCAGTCCGTAGAAAATTGCCAGTCCTCCACTATAAAGACGAGTACTGCCCAACGAAACGGAGGCAACTATTCCGAGAATTCCCACCAGCAGGTGAACAATATTGTGTAAAACGTTGATCGGGAATAATCCCAGCAGATAACCGGCTCCAGATGTGAATCCAAGTCCAGGCATATCGGATGCAGCCGTAGGCTCTTGAACAAAACCTGGAATAAATCCCATCACACCAATAATAAAAAAGATGATGCCAGCAATTAAGGCGAAGTACTGTCCTGCCTTCATAATCGATCTCCCTACTGTTTAAAACAATGGAAATAATGAAAAATTTCCACAACCAAACTACTATCGACTAGCAATTAAAAGAAATTGCAAAGTCCATCTCTATACAACTTTAAAGATGTGGATATCTCCCTTGTTCTTACTTTGGTTGAATTTTTTAATTTCTCGGCTAAATGAAAGTTCTTTTCTCAAAGAATGTAATATCGCTAACAACTATATTTTTCACATATTTCTACCTTGGAGTAGAAACAAAATTAGTCCGATTGATTTAGTTACATGTAGCAATCCCATTTGATTCATGAACGTAAAGCAGGCTACTCATCTAAACTGTGCCGCGAAAGATTGCATTTTGACTAATGACCAATGACAGCCTTCACTCTTTTGTTCGCACTTCAAAGAGAATCGCTATATTTTGATAAGAGCAAACTCCAATCCCTAAATAGTATCGATCGCGACTAAGTTCAATCGTGATACTCTCCGTTTCATTTGGGCTTGCTCCTCTTACAGCTTTTGAATGTCCTCATTACCGTCAACGAACGGATTTTTGAATAAATAACTTCTTCAGCGAATGCGTACGCTAATAAATATCTGTGAGATTGGTCAGTTTGTCCGAAATATTCCAGAAATTTTTGGGGTTCTTTAGTTAATACAATGCTAGTAAAAATGATATTTATCCTATGGCAATTCAGTCAAATTAGGGTCTAAATGTTTGGAGAAGTTGTGCCTGTCAACAATTCCTTATACAAGCATAAGAAACCATGCAAGTAAGAGCTAGATCTGGTTAGATTGCAGCAGAAAAAAAGCTGAAATCTCTTTTTTTGAGAGTAATTCGATTCTCATACACCTAAGTTGAGTTAGATATTTCATCTCACTCATAAAAAGGAACTGTTGTCCCAATCTGTTATTCAATATATGGGCGATACAAGATTCGAACTTGTAACATCCTGCTTGTAAGGCAGGCGCTCTACCGTTGAGCTAATCGCCCGTGTAGCCGTTTTTCTCACGGATGTTTATCATAGCAAACATCTACGATTTAGATCCAGCTTTTCCAAAAATTATTTTCTCTAAGTTAATGTCAAGTGAGTAGTGAGTAGTGAGTGGTATGCAGGGTGTAGGGTGTAGGGTGTAGTATGGTATTTTTTCTCCCTCAGCTCCCTCAGCCTCCTTAAGCTCTTTCTTACCCTAGCCCTTATGCCCTCTGGTCAAACTCACGATCGCATTACTCTTTGGAGTTTACCTATCATTGCCGGGATCGCCTTCGGACAAACTCAGAGTGGCAATATTACATTAATCCTATCAGGGGCATATTTATTTAGCGGACTGATGTTTGGTCCCGACTTAGATCTCTACTCCCGACAGTACCAACGTTGGGGTTACGCGCGCTGGATTTGGATACCCTATCAAAAAACTGTCAAACATCGTTCCCTACTGTCTCACGGATTCGCGATCGGCACGATCCTGCGCCTCGTCTACCTTGCCATCTGGTTAAGTATTTTAGGACTTTTCTTTTTGGGAATTGCTCAATTCGTGTGGGATGTAGGATGGAACTGGCAAACTTTAGGGGAAATGGTAAAGCGATCGCTAACTCACCATGCCACCGAATGGATCGCGCTCTGTCTCGGACTAGAATTAGGAGCGATGAGCCACGTTATCAGCGATTGGAGCCATTCTACCTATAAACGCCAGCAGAAACAAAAAAACCGCAATCTCCCACCGCAACGTGGCAAAATAGTCAGAAAAAAGGAGACAGGAGATAGAAGAGAGCTGAGGAAGCTGAGGGAGCAAAGGAAAAGTCGTAAGTCGTAATTTGCTCACCAACTACCAACTACCAATTACCAATTACCAACTACCAATGACAAATGACAAAATCGCCGCCCTACAAGATCTAATTAATGTAGTAGCCAAATTACGATCGCCTGATGGTGGTTGTCCTTGGGATTTAGTCCAAACACCAGAAACATTAATTCCCTACGTGACGGAAGAAGCTTATGAGGTCGTTGACGCAATTCGGAGTGGAGATAAAAATGCGATCGCAGATGAATTAGGCGATTTACTATTACAAGTCGTTCTGCAAGCTCAAATCGCTTCAGAATCAAATGATTTTAGTTTGACAGAAGTTGCTCAAGGCATTATCCAAAAACTAATTCGTCGCCATCCTCACGTCTTTGGCAATGTCACTGTAGAAAACGTCGAACAAGTGCGGCAAAATTGGGAAGAAATCAAAGCTGTTGAAAAAGGTGAATCGCCAATTGCAGCAGAAAAACTGACCAATAAACTTTTACGATATGCTCGAACACTCCCACCCCTCACCGCTGGAATGAAGATTTCACGCAAAGCTGCGGCAGTCGGTTTTGAATGGGACGATGTAGAAGGAGTCTGGGAAAAATTTAACGAAGAATTGGCAGAATTTCAACAGGCGATCGCTTGTGAATCTCCCGCAAGACAACAAGAAGAACTGGGAGATTTGCTATTTGTCATTATTAACCTGGCGCGGTGGTACGATCTCGATCCTGATGCTGCCTTACAAGGTACAAATCAGCGTTTTATTCAGCGCTTATCTCAAGTAGAAACATTGGCAGGTCGTCCCCTAACAGATTACTCTTTAGAAGAATTAGAAAATCTCTGGCAGCGTGCCAAAGCTCAGTTAGATCGGTCAGACGATTTGCCGTAATGCTGCTATTTGTAACGCTACAATCCCAGATCGACAGCTATTCTATGCGCGCAGGCAAACCCTGAAAATGCGACTGCATTCAATCCTTGCCCTGGAAATGTACTATCGCCGACGCAATACAACCCAGGTACAGCAGTGCGATTAAACGGCATTCCTAACAATCCCAACAACTTACGCTGAGGTATGGGTCCATACGTCCCGTCATCTCGTCCTAAAAAGCGGCGATGGGTGCGAGGCGTGCCTACCTCCATATAGTCTAAACCTGCATCTAAACCAGGAAAAATCTTTTCGAGGCGATCGATTACACGTCCGGCTGCATCTTCTTTCTTCTGTTCGTACTGAGTCGGCGATAACCCTTGCCAATCCTCTATCCAGCTAGGAGTAAAAGTGTGGACGATATGATATCCATCAGGCGCTAACTGGGGATCTAATAAAGTTGGAATCGAAACAAAAATCGTTCCTTCTGCTGCCTCCATCTTGCCCCAATCTTCTAATAAAACGTGGTGGCATTCCGTTCCCGGTGATAACACATCTGCTTTGACTCCCAAGTGTAAATTGAGAAAACCAGGAGATTTTTGATATCTTTGCTGCCATTTCTGTTCCGAGGGAGGCATTTTCTCGGCTGGCAGTAATTTTTCAAATGTATCCCAACGAGTCGCATTAGAAACAACGCGCTTGGCACGATAGACTTCTCCTGATGCCAGTTGTACGCCTACAGCCCGTCCGTTTTCAGTCAGAATATTTGTCACCCTCGCTTCATACTGAATTTTCCCGCCAGCTTTTTCTAACCCCTCTACTAATTTCAGCGCAATTTGACCCACACCCCCATTGGGGTAATTAATTCCGCCATAGTGTCTGTCTGAAAACACCATCCCTGCATTAATCATCGGTGTCATATCGGCAGGTACGACCGACCAGATGTAGCACTCCATGTCAATAAACTGCAACAGTTGCGGGTCTTTAATGTAGTGTCGTGCCACATCGCCAACATTTTGAGGCAAATACTTAGCCAATCCCAGACACGATAAAGGATGCTGGAAGAAAACTCGCGTCAAATATCGAGGTTCTTCTAACGACAGCAAGTCCATACTGTTGAGACAGTTGAAAACTTTCCAGCACTCGTTGTAAAATTTGCGGATGCCTTGGCGTTCGTGGGGAAAATAGGCTGTCAGTTCTTGCAAAAACTTCTCATAATTGCGGTGAACTTTTAAGTCTAAACCTTTGGGTAAATGATATTGAACTTGCACGGGATCGGGAGTTGTTTCCAGGCTCACATCAACTGCGGCTAAGGCTTTAGTCAGTAAGTTAGTCGTACCTTGCGTCCCGAAGCCAAAAATCATTGATGCCCCAACATCAAAACGGTAGCCCTCTCGCTCGAAGTATCCCGCACTACCACCAGGAATCAAGTAGCGTTCTAGTACCAGGACTTTAGCGCCTTTGGCTGCTAGTTGAGTTGCTGTTACTAATCCCCCAATGCCTGAGCCGATGATGATGGCATCAAATGAGGAGTGAGGAGTGAGGGGTGAGGAGTGAGGGTTAGCGGCAGGTAGAACGGCAGGCATGAGGTTAGCAGTTGAAAAGTCTTTACTAAATTTATAGTGTAGTGTACCTTTTCTGTCTCTCGCTCCTCGCTCCTCGCTCCTCACCCCTAAAAAAAATGGGGATTAGCCGCACTTGCTGACCAATCCCGTCTGCCGATCCTTAAAGAGAGGAGAACACTTGAGAATCAATATAAACTCGATTGAGAATAAATGTCAATACTAATGAAAAATATTCTCAACTATTGCCAAGATGACCTACCTGATGTAAGGGAGAGTAATTTCGCGTGTCTTCCCGTTAGCAAAATTTTGTGTCTCTACAGAGTATGATGATTCAACAATTGCATCACCTTGCTTTCTAGAGATTCATGACATTGCAACTGCGCGTTTACGTTCCTCCCCACCCATTAATTCAGCATTGGTTGGGTGTTGCTCGCGATGCTGATACTCCTTCTGTGCTATTTAAAAGCGCAATGACAGAACTAGGACGATGGTTGACCTACGAAGCAGTACGCGAATGGTTGCCAACAGAGGAATTAACCGTGCAAACGCCTCTAGCTACTTGTCCGGCAACGATGATTAATCCTACAGTGCCGATCGCGATCGTCCCAATTTTACGAGCGGGCTTAGCATTGCTAGAGTCAGCGCAAACTGTACTACCCATAGCATCGATTTACCATCTCGGTTTGGTGCGTAATGAAGAGACGCTAGAAGCAAGTTGCTATCTGAATAAATTACCAGCTCAGTTCCCACCTGGGACGCGGGTGTTGATTACCGAACCAATGTTAGCAACGGGAGGTTCGATTATGATGGCAATGAGCGAACTAACCAAACGGGGAGTCGATCCGGCGCTAACACGAATTATTTCCATTGTTGCCGCTCCTCCAGCTTTACAAAAATTAAGTGTGGCTTATCCCGGCTTGGTTGTATATACTGCAACCATTGACGAGGGAGTGAATAGCCATGGATTTATCGTGCCAGGATTGGGAGACGCAGGCGATCGCACCTTCGGTACATAAGGTTCAGCACATAAGGTAAGATGCAGCTGGGATCGTATTCTTTGGGATGGTGAGATTGTGAGTCAGCGTGATGGATTTAGCACTGGATTTATCGCCGGGACGATTGTAGGAGGTGTGTTAGGAGGTGCGATCGGCGCACTGCTAGTTACCCAAAGATCGTCAGAACAAGCAGCCGATCCAGATCGACGCAATGCCAATCTAGCCGGATCTAACAACAGGCGATCGCGGCGACAATTTAAAGCTGCTTCAGAACAGAGTATCGAAATCGCTCGCCGCAGCTTAGAAGATAAAATTGCCCAGTTGAATGAGACAATTGACGAAGTACGCTTGACGTTAGGACAAGTCAATGGGGAGCGGGTAGGGGATTCCGAGCGTGTCCCGCACCGAGAAGAAGACATCGCGCCCTAGAATAGTATTATTCTATTTCGAGTTGCTAATGCCAATGGATGATGTCACCATCAACCAGTTCTCTCCTTTGCTAGTCGCAAAGATCGGTTAGATTGAAAAGAATTGTGACTATTGATATTTGACAGGAAAGTTACCCATCTATGAGTTCAACCCAGCTGCTTGTAAATACACTTGCAACCTTCATCCAAATTTATTCTGTTCTCATTATTATTCGGGTCTTGCTGACCTGGTTCCCCAGTATTGACTGGTACAATCAGCCTTTTGCAGCGTTGAGCCAGATTACAGACCCCTACTTAAACTTGTTTCGTTCAATTATCCCGCCTCTAGGTGGGATTGATATTTCTCCCATCTTGGCAATTCTTTTACTCAATTTGGCGGGTAGTTTGGTCGGTGGATTGAGTGGATCTCCGACAATGGGTTTTTAATTGTCATTGGTCATTGGTCGCAAATCGATGAGCGAGCGATCGCAGTTAACCCTGAGTATAAACATTTTTGTAAGGGTATGTTGGCGTAACATGCCCTTACAAGTTTAATCGGATACATTCCAGCAATTAGCTAACGCATCCTACACGATCGTTATTACAAACAAATGATAAATGACGAATGACACCTTATTTACGAATTTGGGCAGCAAAACCTGCTGCTTTAAATTGTTTCAACTGTAAAGGTAAAGGCTGATTTGCCGGAACGGAGAGTCGCATTTCAAAATCGCTAACTCCTGGGGGAATTTCGGGAATTGAACCCAGACGAGTGCGGTTTTGAATCATCGGGTCGTTATTAGCGTCATAAACTCGTCCGAAAATATCAGCATCATAAACAGTTTTATTCGTGGAATTTTCAGCTTTACCAGTGACGATAAAGCACTTTGCTGCCCTAGTGTTACCACCACTTGTCACTGCTCCTGCTGCTAGCTCGGCGGGACACTCATGATAATCAAGATTAGTTAATTTAATTTGAGTCAGGGCATGAGCAGGGGGTATATATAACCAGGCGCTAAACCAGGCGATCGCTCCCACAAAGCAAGAGAAAACCAAAGCCAGAATCCGCCGCATATTTTTAACTGTAATCTTAATCGGGACTAGAACCTCAGCTTACCTTAATTCAGGGGGGAGTAGGGAGTAGGGAGTCGGGAGTCGGGAGTTGTGAAGCAAGAAGGGTGTGGGGTATAGGGTGTAGGGTTTAATTGTGACTTGTGACTTGTCTTGCTCCCTTGTCTCCTCACTCCTCGCCCCTCACTCCTCGCCCCTCTGTAATAATTAAGAAAATAGAAATTAGCAGTAACGTGCTATTGGCTATGACTCCAGGTGAGATAGAAGCAGCCTTGCAAGCAGCGATCGCCCGCTGCGATGCCATAAATTGCCCTTTGAATCCACAGCAGCAACAAATTCTGCGGCAAGTAGTGTTGGAATCACTATACAAAGAAGGGTTAGTAAATAGCAATCGTCAGGAATGGCAGGAAATAAATCCTCTAGACGAATTGACTTTCGAACAACGACAAAGTTTTTTACAGTTCGTGAGGGAAAAGGAGCGACAGGAACGACCTTGGAAAGTTCAACTCATGAACGATTGGCTGCAAGAGCGAGATTCAGGCAGCGTCCAATTTATTCGCGATCGCTTTGGCTTATCTTGGCTCAATCGGATCGAACCATCTCATTTTGAAAAATATGTAGAAATTGATGACGAACCGCCAATGAAATTGAAAGTAGGCGATCGCATTGAGGTCTCTAATGCTTTGTGGGAGTGGGTTCAAGATGAAGGACCTTGCAGCCGTCAATGGTTTGTCTGTACCGTGCTTCAAGTTAACGAGGTTCGTAATGGTGAAGATATTATTACTAGTTGCATCATTCGTTTAATAAGTACGGGTATGGAGTATGAAATTCAGGGAATTTATCAGTGGAATCGCTATTATTGGCGTTGGCTTCAGAGGTAATGTTTTGTTTCTCTGGTGCAGAGTTGCCATATGTGCGTTCTGTGATGCTAGTTAACTCTCACTGATAACTGAATTTTTTCTCGATCGAAATTTTTTCTCGAAATCGATCGCCATTCTAAAATCGCTAAGATAGGATTTGTGAATTTGGGAAAAAGCGGTTGGCTGACGTTGTTATTGGTTTAGATTTGGGTACGGGAGGGGTGCGAGCGATCGCTATCGATCTCCAAGGGCAACCGATCGCGCAGACGACGAGAAGCTATCCTCTGTTAACACCACAACCTGGCTGGACTGAGCAAAACCCTGCTGATTGGGTTGCAGCTAGTCTAGAAGCCCTATCAGATCTGACGCAAAGGCTGAACGGACACCCAGCGATCGCCCTGGGTTTATCTGGACAAATGCATGGTATGGTTCCGCTCGATGCAGATGGTCAAGCGATTAGACCAGCAATTTTGTGGAACGACCAGCGCACGGGTAAAGCGGTTGATGCAATTGAAACTGCAATTGGGCGACAAGAGTTAATTCAACGCACGGGAAATCCAGCAATTACAGGTTTTCAACTGCCGAAGGTGGTGTGGTTGCAGACAGAAGAACCGCAAGCATACGATCGCCTACAGCAAATTCTTTTACCAAAAGACTATCTAGGATACGTGCTGACAGGGGAGGCAGTGACAGAGCCTTCGGACGCATCCGGTACGGGATGTTTGCATCTAGCGCAGCGGCAATGGGATGCAGATATACTGAATGCCTTGAAGATCGATCCAGGGCTATTTCCTGCCGTAGTTGAATCCACCGCGATCGCCGGACGGTTGAAATCGGAAATAGCTAGTCGTACGGGACTACCTGCTGGATTACCTGTGGTTGCGGGTGGTGGCGACAATGCAGCGGCGGCGATTGGCTTGGGTATTTCGTCTAGCCATTTAAACCGAGGCAGTCTCAGTATCGGTACATCGGGCGTTATTTTTGTCCCGTGCGATCGCCCGATTCCCGATTCTGAAGGGCGAGTGCATTTATTTTGCCATGCTGACGGTGGCTATCACTTACTAGGAGTAACGCTAGCGGCTGGTGGGGCGTTGCGTTGGTACAAAGATACATTTGCCTCAAAGCTTGCCTTTACCGATTTGATGGAGATGGCAGAGCAATCGCTACCTGGTGCGCGTGGGGTGCTATTTCTACCCCATTTAGCTGGAGAACGCAGCCCCCACCTCGATCCTGATACTCGCGGGGCTTGGGTTAACCTGTCGTTGGCTCATACACAGGCAGATCTGGTTCGTGCCGTCTTAGAGGGGGTTGCATTTAGCTTGCGAACGGCAATGGAGATCGTCAGTGAGATTACGCCCGTTCATCAACTCTTAGCAACGGGTGGAGGCGCGAGATCTAACACTTGGTTGCGGATTCTAGCAGACATTTTACAAGCAGAACTGATGGCTCCTTCTTCTGAAGAAGGAGCCGCTTATGGAGCTGCTATTCTAGCAATGGTAGGAGTTGGCGCGCATCCAAATTTAGAGGCGGCGTTTGAGATCCTGCCCCCGGATAATAAAGTCGTACAGCCAGAAGCAAACCCTGCATACGAAGCAGCATTCGAGCGATACAGCTTACTATACGAAGCCCTCAAAGCCGTCCGCTGACAGAACACCATTCGTTTGCCGTTGAGTTCAATCTGGAAAAGCCACACCAGTCATTGGATCGCGGATATACAGCCCTAGTGTGAGCGATCGCATCACTTCATCCCAAACGGGTGTTAGCTGTTCGGCTTGGTCTGCCCAATAATCGAATGTAATCAAGCATTGAACGTTTGAACCCAGACCGATGCAAGTCCGCGAAAAAGCTTCGCGTGGTTCTTCCTGGGTGTCGATAAACTTAATCTCCGTCCACACAATTCTGGCAGTTTGGCGCTTGAGGGTAACAATTTCTCCCTTAGCAATAACGTCACGGCTGTCGTCTTCTACGATCTTCTTCAAGGTAGATTTTAGTGGAAACAGGCTCCAATCACGCGGTGGCAGGCGATTGAAAGACATTTCCAGACAGCAATCATCGTTGGGCGGCTTGCGATCGCGGAACTTGAACGAACTTTCTTGTGGCTCAAAAACCCAATTGTGGGGAACGTTAAAGCGAACAGCCCCCCGATCCGCAACAAAGATTTTGTAGTTTGATGGTGCTTCCCAACGATGGTCGGGCTTTAGTTCAAGCGTTTCTTTGATCCACTGGAGATTGGTTTTCTTACGCTTTGCCATAGTGTTTCTGCAAATCTGCTGAAGAGATGCGATCGCTCTTTTTGCTAATGGTATCAACTAGTAAGGTGCGTTGTCGCGCCACGCACCACAAGTAGTAGGGTGCGTTAATTAACACACCCTACTGTCCAATTATCAAATCCAAATTTTCCCCAACCCGATTAATCAATTGCAACTGATGCTGTTGAGATAAATTTGTAGGTAATATATTGTTAGAAAAACTCATCGCTTGTGCGGCAATTCATTCATTCCGAATTAAGTATAAATGAGCCATCTTCATGCTGAAGCGCTCGACAATTTTTGAAATATCCTTTCAATTTGTTGCGATTTTATTGCAACTTCCCCATTTAGCTTTTGCAAGCGCTGCACTTCTGCATCCCGATTTATCTCAAACGTTTCTTTTTGCTTGACTAAATTATCTAGTTCGGATTTTCGAGATGTAATATCATCGTCGATCCGCTTAGTTACTTCTCGTTCGTAAGCATCAAAATATTCTTTCACGCCGTTATATACAGCAAGCCATTGTTCGCTAGCTAGCTGTGGTAAATGTTTGATTAATTCTTTTTCGGTCATTTCGACTAATTCTTGACGCGCCCGATCTGCTTGCACAAAACCCACGCCTAAACCAATTAATGCTAATCCTGTTGGCTCCAAAAAGATTCTTGCTGCCGCAGAAATAATATTACCAATACCAATGACAGCAACATAGTTAAATAAGCTATTTTTCCAGTCAAACCCTGCACCCGCTATTGCTACCTCAGCTAAGTTACCCCTAGTAAGCGAAAACAATCCCATTGCCCATTTTGTCCAAGTAGGTGTCTTATCGTCTTCAGCCGTACTATTAGGATTAGCTACAACCTTTTGTTCGGTAATTTTTTCAGTTATTTCGTCAGTGATTTGAGAATAAGATTCACCATATCGAGTCGCGCTAACGGTAAGCTGATTAAAGGCTGTATTTAAGTTTTTTTCAGCACTCAACGTCCAATTAGATAATTTATCGTTAATATACTGTTCAAATGCCTTTTTTAGTGCTGCATTAAAAGCATCACGTTTGTTTTTACTCAAAAAATCAAATAGTTTTAAATCTAGTCGATCGCGTGGAAAATCAGTTTCAAAAGTATTGCCTAAATTTAAGATATAGTTACGAAATGAATCGGCAATTCCTTTCGCTTGGATATCTCTCATACTGCGAATTTCTTGTTGAAAGCGATCGCGAATGCCAGTTAACTTTTTAAATTCCGGTTCTACAGAATTAATTTTGCGCTTTAATCGATCGACATCTTGCGCTAATAAAGGAATACGACGCTCGATCGCTTCGTGAGTGCGAGTATAAGCTTGACACGCTATAGTTCTTGCTTGTCGCAGTTGCGCGATCGCTCTTTCTTTGGTAAGAAATGTATTTAACGAACCTAAAAATTCGGGAAAACCAGTTCCTTCTAACCGAGCTTCCGGCTCATTTAAACCGGGGCTATCAATAATTTCTATTCCTTTTTCTAATAAAGGTAAAGGATATTCGACTACCGCATAGCTGACGTTAGGAAATGCCTGTCGATCGTCTTGTTCTAACTGCTTTGCTTCTGAAGGATCGAGCGTATAAGTTTGTATAAATTGCTGAAAATCTAATTGTTCGGATTTTGTGTCGTCGTTAAAATAAACTGTAACTTTCTTCTCCTTACCATACCGTAAAATTGTTAAAACAGCCGTACATGAATTGATGTTACTAGATAATAAGTTTTCACCAAGCAAAGCATTCAAGAAAGTACTTTTATCTTGCTTCATATTTTCTAAAACTAAAAATCGAAATACTCCTTGGCGTAAATTATTTTCTACCGCTTTCATGTCTTCTAAATGGCTATTTAAACCAAGTCCACCAGAAGAAATTTTTCCTTCTAGTTCTGCTAGTTCAATCGTTTCCGCCATCTGTTCCAGATAGTTAGCAACTTCTACCCTCACTTGAGCAACTCGTTCTAAATCTTTAAGAAAATTTTCGGTTTCTACTTTGTAATTCATGCTGTTTCGCCTATGTAAAGGAACGATCTTGTCCGTAAGAGTAAATTCTGTACAACCATAACCTTGAGATTCCTACAATGCCCATAGCAAAACTAGGGAAATTTAGCTAATTTTCCCGTGGTTGGTGGCGATCGCGAAGATGATGAGATGGTAAAAATACTGGTTTATAGTAAGTTATGACGAGTCAGCGTTTGTATCACTTAGGTTTTGGGCGAGACGACTTGGGTGCTGTACCCCCTACAATAGCGCTGTTGTCAGGAGATCCCGAACGATCGCATTTCATCGCCAAAACCTATTTACAGGGCGATCGCTTGTTATCGACAAATCGCGGTTTAAATAGTTATATCGGCAATTTAGCGAATGGGCGATCGCTTTTAGCGGCGACAAGTGGCATGGGTGCGCCTTCCCTAAGTATTGTGGTGAATGAGTTAGTGCAGTTGGGAATTCGGCAAATTATTCGCGTCGGAACTTGCGGTTCGATCCAAGACTACGTACCAGCAGGAAGTATTGTCATCAGTCAGGCGGCTTTGTGCCGTCAGGGTGCAGCCAACGATATTGCACCTGTAGAATATCCCGCCGCCGCCGATCCTTTCCTCACGGTGGCTTTAGTCCAGGCAGCACGGGAGTTAGGAGTAGAGTATCATTTAGGAATTACAGCTTCGGTGGATACGTTCTATGAAGGGCAGGAACGAGTCGATTCTGCCAATCCGCATTTAATGCGATCGCTACAAGGCATCACAGCAGAATATAGACGGTTGAATATACTTAACTATGAAATGGAATCCGGTACGCTGTTTAAAATGGCAGGAGTTTATAACTTTGCCGCAGCTTGCATTTGTACTGTTGTTGCCCAGCGCCCAAGTAGCGAGGAGATATTATTAAAACAGCAAGAAGATTCAGGTGGTAATGCGATCGCTGTGGCGATTCGAGTTATAGAAAATTTAGCATAATACTCTGAATTAATCGGAATAGAGATGGATGGATTTTGAGGTGCTAGCCATGGAAGAATTACTAGAGTTAAAAGATTTACTGCTCAAAGGTGATGTCCCAGCAGCATTGAAGATTGTTGAAGAATTAGAAGAAATGAGCCGCAAAGATATAATTAAGACTATTCGCAGCTATGCCGTGATTTTACTGTTACATTTAATCAAGCAGCAGGCAGAAAACCGTACAACTCGTTTTTGGGAAGTTTCTATACGGAATTCGGTGCGAGAAATTCAAAGAGAAAATAAAAGGCGGAAAGCAGGGGGTTATTATTTAACTCCAGAAGAACTATTAGAAACTTTAGCAGAAGCATATCTCAATGCTATTGATGAGGCTTCTTTAGAAGTAGCAGAAGGACTTTACGAACCAGAAGCATTAGCAGAAATTGTCGATCGCGAAGTCATCCTCGATCGCGCTATGAGTTTGATATTACCGCAAGAGTGAATTGCCTTGACTAAACAACGACTCGATACTTTATTAGTAGAATTAAATTTATGTGCCTCTCGCCAGCAAGCACAACGACTGATTCAGGCGGGGGAAGTCATGGTCAATCGGCAAGTTATTGATAAAGCGGGTACGGAAATTGAAACCACCGCAAAAATTGAAATTAAAGCGCGATCGCCATATGTTTCTAGAGGTGGAGAAAAACTCGCCAAAGCTTTAGCTGAATTTACTATTTCTGTAACAGACAGAATTTGTTTAGATGGGGGAATATCGACGGGAGGCTTTACCGATTGCTTGTTGCAAGCGGGCGCAAAACAAGTTTACGGTGTCGATGTCGGTTACGGACAAGTCGAGTGGCGCTTGCGTAACGATCCGCGTGTCGTGTTGCGGGAACGGACGAATTTACGCCATCTCACCCCAGAAGAATTATATGGCAATGCAGCACCAGCTGATTTAGCCGTAGTTGATGTATCATTTATTTCCTTAACTAAAGTTTTGCCTGCATTGTGGCAACTTCTAAGCGAGCCTCGCGAGACGATATTATTAGTAAAACCTCAATTTGAAGTTGGGCGATCGCGGGTTGGTAAAAAAGGAGTCGTGCGCGATCCTAACGATCAAGCAGAGGCAGTTTTCCAAGTTCTCCAAACATCGCGAGAACTAGGCTGGCAATATTGCGGCTTAACCTGGTCGCCAATTCAGGGTCCAGCGGGAAACATTGAGTATTTATTATGGCTAGGGATGGAAAGCCAGACACCAGAACCCGAACTTCAGGCAATTCAACAGCTTGCTAGCAAAGCGCGGCAGCAATTTTCGAGTTAAAGATGCAAGACTTCCGTTTCTACAACTAGAATTAATGGGGGTAAAACGATTACAGTTATAAATACATGCCATCTTTAGAAGAAATTCTCGCGATCGCTCGTTCCGTTGGTTGGGGTGCATCCTATCTTCTCCGGTCTTATTATTATGGTGAAAATAAAGACAACCTAGACATTAAAGATAAGCAAGGAAGTCCCGTCACCTCAGCAGATTTAGCCGTGAATCGTTATATCCTCGATCGCCTGCAAACTAACTTGGGACAGGAAGAATTTGCTTATATTACCGAAGAGACTTATAAATCTTCTACACCACAGCCAACCAAATCTTGGGTTTGGATAATCGACCCTTTAGATGGTACGCGAGATTTTATCGACAAAACTGGAGAATATACAATTCACATTGCTTTGGTTAAAGATGGTCGTCCGGTATTATCAGTCGTAGCCTATCCAGAAGCAGAAAGACTTTATTTTGCTACATTAGGAGGCGGAACATTTGTTGAAACTCGCGATGGCAATATTCAACAAGTAAAAGTTTCTCGACGGCACAATATTGAAGAATTTACAATAGTTGTGAGTCGTTCACATAGAGGTAAGAAATTAGAGAAAATTCTATCTAAATTACTATGTAAAAAACAAAAGAGTGTGGGTAGTATTGGTGGAAAAATAGCTGCTATTGTCGAACAACAAGCAGATGTTTATATTTCTCTTTCTGGTAACTCCGCCCCTAAAGATTGGGACTTAGCCGCACCAGAGTTGATTCTTACAGAAGCTGGAGGAAAACTAACACACTTTGATGGAACTCCTTTAATTTATAACAAAGAAGATGTCAGTCAATGGGGCGGTCTAATTGCTAGTAATGGTGAGTGTCACGATCGATTGTGCGCTGAAGCTGAAAGAATATTAGTAGAAATAGAAAATGAGGCGATTTAAACGCTCTTGAGAACGGTGTCATAACCTCGCGATCGCCTGCCTTCTGCTTTCTGACCCAAAAATCATCCTAGAGAAATTTTTTATCTTCGGTAATTCTCGTTACATTGAAAGATAGGATGCACTGAAGCCGTGCTAGGAGAGAACCGTATGGATGCAGAGACAAAACAGGAACAATCCCATTCAGCCCATAACGGCAAAAACCACAACACTCCAGAAATGGGTGGTGGATTACCTGTCATCCAGTATTGGGCAGAACATACGTTGTCTCCAGAGGGTCCGAAACTGTGGCAAACTCTATTACATAAAAGCTCTTGCCTATCTTGTGCTTGGGGAACGGGCGGACAAAAAGGCGGGTTTCACAACGAACTAGACGAACCGCTACAACGCTGCATGAAGAGTGTAGAGGCTATTTCTGCCGAACTCCAGCCCCCAGTAGAAAAGCATTTTTTCGATCGCCACACGATTACCGAACTCCAGCAGCTGTCGTCTTTAGAAGCAGATCGTCTTGGTCGTCTCAGCTTTCCTGTCATTTTACGTGAAGGTAAGTCTCATTACGAACGCATTTCTTGGGAAGAGATTTATCAAATTGCCGAAACAGCTTTTCGCCACCCTCCAGAACGAGTTGCGTCCTATAGTTCGGGGCGATCGTCTAACGAAGCGGCATTTTTGTTGCAATTAACGATCCGGGCTTTGGGATCGAACCATTTAGCGGATTGCTCCGATTTATGCCACGTTCCTTCTACCGTAGGTTTGAAGGAGATGTTTGGTTCTGGTACTTCAATGGTAAGTTTAGATAGTCTGAAGAAGGCAGACTGTGTAGTGTTAATTGGCTCGAATGCGCCTGCAAACCACCCGCGTTTGATGAACGAATTAATTCAACTACGCGATCGCGGTGGTAAAGTTATTGTGGTCAATCCAGTTGTAGAAGTTGGGTTAGTTAAATTCGCCTCACCTGCATACCCGCTTAAATCTCTCTTCACCGGATCGGATATTTCTTCACTCTATCTTCAGTTGATTCCTGGTAGTGATGTTGCTTTATTTGTGGGGATTCAAAAAGCATTAATCGAACAAAATTCCATTCAAATTGATTATCTGCGCGAGCGCACTGAAAATTGGGAAGCTGTGGTAGATTATGCTATTTCTACTGAATGGGAAACTATTGTAGCTACTTGCGGCATTTCCAAAGCAGAAATTGCAGCAGCAGCCCGCATTATCGGGACTGCAAAAGGTGTAGTATTTGCTTGGGCAATGGGGGCGACACAACACGAAAATGGGGTAGATAACGTCTATGCGATCGCCAATACAGCCTTAATCACAGGCAATGCAGGTAAAGACGGTGCTGGCACGATGCCGATTCGCGGACACTCTAACGTACAAGGGTTTGGCTCGATGGGTGTCACGGCAAAATTGAAGCCAGAAATTCAACAAACTTTAGAAAAATTGTTAGGGCGATCGCTCAATCGCAATCCAGGCTATCGCGCCCGTAATTTAATCGACGCTGCGGATGCGGGTGAGGTAGATTCGTTAATTTGTGTTGGTGGTAATTTATATGCTGCTAACCCAGATTTAACCCAAGCTAAGCGGGCATTAGGTAATATTGAAACCATTATCTACCTCGCAACAAAACCAAATTTAGGACATTTTCACGGCTTAGCTAAGAAAAATACAATTATCGTTCCAGTATTTAATAGATTTGAAAATCCGCATAAAACAACGACTGAATCTGGTAATAATTTTGTCCGGCTCAACGATGAAGGTAATACCCATATTAAAGACGGAGATTTAATTTCAGAAGTCGAATTTATCACGGAATTAGCCCATCGACTTCACGGGGAAGATCCGATTCAATGGCGCAAACTTCAAGATACAAAATACGTGCGTCAATTAATTGCTCAAACCATCCCTGGTTTCGAGCAAATGGCAACTATTGACGAAACTAAAGAAGAATTTACTATTGGCGGACGCATCTTTAAACAACCTAAATTTGCCACCCCGTCGGGTAAAGCCAAAATGTTTGTTACGCTTTTACCCCAACTGCACGCACCACAACCGCAAGATTTTGGTATCTGTGAATCTACTCGCGGAATTAGCTTAATTTTGATGACTGGACGCAGTTATTCACAACATAATACTGTAGTGTACAAAGAAGGCGATCGCTATCGGGGAATGCCGCACCGAAATTGTATTTTAATGCATTCAGCTGATGCCGAAACAGCAGGATTGCAAGAGCATCAGCGCGTCACGGTGCAGTGTGATGCAGGCAAAATGGAAAATGTCGAGATTATTTTTGGTTCCGTGCGACAAGGAACTGCTTTCATGTTTTATCCCGAAGTCAATGCTATTTTCAAGGCAAGGATCGATCCCAAATGTGGAATTCCAGCCTTTAAGCGAGTGCCTATTTTTGTGTATGCTTAGCGATGCCGATTAAAACGGAATCCAATCTACAACGTTAATCCACTCCTCAGCCTCGCTGGTTTCCCAAAATAAATATATATTGTCTGCTAACTTTCCAATTGAAGTTTGAGGACGTACCCAAAACAACCCCCATATTGTTCTACCTACTGCCCAGTGAGCCTCTAAATGCTCTGGCATCGACTTACGATTGTCAGTGATTAAAAGTCGTTGCGATGTCTCAACATAAATCAAAATTTCTGGATCGAGAGTTCCAAAATCAGGTGCGTTTGGCTCGCCTACACCTAAAATGTCTACCGATGGATTGAGCCGTAAAACTGCGAATTTAATTTGCTTCGATAAATTTTCATCCAATAGAAACCGAATTTTCACGAATGCCCTGCCCGTTCTTTTTCCCTCTGAGCTTTTAATACTCTGATTCTTGCCACAACAGGCGCAGGTTTTTGGATAAGAGATTGCTGGTAGCGATCTTCTCGCCAAGCATTCAGCCGTTTTAGGTAAGCATCTACTTCAATTTTATTGTGTAGGTAGTATGTAATTGTGGCGTAAATCTGCTCTAAATCTAGGGTAGGAAAGTGTTCCTGAATAGCTTCTGGCGTACATCCTTGTAGATAATATTCAATTACATTATCAATACCAATACGGTGTCCTTTAATACGGATATCGTCTGGATTGAGAAACTCAAAATAATCTTCTAGTAGCATTGAGAGAACCTACGTAGCGAATCGCCATTATTGCAATTATAATCTATTTGTAGAGTTTAACTCCTTTCTCTTACCAGTTTCGTGAGATAACAACGTAATCTTTAACAATATGCAAGCAAGTGATTTTAAGACAGTCAGGAAAATGGCAATGAACTGCATCGCGTACCATCTCTCGTAGGGCTTTTATGTCATCTGCTTGAGTAAAAATAGACTCGCCCAACGCTATAGCAGTGTAGCCACCTTCGGGATCGTCTTCAACTAAAAAAACAATTTCAGTCATTTTATATGAGTAGTTATAAAATTTGCTTGATTTAATTATGTGCAATTTTGCTTGTTATTGATGATTGAATCTATTCAGCATTTGCTCTTGCAATTTGCTGTGCTTGCGATTCTAAGCCTTTCAAAGACTGACATAGCTTTCTCTGTTTAATCGGCTCGATTTCTCTAAGAATTTGTTTGCGGATTTGATGCATTTTGAGATGTTGTTTGTTTGGTAACTTTAATTTACCATTTTTGAGTATAATTCCAGTAATCTTACTCACACCTTTTCCAGCATAACGCTTTTCTTTATTCTTATTATCACGTAAACCATAGCGATAAAATTGAGTTTTAATCTGCCATATTAGTTTATCTGATATACTCTCGCCCGATATTGTTATATCATCCATATAGACAGTTAGAATGCAATTTGCTTCCTTAGCAATCTTATCAAGAGTATCCCACATATCTATATGTCCAAAATATGAAAGTAAAGGGCTTGATGGACTACCAGTTGGTAAGCAATTTTTAAAAGTTAAAAGTCTAGTTAAAAGATTGGCAACATCTGGAGAGCATTTCATCCGCTGGTGAAAGAACCAATAAATGCGTCCCGACGGTGTAGAAGAAAAGTAATCTTTAATATCAAGACTCCTAACTACTACACTGTTCGCATGACTTTGTGCGTTGCTAACGTAAGAGCGATGTTTAGCTGGAGCATGTATGAAGTTCGGTAGCTTTATTCGTATCAAAAGTTGTTCAATTCGTTTTTGAACCCGTTTTAGCTCAGGTCTTGGCTCTTCTATATGACGAACTTTACCTCTTTTCAGATCGACTTTATCTTGTTCTATGTAGAGCTTTTCCGATTGAGCTAGTTTTTTGAGCTTTGTTAAACTGATTTCTAACAGATTTGCTAGCTTTTTTTTAGACTGTAAGCAATAGAAAGGTGACTGGTTAAGATGATATTGCTTGAATTTACTCTTCAACATAAGAAGAACCAGACCTTTCAGCAATGAAATTGAGTATTGTCAGAATTTTTGAAGATACAAATGTTCTTAACTTCTCTGTTCTAGTGGTAGTGGTTAAGTTTTCTGAAAAAAACATAATTGAGGATACAGGTATATCGAAACTCTTGGAATAGCGATTAAGAAGATCGATTGTAGGAGTTTTTTTTCCTGTTTCAATTTCTGAAAGATATGATTTGGATATTCCTAGTTTTTCCGCTAACTCCTTTTGCGATAAATCATGGAATATCCTCATCAACCTTAGAGCTTCATTTAGCATCTTTACCTCCTTAGATAGAGGGTTCTAGAAATATGTAGGAGGAGGTTAGCAATCTAGTCTTACTCTTGCCAAGTCTCAAATAGCTGCTTCAATATATTGAAAATTACTATACCGAGTTGGAATAATAGACGAAGCACTTGAGGATTGCGAAGCCATTTCAGCCATCGCTTCCTTTCACGCTTTTTGGACTGCTCCTACCGTTTGTTGGTTGAATAGTTAATCATTTCGATCTCCTATATTGATGTTCGTTTGCACTCCTTACAAAACCGTAAAGGAGCGTCCCCCAAACGAAACAGGAGAACGGCAGTTTTAACCAAAACCCCTTACACCGCGCAGCTATTCCCCTAGCTGCGCCTACTCGTGTTTTCCCTGTCGCCTACTTTTGCTGTCGCTGATGTAGGACTATAGAGTTACTAACGAATGATGTAGAAGATAAGCAGACTTACCTTCCTCAGATCGCAGAAGCGATCCAACGAACAGGGGAATATCTCCTTGAACCAACTAAAATGCAATATAGCATAAATTTTGAGAACTTTGTTCGCTATCAGCGAATATTGCGATAAATTTACTACGATCGCTAACAATGCTACGCTATTAACCCGTAATCTTTCAGACTTCGGACAAATTGTAGATTTGTATGTTGAGGACTGGACAGCATAAGCCGACAGTTGTATCTGCTATCTTTATTGGGGAAGTAGAGCGATCGCCACTATCGATAACAGATAAAGTATAACCAGTAGTATCCTAGAACTAGGAATACCAAGTGTGCGTATTAGTATGAATTTCTCGCCCCGACTGCAACAAGAAGTTGAAAAATGGGCAAGCCGTCAAGGAATCTCAGCTGAAGAGTTTATTTTGATAGCAGTTGCAGATAAGATTAATGCTTTAGATCGTCAAGCTGCCCAAAAGAACAACGATCTACAAGACTCTGAAGCAATAAGTGGAGAATCACCCCAGCAGCCAAAAGCCTATCGTAAAGAAGGTATTTTAGTTCTAGATGTCGAGCTACCAAAAAATTTCGATCTCAATGCCGCGATTGATGAATTGCGAGAAGAACGCATTCGGGAACAGATAGATTTGTGAGAGTTTTGTTTGATACTTCTGTTTTGGTTGCTGCAATACTTGTCAGTCATCCTCAGCATCCCGCTTGCTTTGCTCGATTAAAAGCAGCAGAATCTAGGCAAGTTCTAGGTTTTGTTTCAACTCACAGTCTGGCAGAAATATATTCTGTTATGACTCGTCTTCCAGTTCAGCCTCGTATTACTCCTCATCAAGCTCAAAGTGCGATCGCAGATGTTTCACAATATCTTGAGATAGTTCCTTTACTTTCCGATGAATATCTAGCAGCGATCGCCCAAATGGTAGCCATAAATGTTCCAGGTGGTGGCATTTTTGATGCTTTGATTGCTCAAGCTGCCTTGAAAGCACATGTAAACATTCTCCTAACATTGAATCCAAATCATTTTACTCGCCTCGGAAATGCGATCGCCAATCTCGTACAAGTTCCTAAGTAAAATTTTAGTAGAGCGATCGCTATACTATACTAGAGTGACGAGCGATCGCATATGCAAAATACATCTGAATATCTCTGTGCTTATTGTGGCGAATCTAATTCCACGTTTGTCGATATTAGTGGGGGAATGCAGCAATCTTATGTGGAAGACTGCCAAGTTTGCTGTCAGCCTAACGTACTTTATATTTATATTGACGAGGACAATTTAGAAATAGAAATTAGTAGCGAACCTGAAAGTTAAACTTATTTTTTACTAATAAAACTGATTTAACTGGACGCTGAATTTGTTTGCCGTTAGCATCTATTTTACCAGAAAAAGTTTTGCCCTGGTAGTAAAGAGCTGAGGAACTCCCACCATTGAGTTGAAATGGACAAGGTATGAACTATGCTGGATGATAGAGCGTGCCTTTGGTAGCGAATAGTTTCTGTTGCTGTAGTTGATAGGGAGGGTGTTGAAATATGGGACGATCAAAATAACAACCCCAGACTAAAACTCAAGCTTAGTAGTAAAGTCTTTTTCACTTTTATCCCCCAATTTCTTGCTGAAAGCGCCGATCGTTAATTAACGCCTCAAAATCGGGATCGGCTTGTGCTTCTTCGCGGTGGCTGGGATTGAGTTTGATTGCTTGCTGCAAGTTTTCTAAGGCGGATTCGGCTTGTCCTTGCAAAGCATAACAAGCGGCTCTATTGTAATAAGCATTGGAATAATCGGATTTAATTTGTAGAGCGCGATCGAAACTCGTTAATGCTTCTGCATCGCGTTCTAGTTGTACGAGGAGATATCCTCTAGAATTCCAGGCTTTGAAGGAGTCGGGATTAAATTCGATCGCCTTATCGTAAGATGCGATCGCGTCTTCATATCTTTCCAATACCTCTAATGCCATTCCCCGATTCAACCACGCTACCGCACTATCGGGTTTAATTTGTACGGCTTTGTCAAATGATTGAAACGCTTCTTCATGGCGTTGTAGTTTTCCTAAAGCAACACCGCGATCGATCCAAGCTTGATAGTATTGTGGGTTAATTTCTACTGCTTTGTCATAAGCTGCGATCGCTTCAGCCAGTTTGTTCGCTCTTCCCAGCACGATACCTCGTTGAAACCAGGCTTTCTCATCGTTTGGTTCGACTTTGAGGACTTTATTAAACGCTGCAAATGCACCTTCGTAGCGTTTTAATTCTTTCAATGCCAAACCCCGTTGATACCAAGTTTCGGGATTGTTAGGACGAACTTCCAAGACTTTATCGTATGCCGCGATCGCTTTTTCATATTGTTGTAATTCCCCATGTGCCATTCCTAGTTGATACCATACATCGGGGTTATCGGGTTTCAATTCTAAAGCCCGATTGTAGGCGACAACAGCAGCTTCGTATCTACCTTCAGCAAATAAAGTATTACCTTGATTCACGCAATCTTCCGGGTTAAGGAATAGGTGCGGTTGATTCGATTTCAGGCGTTCGATTTGCGCTGTCAATTCCTCTAGTTTTTCTGTCATTTCGGCAAATGCCGCTTCTGCGATCGCTTTGGGAGCAACCTCTGCTAAGTTATGCAAAATCAACTCTTTGTGAGTTGTTGCCTCCGATTGCAAATCTTTCAAGAAACTAGACAGCGTGGTTTCTAATTTATCGATTGCTTGTAGCGTTCTGTCTTTACGAGTTTGAATTTCTGACTGAATTCCCGAAAGTTTATTTCTTGCTTCGGTTTCCAGTTCTGCTATGCTTTGAATTGTCCGATCTTGTTGAGACTTAATTTCAGACTGAGTATTTTCTACCTCAGACTCATACTCAACTTCTCGCGTTTTGAGGTTTTGAATTGCTTGCTCGATTTCCGTTTGCAATTTTGTCCCAGATGCAGAAATTTGAGCAGCGATCGCTTGTCGCAACTTTGCTATACTTTCTAGTGCCAAATCATTTTGTTCTTGAAACTTCCCTGCTGTTTCAGTTTTAATTTCAGCTAGTTGTGGCGCAAATTCAGATTGCAGCAATCTGAGGTTTTGTAAAATTGTGCTTCTTTCTGCTTGCGCCTCTGTTTGAATGACATTCAATTGTTGCTTATAATCTGCCTCCGCTTGTTTTAAGCCTTTAACTACAACTTCTCGTTGCTTTTGAATATTTGCTCGCAGTGCCGATAGCTGTTTCACAACATCTGTTTCCGATCTGCTCAGATTTTGCAAAATTGTACCTCTCTGTTCCCGCACGTCTGCTTCCATTTCTGCTAGCTTGGGTGCAAACTCTAGACTCAATCTCTCTAAGTTTTCTACTAATAAATTTCTTTGAGTTTGTGACTGCTGTTGTAACTCATTGAGCCGCGCCACAAATGCTGTTTCCGACTGTTGTAATTTCCTCAAAATACCGTCTTTTTGTCCCTGTACCTCTGCTTGCAATGCCGCTAGTTGAGGCGCAAAATCCGCACTCAGTCTTTCTAAATTGCGGATTGTTAAATCTTTCTGATTTGCCGCCTGTTTTTCCAGTTCAAACAGTTGAGTAATAAATGTACCTTCTACTTGCCTGAAGTTTTGTAGAGAACTATCTTTTTGCTCGACAATATCGGCATTGAAGGCATTAACTTGAGTGTCAAAATCTGTTTTTGCTTGTACGAATTGTCCTAAAACAGTATCCTTACGCTTTTCTATTTCTGCTTGTATTACCGACAACTCACCATCAAACTCCGATTTCACTTGCTCGAATTCTTGTAACGTCAGAGATTTTTGTGCTTGCGCATCTGCTTGTAATGCTAAAACTTGAGTATCAAAATTTGTTTTCGTCTGTTCAAATTGTTGTAATGCAACATCTTTTTGTCCTTGCACATCAATTTGAAATTCTGAGAGTTGGTGAGTAAAAGCAACTGCTAATTGTTCTAAGTTACCCAGAATAGCTTCTCGTTGCTTTTGAGTCGTACCTTGGATATCATTTAATTGTTGGATAAAGTCTTGCTCCGATCGCTTCAAGTTCTGCACGATCGCATCTTTTTGTGCTTGTACGTCCGCTTGCAATTCCATCAATTGAGGTGAAAAATCAGCTCCTAATTGCTCTAAGTTACGTAAAATTAAATCCCTATGTTTTTGCGCTCCTAAATGCAAATCTGTCAGTTGTGTAGAGAACTGATTTTCTAAATTTTCTAATGCTTGTTTAGAAGTATTAACTTGAGTTGCCAGATCCGATAAAACTTGATTTTTAGTTTGATAGACTTCAGAGATTAACTGAGAGAGATTATTTCTTTTGGCATTAATTTCTTGGTGTAAAGTATCTGCCTCATTATCCATATCCTCAGCGATACCTTGGGCTGCACGCAACAGCTTTTTCACTTCTTGGTTAGCAGTATTCAGCTTACTTTCTAACTCTCCTACCTCTTTAATACGTGCTGCAACCAAATCGGCTACCTCGCGCACTACCGATCGCCGTAGCAAGAACAGAGTTGCGATCGCCAAAGCTAAAATGAGTACTAGGACGGCAAGCAGAATGTTAAAAATCGTTAACGTCTGGCTAAATATGCGATTTGCTTCTGCTTGAACTTGCTGTTGGACTGGAGTTTGTTGAATTGGACTTTGTTGTGTACCTGGCTGTAACTGCGCCACCTGTCTTTCTTGGCTAATGCTTTGGGTAGCTGTTTGGGCAAGAATGGGCTTATTAGCGCTAGCAACTCCAGCACTTGCAATACCTACAGACAGCAGGAAAGTAGAGAGAACCTTTCCACTACGGGATACCAGTGTCAAGACTTCTGAATGCTTGCGTTCCATCAGTACTTCCTTTGTCTGTTTGAGAGGGACAGCTATATCCAAATATATCGTTCCTAGTTAAGTATCTCTCGAATGGGGAGTTGGGAGTCGTCGGGGCGGGTTTTGAGCAAAATTTTCTGGCTTTGAGTCTCAAACTCCGGGCTAAACCCGCCCGTACAGGATTGTCGTCGGGGCGGGTTTTGACCAAAAATTTCTGGCTTTGAGTCTCAAACTATTTGCGCGCACCCGCCCGTACAAAGAAGTCGGGAGTCGGGAAAGAGTGTAGGATGTAGTGTGTGGTAACTGCTCACTGATAACTGACAACTGATAAAGTGGCAACATTAGCGATCGGCATGATTGAGACTGCGGGCGTTCCTGCTGCTGTGGAAGCTGGGGATGCGATGTGTAAAGCGGCGCTGGTGACACTTGTTGCATATGAAAACACCGATCTCGGTCGCATTACTGTTATCATCAGAGGCGCTGTCTCTGAGGTGAATGTAGCTATTACGGCTGGCTTAACGGCTGTATCGCGGGTTAATGGCGGCGAGATCCTTTCCCATCACATTATTGCTCGTCCTCACGAAAATTTAGAGTATATCTTACCAATTCACCGCACGGAAGATGTAGCTCAATTTCAGCACGATATTTGCTTTCCCCCACCTTTGTCAGTTTAGAGGGAGCAGGGAGTAGGGAGCAGGGGAAGAAGAAACAAGGGGGACAGGAAGATTTATGGGACAAAAAGTAGCATTTTGGTTAATTCCCGCCGCCGCCGATAGAATCTTCTTGCAGGAAGTTATCGATCGCCTTGCCGAAAATTACGCTGCTTTCTCCTTCACTCCCCACGTTACAATTTACTGGGGAGAATTTGCAGATGATGCATCTCTAACTGAAATTTTAGAGCAGGCAATTCGAGGAATTAACGCTTTTAGTTTACAGTGCAATCGCGTCTTATATACAGATCGATTTACGAAAACTCTTTTCGTCCAATTTCATCCCAGTAAAATCTTAAGTCAGATTACAGAGTCAATTCGGAATCACTCCCAGTCCCCTACCGATTTTACCCTCAATCCCCATCTCAGCTTGATGTACAAACATCTCGATGCAGATGTAAAACAATCAATAGCTGCAACCATTTCTCTACCAAGAACCGAAGTTTTTTTCGATGAAATTCAAGTATTGCTGACTCCAGATACAGCACAAACGCGAGAAGATATTGAAAATATTAAATCGGTTATCAGTTATCAGTTACCAGTTATCAGTTGAGAGTGAGTAGTGAGTGGTGCGTGGCAAATTACTGATTACCAAATAACCCCATGTGCGCCTTTTTTCTTAGCCCCCTTTTTAAGGGGGTTGGGGGATCGAAAAACTGTGCTACTCATCAAGAGATCCCCCCTAACCCCCCTTGAGAAAAGGGGGGAACAAGAGAAAGTTGCACCGAAGCGTAACTAACTACCAGCTAACAATTACCAATTACTAAATCTACACTCGAACTGGACACAGTTTAACTGAGCAAAATTCAAGCACCTGTAATAATTATTTACTTTTCCTTTAATTGCTTTTTTGCCTTGCAGTCGATAAAATACCACTCATAACTATTAAGTACATTATCTTGATAGCTTAACCGTAGATTAAGGGTTTAACTAGTAGAACTGCGCTCTTCAGATGTAAAAACTTAACCTTTATTGGAGATAACTATGGCGATTCAAAGCGATGTGGAATTAGGTACGCATAGACCAACTCAAACTCGGCTCAAGATTCGCATACCGAAAGGCTTGCATGGCGAACCAGTTATTTCTCGCCTCACTTCCCAGTGTGGAATTACTGTCAATATTTTGGCGGCTTTGCTGAGTGCGAATGGACGCGATGATGGTTGGTTCGACTTAGAACTTCATGGGACAAAACCTCAAATTGGCAATGCGATAACCTATTTGAACGACTTGGATTTAGAAATTTGGGGACAGTCTACGCCAGAAGAAGACGGCTGGTAAGCAAGTCAAAAGTCAAAAGTGAAAAATTCGTAGGGGCGGGTTTAGTTAGAATCCTTAATAACTAACGAAGATCTCTAACCAAAACCCGCCCGTACAAATAAAAGTACGATTTTAGTGGGGCGATCGCGCGTGCAGGTAGACATGCGTATTGTTATACGATCGTCTTGACGCTGCTAGTGTATGCCTGATGGAATTTGACATCATCTCTCAAGCCAAAACTCCAATTCTGGAAGCTCTTTGGCAATGTGCAACTCGAATCAATCATGCTCCTTTCTATACCCCAGGACATAAACGGGGAGAAGGAATCACCCAGCAGCTAGTGAATTATTTTGGTAAAGCCATATTTAGTGCTGACTTACCAGAATTGCCGGAGTTAGATAACCTATTTGCACCCCAAGGAATCATTCAGGAAGCGCAAGAGTTAGCCGCAGTCGCATTTGGAGCGGAAAAAACCTGGTTTTTAGTCAACGGTTCTACTTGTGGTGTAGAGGCAGCAATTTTAGCAACTTGTGGGGTAGGAGATAAGATTATTCTGCCGCGTAACGTGCATAATTCAGCGATCGCAGGTCTAATTCTCTCTGGTGCTGTCCCTATTTTCATTGCTCCTGCATACGATCCGGTGCTGGATATCGCTCACAGCATCACTCCTGAAGCAGTAGCCGCAGCCTTAGCTGAACATCCCGATGCCAAAGCGGTGTTGATGATATATCCGACATATTATGGTGTATGTGGCGATCTAAGTGCGATCGCTGCTGTAGTACATCGACATAATATTCCTTTATTAGTTGACGAGGCGCACGGTTCCCACTTTGCCTTTCATTCCGAATTACCTACCCCTGCCTTAGCATCTGGAGCAGATTTAAGCATACAGTCAACTCATAAGGTATTAGGGGCATTGACTCAAGCCTCAATGCTACACGTTAGCGGCAATAGAATAGATCGCGATCGCCTGAATAAATCTTTGCAACTATTACAATCTACCAGTCCCAGCTATTTACTTCTAGCCTCCCTAGATGCCGCGCGGCAACAAATGGCATTATACGGAGAAGAACTGATGGCGAAAACTTTGCGTTTAGCGGATGAAGCCAGAAACCGGATTAGTCAAATTCCCGATCTTTCAGTTTTACAGCTGCCAGCAAAAAGCTCAGGCTTTGTTGCACTTGACAAGACGAGACTTACCGTCACTGTCTCCGGTTTGGGGATCGCGGGATTTGAGGCGGATGAAATCTTGCATCAAGAATTAGGCGTTACAGCCGAATTACCATCTTTACAGAACCTCACATTTATTATTTCTTTGGGCAACACAGTAGCAGATATCGAGCGACTAGTAGCAGGTTTTGCTGTTCTGGCTGAAAGATCTACACAGGTAAGTCAAAATTCAAAATTCAAAATTCAAAACTTTTCTACTCCTGTACGGGTGGGTTTAGCAAACAGTTTGACAGCCAAAGCCTTTAGTTTTTGGTCAAAACCCGCCCGTACGACTCCCGACTCCCCACTCACACCGCGTGAGGCTTTCTTTGCTCCAACAGAAACACTACCATTTCATCAGACACGCGATCGCATCAGCGCAGAACTTATCTGTCCTTATCCTCCAGGGATTCCTATTTTGATGCCAGGAGAAATCATCACCTCAGAAGCATTGGAATACCTACAACAGATTCAAGCCAGTGATGGATACATTACCGGATGCACCAATCCGAGTCTCACTCAGTTAAAGGTAGTCAAGAAGTAAGTTGTAAGTCGTAAGTCAGAATTAACTGCTCCCTACTCCCTACTCCCTGCTCCCTACTCCCTGCTCATCAGGTAATTCCATAGTAAATGTAGTCCACCCTTCCTGACTTTCTACCTGAAGCGTTCCTTGAAGGTGTTCTACCAATTTTTGTACTAAAGTTAATCCTAATCCCGTACCCCCTTGTTTCCAGCGATCGCTGTTGTGAATGCGATAAAATTTTTCAAAAATCTTCGGTAATTCTGCTGCGGGAATTTCTGCTTGGTTGCGGACGGTAAAGATCGTCCGTGTAGCGGGTAGTTGATAATTGGTGTTTGGTAACTGGTAATTACGTGGTGCGTGGTGCGTTCTCCTCTGTTCCTCTGCTCCTCTGCTCCTCTGTTCCTGAGCTGCTCTTCTTTAGCTCCCTCAGTTCTCTTTCCCCCTACTCCCTGCTCCCTGCTCCCTGCTCCCTGACAACTGACACTAACGACTATCATCCCCCCTGCTGGAGTATATTTACAGGCATTGTTGGCTAGTTCGGCGATCGCTCGCTCCAAACTGGCGCGGTCTGTCAAGATTTGCGATAAATTGGGATCGAGCCGAATTTCTAGTAATTGTTGATTTTCTTGGGCGCGAATCAGAAAAGGCTCTATAATTTGAGGTAGCCATTCTTGTAAGTTAACCGCTTCTTGTACGAGGATAGGATAAGATGCTGTTTCTAATCTTTGCAGATCGAGTAATTCGGTAATTAACTCAGCTTCTCGATTGCATTCTGCTTGCAAAATTTCTAAATATCGCTGTCTTTTTTCACTACTAGGAGAAGTTTTTAACATTTGAATTGCCATTTTCATATTGGCAATCGGCGTACGTAACTCATGAGAAACAGTGCTTAAAAAATCATCTTTGAGTTCGTGCATCTTCTCCATTTGCACCAACATCTGTTCTTGCTCGATTTGTTTTTGGTGCATAGCTTCGACCTGCTGTCGTTCGCTAATATCCTGAAAAACTAACATCGTGCCTACAATGTTTCCTCGATCGTCTTTAATTGGCGCAATGCAGTCGTCAATGGGTATTTCTAAACCATTTTTATCAATCAGTTGCGATCGCTCTGAAATCTCGACTGTTATTCCTTTCTGTAAAGCTTGTTGAATTGGGTGTTCCGATCTAGTTTGTGTCGGGATAATTTTGACAACTTCTGTTGCTTCTTTACCGCAGGCATCTTGTCGATTCCAACCAGTAAGAGCTTCTGCAATTGGATTCATAAAAGTAATTTTCCCTTCTGTATCGCTAGCAATTACGCCATTATTAATACTTTTTAATACAGTTCTCAACCAGTATTTATTTTGTTTGAGCTTTTGCTCTATTAAATATTTATTTAGCGTAATCTCGATTGTTGTTTTTAGTTCCTGCTCTCTAAAAGGTTTAATAATAAAACCAAAGGGTTGTGTTGCCAACGCTCTATTGACAATGTTTTCGTCGGAATTTGCAGTTAGATAGACCACAGGAAGCTCGAAATTATGATGCAAAACTTGAGCTACCGCTATGCCGTCCATATCTCCTTGCAAGCGAATATCTACGAGTACTAAGTCTGGTTTGAGTTCGCTAACTTGTGCGATCGCTTCTTCTCCAGTTGCGACAGTTTTACAGACATGGTAACCAAACTTCTGTAGCCGATTTTCTATATCTTTAGCAACGATCCCTTCGTCCTCAACCACCAATATTTTTGCTGGAATATTCATTCTTTTGTAAACTCAGTCTAGATCGAAAATCTCACTATGAATTCCGTACCAAAATCTTTTTTAGTTAATTCAATGTTTCCTTTTAGCTGGTTGGTTAATATATTGACTATTTGCAGTCCTAAAGATTTAGTATTTTGCCAATCAAGTTCTAGTGATAATCCAATTCCATCATCGCTGACTTTGAGAATGACATAATTATGAGTTTGAGGCTTTTGAGATTGAACTGTAATACAAATTTGCCCAAATTGTTTCTCTAAAAAAGCATGTTTCATTGCATTTGTTGTGAGTTCATTAATAATTAAACCGCAAGGAATAGCAATATCTATACTTACCCAAATTGGTTCTGTTTCAAGTTTTAAAGTAACTCGCTTGCAACTGAGGTTAGTAGTGTCATATGTACTATATAAATTATTAACTAGTGTTTCAATATAATCAGCTAAATTAATTTGAACGAAATTCTGAGATTGAGAGCGATACAAGAGATCGTGAACCAGAGCCATAGAAAAGATCCGAGTCTCACCTGATTTTAGAATTTCTAGCGTTTGGCGATCGCTTACGTAGTTTGTTTGCAAACTAAGCAAACTAGAAATAATTTGTAGGTTATTTTTAACGCGATGATGAACTTCTTTCAATAAAAAATTTTTTTCTTGTTCTACAGCTTGAATGCGTGCTACTGCTTGCTTCTGCTCGGAAATGTTGCGATTAATTCCAGTCATCCACATTGCTCGATCGGCATCATCATAAAAAACTTTGCCTTGTCCCGCCAACCAACGAATATTACCATCAGCACTAAGAATGCGAAATTCTTGCTCAAATTCTCCCGTTCTTTCCAGCGCGCGGGTAATAGCTTCGCTGAACGAAGCACGATCTTCTGGATAAATCCGATCGAGAACAGCTTCGTAAGTACCTGCAAACGTCCCAGGTGCAAGATCGAATAAAGCCTCTTGTTGCAGAGACCACCTAAGTTCGCGCGTGTGCAAATTCCAGTCCCAAATTCCTATCTGCGATGCTTCTAAAATCAAATGCAACCGCTCTTGACTCTGGCGGAGCAACTCTTCACTACGTTGGCGATCGCTAACATCGCGCACGACTTGGGAAAAACCTTGAATTTGTCCGCCACTATCTTTGAGAACTGTCGTAACGACATTCGCCCAAAACTTAGAGCCGTCTCGTCGTATCCGCCAGCCTTCCGTTTCCAATCGCTCTTGCGCGATCGCTGTTTGTAATTCCTGTTGCGGAATACCGCTTTCTATGTCGGCATAGGTGTAAAATCGAGAGCAGTGTTGCCCGATCGCTTCTCTAGCTTTATAACCTGTAATTCTTGCCGCTCCTGCATTCCAACTGGCAACTATTCCATCAGCATCGAGCATGAAAATTGCATAATCTTTCACTCCCTCAACCAGCAAACGGAAACGTTCTTCACTTTGGAGTAAAGTTGCTTGGCAATGTAACGCCGCTACTTGACTCTGTTGCGCTCGCACTCTAGCAGAGTTGAGGATAGTAATAGCAGTACAGATGCAAATAGCTTCGAGAACGAAAATCGTCAGCCGCAAGCCTTGCTCCCAACTCGGGGTGGATAGCACGTATTGAGGAGGGAGGAAAAAATAGTTGCATAAGATTGCTGCGAGTGCTGTTGCTGCTAATCCCGCTCCCATCCCACCACACCAGGCGCTGACCAAAATCGCAATGAAAAACAGCATAAATGGGCTTTCTTTATGGATTAGGGTAGAGAGAAAGAGCGTGACAACTAAGGCGATCGCCACTGTCAACACTGCTACACCGTAACGCCAAAATAGAGATTTACGCTTAACCACTGCTCAGAAGTTTTTCCATAAAACCATTAGATCGGCTCCAGATCATAAGCATATCTGTTTCTCGACTTGATTTTGTCCGTAAATTCTCTGAAGTCGCTTAGTAATAACAGCAAACCTTCATCTGCGTCCCCGTGCTTCCCCGCTTGCACGAGCGTTTACTCTTGTGATAAACGTAACTCAGTAATTGTACTGGATTTAAAAGCTATGTTGCGATCGCATCTGTAGTTTTTATGCAGCCGCTTTTATGTCCAAGGCGATCGCAATTCTATAAATGTCGATTGCTAGTAAACTTGATATAGTTTAAGTCCGATCGATACGATTTGAGAAACTTTTTAACTATTTAACTATCGGAGGTTGCAAGTCATGGCATTAGCAGTGATTAAATTTTCGTCTGAAGACTGTGGAATTTGCCATAAAATGTCTTTCTACGATCGCAAAGTCAGTGAAGAATTAGGGTTAGAATTTATCGATGTCAAAATGCAAGATACTACAACTTATCGCAAGTATCGCAAGATTTTATTAACTCAATATCCAGATAAAGCCGAAATGGGATGGCCCACTTATATTATTTGCGATACGCCAGAAGGCGACTTCAAAATTGTTGGCGAAGTGAAAGGGGGTCATCCCAAAGGGGAGTTTAGAACGCGCTTGCAAGAAGTCGTGTCTGCTAACTAATGCAGGAAAGCCAAAATTCGTAGGGTGCGTTAAATAACGCACTCTACCATAATTCTCTTTCAGACAATTTCAAACGATTTTACCTCTAAGACGGGACCGATCATCGCTAGGCTCATCACATCTTCTTTTACCTCTCCAGCAACTTTCACTTTTTGTCCGTCCTTCAGTAATTCCTTTGCAGTCCCTCTAGGAATCTCATATGTCGTGCCGTCATCTGTAACCAAAGCCCAAGCCCCAGTACCAATATCGCGCCGCTCGATCGTCCCTGTAACATTAATACTCATACAAGTTAGTCTGTGTCGTGTTATTACTCCTATCTTAGGAGCTGGGGGCTACAGGGCTAGGGAAACCAGGAAATCAACCACAAAAAATCCCCCCTTTGGAGTAAGGGGGGTCGAGAGATGTAAAGACGTTACATGTAACGTCTCTACACTGATAACTGATAACTACTGTACGGGCGGGTTTAATCGAAGAGCTATTTGTTTTAGAACAAGTATGCTCAAAAAAACCGCCCCTACGACTTACGATTACGCTATTTGCCCTTCACCTTTCATTGCCAACCAAGCGATCCCATAACAGGCTAAAGCATTACCAATCAGAAAAGTCCGAGCGATCGCCCCACTTCCCAACCAGCCTAGATCGGGTGCGATAAAGGCACTGATTAACAAGCAGCTAGCGACACCTAAAGCCGTACCGACAGCAAATTTCTTCCAACTCGGATTTCCCAGCAGTAACACGATTAACACGAAGGGAATCACTACGCTGGCAAAGAAGGGGTTTAACTCAGAGTATCCCTGAATGGCGCTACCGAGTTCGGGAATGGAACTGCCCAGCAAGCGGAAGGGCCATTGAGGTAGGTCGAAGATATAAAAGCCTTTGAGGAAGAATAAACCCGAACTGCCTGTAACTAACCCCCATGACAGCGACCAACTCCAGGTAAAGGGGAAGTAAACCCGCAAGAACCAAGCCAAGAGGTAAGAACCGAGTACCATCAGGACTTTAGGTAATAACGCCACTGCACCACCATCAATCCAGAAACGGGGGTTGAGGTAGCCGTTATCCCGCAGCCAGCGGAAGAAGTCTTTGAAGGTAATTTGTCCGCGCACGGCAAGTTTCACGGCGGCGGATGCATCTAAATGTCCCGCACCGTAGTAGTTGAGTCCGTCATCTTGCACGACTCTGGCGGACTTTTGCAGAATGCTTTCTATTTCATCTGGGTCTTGTATCCCAGCAGCTTTAACTAAGGCGGCGACTCCGGCAACGTGGGGAGATGCCATGCTGGTTCCTTGGAATCCGGCAAATACTGGTTCTTCCGTATCTGGATCGATAGTTTCTTGGACGATTTTGCCGGAACTACTGCCACCAGGAGCAGAAAGATCGATTCCTGCACCAAAGTTAGAGTAGGGGGCTTTTTCTCCTGCTGAATCGATCGCCGAAACTCCAATTACGTGAGGATAGCGGGCGGGGTACTCGGCAGCGTTGCTATTGGCATTGCCAGCAGCGGCGACGACTACGACACCTTTTTGATGGGCATAGGCGATCGCTTCTTTCATCATTTCGCTTTCACCACCACCACCTAAGCTCATATTAATTACGCCTGCGCCGTTGTCAGCAGCAAAGCGGATGGCTTCGGCAATATCGGAGGTCGTACCCGTACCACCTGCACTTAAGACTTTCAGGGGCATGAGCGTGGCTTCATAAGCCACACCTGCGACACCATAATTGTTGTTGGTTGATTGCGCTACCGTACCTGCTACGTGAGTCCCATGCCCGTTGTCGTCATCTGCTGCAACTTTATCATTTACAAAGTCGTAGCCTTCGACGAATTTGGTATTTTTCAGGTCTGGAACTTGACTAATGCCCGTGTCAATCACAGCAACGGTTACGCCGCTACCTTTGGTTTCATCCCATGCCGACTCAATGCTAATACTACGCATGTTCCATTGCTGACCGTATTGGGGGTCGTTGGGAACCTCATAGGCACGGTAAATGTAGTTAGGTTCGATATATTCGGTATATTTAGCGATTTTGGAGTTTCTCAGGCTAGTAAGAGTCTGGCGATCGCCTTCCACGACATATACATTATCTGCTGCGGAAAACTCACTATTGAGCCGAGGCTTGACTTTGTATTGCTGCGCGATCGCGTTTAATTTAGCTTCGATCTCCGTATTTGGCACATTTTCCCGAAAATCTAGCACAATGGACTGATATTCGCCTTTAGCTGCCAACCCTTGAAAGCTTGACAGAGCAAACCACAGCCCGCCAATAAACAAACACAGTAAAATAAACTTTTTCATACCTGCAATCCATCTGTACTGAAGCGGCAGTAGCTTAATCTACAAGATAACTCATGCGATCGTCCTACAAACAAATGTTGCAGAATTCTTACAGTTATCAGTTATCAGTTATCGGTGACTTGTGGCTGGCGACTAGAAAAAAAGTTCCGCTAACCAATGCGTTACTATCCACTCACTATTAATTCTCTAAATCCCATTACAACTTTAGTTGCTTGAGGGCAGTTTGCAGACTTTCAGCGATCGCAGGGTCAGGCGATCGACCGCTTCAAACTAGCAGGAATTACCATTTCAACAAGCGCAGAGACCCATAATTCAAGTCAAGCATTCATCCCTAGCGCTTTTTGCAATAATATCCGATCTTCTAACTTAGCTTGAAAACGTCCATTTTCAATATCGCGAATCCAGCTCTGGCTTTTACCCGTTAGCTGTGCTAAATCTCTTTGGCTCAATCCCAGTTTTTTTCTTGCCTCAATAATATATTCAGTAGAAAGGGCTACTTGCGATTTTGACCTAGTTTTGCGGTTCGTCGTTCGTTGCTTCTTCTTAGATTTCGCGAGTTGTTGTTCCCACTCTGGAGGCAGTTCAAAATGTAAAATCCGAGCATTCATTAATCGATTCCACTTACCACGAGGGGCAGCATCGGTCAATCGAGTGCTATTGCTACCATCATCAATCCAAAATTCTAATGCAGCTTCCGCATCTTCTGGAATATCGACTAACTTAGCCCACAAAGGTTGAATCTCTGGTGGATAGGTCACAGGATCGAATACAGGCTTGAGTCCGTAGCGATCGAGTACCTCTAAATCGCTTTCAAATATTCTTAATAGACGTTGGCGATTCTCCGGTTGCAAAGATATCTGGCTCAGTTTTCGTTCGCCGTAGGCTACTCCCATGAGAGTGGGAACCGTAACGCGCTGCTCTTTACCCATTTTGGTTTTAAATAGCAACTACAGCATCATCCGCGCTGCACCCTCATGCTGCTGCCAAATACTCATCACGGCGCTGAGTAGGGCTTTGGGTAAAGTACCGTACTGATAGAATGCAGTCCGTTCTTTGCAACCTTGCCGATTCAGAAAATGCTGCGCCCACTGACCGATTTTAATTTTGAAAGTCAACCCAACCAGATGTTTGCATCCCAAATCGTCTTCTTGAAAGTGATGTTGAGTGTCCAGTAAATGCCACAAACGACTTTTTTCCAGCCGAATTCCCTTAATCTTTCCTTGTTGGGGCAGCTCGATACAAGCAATTAGCTTGCATGGTTGTTGGGCAAGTTCTTTAATGAGAGCGAGTTTAGTCAGTTTGCTCAGGTCTTTGCGCTTGTCCAGTCCCAAGTATTCCTCAATCTGTCGGTCATTGATAATGAATTCCTCTTCCCAAGGACGCTCTAAGCTTGTCACATGAGCGGCGTAGATTAAGTGCAAGCAGGCAGATCTAATATCAAATGTCTCGATCGCAGATAATGCTCGATCGCCTTTAAGCGCAACTGGCGTTTCCAAATCTAAGCTGTCTGTAATTCGGAAGGCGATCGCACCCTTACCTCCATGAATTTGCCGCTGATAGTACAACTCTCCCGCAGCATCGATTTCCCAAGTAAGAGAGTGTCGCTGTGCTAGAACATTACACAATTCCCAACTAGCGATCGCGGAAGCAAAAGGATGGCTTTTACCGTCGGGAAAAAGATCGAGGCTAGGTACGGTTCTAACATCAATCTTGCATCTACCTTTCTTCGCTTGCCAAGGAACCGGAGAGTTGACAGGGCAAGAGTCTACACACTGTGGTGCAAGGGAGTCCTGGCAGCCATGACACAAGCTGGGATCGATCCAATACTCACCCTCTATAATTTTGATCGCACCTGTAGGACACTGAGGCAGGCAGTTGTCACAACGAATGCAGTGCTTAGTAATGGCGTAAGGCATGGTATTGTGCGGTTTGTCAAAAGATGCTAGCTTTACTGAGTGCTATGAATACGCGATCGCCGAAAATTTTCTCTACTAAGATTTGAACTCCTCGCCATTCAAGAGTTTTTCTCGAAGCTATACTCTTACGAATTATTTATAGTAAATATATTTAATCTGCAAGTTCAGATTTTTTTGTTCGCTTTGAGCCATTAAATAAAGTCTTAATATTTTAGCGAAATCATTGAGTAGCTAGCGTAAAAATTGGCTGCTTAAGTAACTATATCAGGGTATATAAAGGTAGGAAACAAGAACCACAGAAAATAAAAACATAAGATTGAAGAAAACTTTTCTAGTCAGCTAGGCATGAGTTATAAACTAAAAAATCATTGTTAGGAATGCTTGACTTTCAATTTCTTTTAAATCAAAAAAATATTGTTAGAAATGCCTGAGTTTTTGCCTTAAAAAAGTTGGATAATTTACTTTTTGTATCCTCTCACACAGATTTTTCTTTCAATTTGTATACTGCTACTCTAATTTCACTGTAGGGTGGCAACGTCCACCCTACACTTATTTAACTTCTTTAGGTTCATCATAGGTGGGCTACACTTACTGAGTTTCGAGTACAAAAACACTAGTACCCCTACCTGTAAATACTCATACCCCAGCCAACAAATACTAGTACCCCCACCTTCAAAAAACTTTTAATCTCTGATTGCTTAAGAATTTGACTGATTGAGTACAAACTTAATTAATTTAATAATTTCGATCTTGGGCAAACGAACCCTTAGAAATGAGGTAGCTGATATAAGACTGTTTATCTACAACAAGACAAACAGCGAAGGCACATTTTTACCACACAATCGCTACCTAGTTAATTCATACTGAGATGAAACTTAAAATCTTTAACGTTCTGACAGTTTGTTTATTGACATTAATAGTGCTTTCTCCAGCTTTAGCGGTCATGAGTGCGATCTGGCAGCACCATCTCGATTTTGTGGCAACTCAGCATTTACTATATGCGGTTGCAAATAGCCAGCAATTAACTACCAATAGGGAAAATAAGTAGTAGGGCATAATTAAACGTAAGATAGAGAAAAGCCAAAAACTTGCTGATTTTGACCACTCATGCCTGCTCCTTTACGTATCGTTTTGACAGAGTCAGAAGACCGGACGTTGAGTGAACTTCGGGTTGCCAAAACCGTTGCTCAACGTACCCGAGATCGAGCACAAATGCTTCGACTCAATGCTCAAGGATGGGTAGTGCCAGCGATTGCCGAAATTTTTGAGTGCCAAGAGCAGACAGTGCGCGAAACCATCCGCCGTTGGCAGCAGCAAGGGTTAGGTGGATTATGGGATGCTAGTGGACGAGGAGCTAAAGCCAAATGGCAAGAAGCAGACATGGCCTACCTAGAACAATGCCTAGAGCAAGAAGCCAGAACCTATAATAGTCAACAGCTAGCCCAGAAGCTAGAGCAAGAACGACAGGTAAACCTAAGTGCTGACCGGATTCGCCGCATTCTAAAAAAAAGGGCTTTAGTTGGAAGCGGACTCGACACTCGCAACGGGGCAGACAAGATCCTGAGTACAAAGCACTCAAGCAAGCCGACTTAGACACACTCCAACTAGCTGCCTGTGAAGGGTACATTGACCTGAAGTATCTTGACGAATCGGGATGTTGTCTGGAAAGTCCAGTCAGTTATAGTTACTCTCGCATTGGAGAGCAGAAACACCGAAGAGCAGGTCAAATCCTATGGAGACCGCATTAGTATTCTAGGGATATGGCAACCAGAGCAGTCGTTTGACTATGCTCTGGTACAAGGCAGTTTCCACAAGGAACGCTATGTTAAAGTGATGAACGCTCCTTGCCCAAAAGAGTGAGCAGACATTGCTACAAACCGGACGGCTCACAGTCGTGGTGCAAGATAATGGTTCGGCTCATACCAGTCATCTTGCCCGTGAGCACTGGCAGCAGTGGCAGTCGAAAGGGCTATATCTCTTTTTTCTCCCCCAATACAGTTCACATATGAATCTGATTGAAGCGCAGTGGCATCAACTCAAAACCCATGAAATAGCCGGAAGGATTTTTGATAACGAGTATGATTTAGCGAATGCCATGATTGAGGGCATGGAGAATCGAAGTCAACAAGGGGGATGGACACTGGAACGTTTTATGTTTAAATCTGCCTAGCTACTTATATTCATCCATATCTTACTAGAGTTCGTGCTTTTTACCCCCATCATTCTTGGTTTAGGAATTGCCGTGTATGACAGGTATGCGATCTATCGTGCTGCTGTGTTGAACAGACAAATTGAAATCTTAGAAAGACTGTGGCAGCAAAATGCTCATTCAGAGGAATTATTTTATGAAACAAATTCCAATTTCTATCTTGACTCTGATTGCTGGCATCGTAGTTACCATAATTAGTTTATGGGTAGGTCAAGACAATACTCTGCTACCAGAACAAGCTTCTGCACAAGCGCCATTGGTAGACGATTTCTTTAACGTCATGGTAGTAATTGGCACTGCTTTGTTTTTGGTAGTACAGGGAGCAATTATAATTTCAATCGTTCAATTTCGTCGCCGTCGCGGAGATAACGGTGACGGACAGCCAATTGAAGGTAACTTTCCCCTAGAAATTTTGTGGACGATAATACCAGGAATTATTGTCATTGGACTGGGAATTTACAGTGTAGATGTTTATACCGAAATGGGGGGAATTGATGCGATTGCCCATCACGCAGTTGCGCCCGAAATGACAGCACAACGCAATCCTAACCCGATTGGGATTGGCTCTACACCTACAAAAGAAGGCAAACCGCCAGATGTAGTCGTCAATGTCAGTGGAATGCAATATGCTTGGCTGTTTAACTATCCCAATAGCAGTATTACTGCTGGCGAACTGCACGTCCCCATCGGTCAAGACGTATTGCTCAACATCTCCGCCAATGATGTAATCCACTCGTTTTGGGTTCCCCAGTTTCGGCTAAAGCAAGATGCAATTCCAGGTCAAGCGACACAATTGCGATTCGTTGCCACAAAAACTGGAACGTACCCAATAGTTTGCACCGAACTTTGTGGCGGCTATCACGGCAGTATGCGTTCTTCCGTAGTCCATACACCAGAAGAATTCGATCGCTGGCTGGAAGAAAATCGCACCGTTGCAGTAAATTCATAGCCCCTTTTCTTATGACACAGCTAGAAACTCCAAAAATTACAGAAGTCGTTACCCATAACGAACCGCCCCAGGCGTGGAAATGGTACGACTATTTCACCTTCAACATCGATCATAAAGTTATTGGGATTCAATACCTAGTTACAGCTTTTGCGTTTTATCTAATTGGCGGATTAATGGCGATCGCCATGCGGATCGAATTATACACGCCCGATTCAGACATTCTCGATCCGAATCTCTACAACGCTTTCATGACTAACCACGGGACGCTGATGATCTTTTTGTGGATTGTCCCCGCTGCAATTGGCGGATTTGGTAATTTTTTAGTGCCGTTGCTAATTGGGGCGCGAGATATGGCGTTCCCCAAGTTAAACGCGATCGCTTTTTGGCTCAATCCTCCCGCTGGCGCGTTGTTATTGGGAAGTTTCTGCTTCGGCGGTTCCCAAAGCGGTTGGACTGCTTACCCGCCCTTGAGTTTAATTACGGCAAATACTGCCCAGTCAATGTGGATTCTCAGCATCGTGTTGGTCGGGACTTCTTCGATCCTGGGAGCGTTAAACTTTGTCGTCACAATTTTAAAAATGAAAGTTCCCAGTATGAAATGGACTCAATTACCACTATTCTGCTGGGCAATCTTAGCCACATCAGTGTTAGCCCTAGTTTCTACACCAGTACTGGCGGCGGGATTGGTGCTGTTGTTATTTGATATCAACTTCGGCACTTCTTTCTTTAAACCGGATGCGGGGGGAAATGTGGTGCTTTACCAACATTTGTTCTGGTTTTATTCCCACCCAGCAGTATATTTAATGATTTTACCCATTTTCGGGATTATGTCCGAGGTGATTCCGGTTCACGCCCGCAAGCCAATTTTTGGTTATAAAGCGATCGCCTATTCTAGCTTGGCGATTTGCCTTGTGGGTCTATTTGTCTGGGTACACCACATGTTTACCAGCGGTACGCCAGCTTGGATGCGGATGTTCTTTACAATTTCTACCCTGATTGTTGCCGTCCCTACAGGAGTAAAGATTTTTGGTTGGGTGGCTACGCTTTGGGGTGGCAAAATCCGCTTTACCAGCACCATGCTGTTTGCTATTGGCTTGCTATCGATGTTTGTCATTGGCGGGCTGGGCGGCGTGACATTGGGTACGGCTCCTTTCGATCTACACGTCCACGATACATATTATGTCGTCGGTCACTTCCACTACGTCTTGTTTGGCGGTTCAGTATTCGGCATCTATGCCGGAATTTATCATTGGTTTCCCAAAATCACCGGACGGATGATGAATGAAACCTTGGGACGAATTCATTTTGCCCTCACCTTTATCGGTACTCATCTTACCTTCCTACCGATGCATCAACTTGGTTTGCAGGGAATGCCGCGACGAGTTGCCATGTACGATCCTCAGTTTGCCTACATCAATCATATTTGTACTTTTGGCGCGATTATTTTAGGAATATCTGTACTGCCGTTCTTCATTAACGCCGTCTGGAGCTGGCTGTATGGCTCTCAAGCAACAGATAACCCTTGGGATGCCCTGACTTTGGAATGGACGACCAGTTCCCCACCCGCGATTGAAAACTGGGAAGTTCTGCCTGTAGTGACTCATGGTCCCTACGACTATGGCAGAAGTGGGACTGAAGTGAGCGAAATAGCTCAAACTGCGCCGATTTAAGCAAATCAAAAGCACTACGGTTCAGTTAAGGCTCAAAGTGTTGTAAATTAAGCATTGTTCCCAAGAATGGAAAGTGAGTGTAGTGCATCTGAAGGATTTCTCATTGTTGTCTCCTACGATACAAAGTAGTGATGTGTTCAAAGCGATAGAGGCAGCCATCCCATCCACGGAGATCGAGCAAGCGATCGCTAAAACTAAAGTTTGTGAACAACGTAAACGCTCGTTACCAGCACAATTGGTAATTTGTTTGGTAATTGCGATGAGTCTGTGGTCACGAGATTCGATGAGAGATGTGCTGAAAAACTTAATTGATGGGCTGAGCGAAGCATGGGTGAAAGTGGGGAAATACTGGCGAGTTTTTTGTAAATCAGCAATAACGCAAGCCCGACAACGATTAAGTCCAAGGGTGATGAGTCAATTGTTCCATCAACTGGTGCGACCAATGGCTAGCACCGATACCAAAGGAGCATTTCTCAATGGATTGCGAATTGTGGTAATTGATCGGACTTGCTTCGATCTGCCAGACAGCGATGAAAATGCGAGAGTTTTTGGTCGTCCGAGCAGCCGTCCTGGCACACAAGCCGCATTTCCCAAACTGCGATTAGTCATTTTGGTAGAAGCAGGAACACATTTAATCTTTGATGCATTGATGTGTCCATATCGAATAGGAGAACGAGTGCGGGCATTAAGATTATTACGCTCCGTGAGTTCAGGGATGTTGTTGATGTGGGACAGAGGGTTACATTCTTATGCAATGGTGCAAGCAACTGTCACAACTGGTAGCGATTATTTAGGAAGAATTCCCGCAAATGTCAAGTTTTTGTGCGAAGAACCACTGGCGGATGGTTCTTATCTGAGTTGGATTTATCCACCTGCTAAATTCCGCTCAAAAGCTTGCCAGCCCATACAAGTCCGAGTGATTGAATACACAATTGGTAATACCGACAACCCAGAGGAACAACTAAGATATCGCTTAATTACCAGCTTATTGGAATTGGAGAAATTTCCGGCTCAACTACTGGCGATTGAATATCATCAACGCTGGGAAGTAGAAAATACTATTGATGAACTCAAAGTACATTTATCAGGACGAAAAACTCATATTCGCTCTCAAAAACCGCGTGAAGTTGTGCAGGAAGTTTACGGGTGGTTGTTAGGACACTGGGCTGTGCGGTTATTGATGTTTCAAGCTGCAAAGAGCGCGGGTATCACTCCTTTGCGTCTGAGTTTCACTGGGACATTGCGAGTTATTCGTCGTGCTATCCCGAAATTTCAACGCTTGCAATCACAAGAACTCCCCTTTTTTTAAGTTGGTTAACTGTAGAGATTTTAGACACTCTGTTACCTGAACGAGTTTCTCGTACCAATCCCAGAGTTGTAAAAAAACCTGTATCCAAGTTTCGCTCAAAAAAGCCAAGACATCGAGCCACCCCCTCCCGAACCAATCCTCCTATTTTCTTTATCCTCAGCACAGCGTAGCCTTAAATGAACCGTATTGAAATCAAAAGTCAAAAGTCAAAAGTCAAATATCGAACTTAGTTGTCCGAATCTCAGTTATCAACTAAGTAGCTAGGCAGATTTAAACATAAAACGTTCCAGTGTCCATCCCCCTTGTTGACTTCGATTCTCCATGCCCTCAATCATGGCATTCGCTAAATCATACTCGTTATCAAAAATCCTTCCGGCTATTTCATGGGTTTTGAGTTGATGCCACTGCGCTTCAATCAGATTCATATGTGAACTGTATTGGGGGAGAAAAAAGAGATATAGCCTATGAAATGTCAACTATCTTGACGAATGCGCGACAATTATTTTGGTTGCTTTTGGTCAGTAGAAGAAGAGCGTTGTAGAGCCGCTTGTTGACGAAAACTGGGTGCAAGGATTTCGAGAATGACAGCATGATGTACCAAGCGATCTACAGCAGCAACGGTCATAGTAGAGTCGGTAAAAATTTCATCCCAAGCACTGAAAGGGTGATTGGCAGTAATCATCAAGCTTTTGAGTTCGTAGCGGTGAGCAATTAACTCAAACAACACTGATGTTTCCACTTCCGACTTTTTGACATAGCTAATGTCATCAAGAATCAGCAGATCGTACTTATCGAGCTTGAGTAAAGCTGATTGCAGTTGTAAGTTGGCTTTCGCCGCTTGTAGCAGTTGCACGGCTGTGGTGGCACCCAGAAACTTGACTCGTGCACCCAGTTCTACCAAACTGCGACCGACAGCAGCAGCTAAGTGAGTTTTCCCGACTCCAGAAGGACCGAACAGCAGCAGATTCTCACCCCGCTTCAACCAAGTTCTGTCCTGAGCCAGTTGCATGATGCTAGGCTGATTTAAGCTGGGGCAATGGCTGAAGTCAAAGTTGGAAAAAGCTTTTCCTGGTGGCAGGTGGGCATCTTTGAGGGCGCGTTGCACTCGCGCTTGATAACGTTGTGTTGCCTCGGATTCGCACAGTGCTAGCAAGAATTGAGCGTGTGACCAGCCCCCAGCCAGAGCCTGACGCTCCAACTCTTGCCAATGGTTGTTCATGTGGGGCAGTTTGAGTGTTTTGAGTAGGAAGCCCAGAGTCTCGATGGCTGTTATTTGGCTGTTGTTGGGGGACATGATGCAAGAGAGAGTCGTAAGGGGAAAGGTCGTGTTGCTGTACCGAAAGCGTTGGATGTGCCACACTCTCACCCAGATGAAACTGCTGTTGCAGTCCCACCAAGCTAAGGGTGCCAGAGCGTAAGTGGTCAGCCAAATACAGTGCGACTGCGTGTTCCTTATCTTGTTTAGCAGCAATGTACAGTGCCTCGGTCATCAATCGTGCCGTCGTGTAGGAATCGAACTGGGTTAACATCTCCTGCCATAATTGGCGGTAGTTGTCGTCAGGCAATAATTCTTGCTGCCAGGTACAGTGTAGAAAAGCACGGGGTTTCAGTCGCAGGCTGTCAATGACGTGACGATAATTGACGCAACGGGAGCGCCGCAACCGACTGCGGCTAGGTACATGAAGGCGTGGCAGTTCTACCACCTGCTGCGTGCCGACAAAACCGACTATCCGGTCATGATGTAGGTGAAGGGTTAATCGTAAGCCAATCAATTGTGACGGCACAGTGTAAGTGATGCAGCGCACGGTCATCGTGCTACGGGTGGTAACTCTGACGCTGAGGATTTCGTAGTCGGGATAACGATAGTTGGGTAATGGATGCAGGTAGGGTTGCTCAAGCTGAAATTTGGCTTGAATGCGCGTATTCAACTTCTCAACTATCCCAGAGATAAACGCTTGATAGGCAGCAACACTATCAAAATCACACGAGCCGCGCAGCAATAGGGCTTGATGCAGCCGTCGTTTGAAATAGCCGTGGGGTGACTCAATCGAACCATTTTCATGGGCTAGTCCGCGATTATTTCGTGAGGGACGCAAATTATAGTGCTGGCATAGCCGTTGATACATTTGCGTCAAATCTTCATCGGTGCGTTTACCCAGGTTACGGTAGGCGGCACTAAGACTATCGCTGCGATGTTCTTGTGGACAACCCCCGCTTGCTGCCAAGGCATTCTGCAAACCTTCAGCCAGAGCAACAAAACTCTCGCCACCTTGAATGACTTGCACGTACTGCCATCCACTATAGGCAAGTCGATAATGATACAGTAGATGCTCGAAGGGTTGACCGCCAATCGTGACTTGCACCTGCTTGAGCTTGGTGAAGTCCGACAAGCCCATTACGCCTGGTTGATGCTCTAACTCAAACATCACTGACTGCGCTGGTCTCCTGGTCGCTTTCCATTGCTGGACTCGTCGTTGCAGCGTCCGCACGATAGACTGCCCATACTTGCCTGGATACTTCTGCTGCAGGTACTCGAACAACGTTATCGCTTGCAATTGCGGTTGTTTTTGTAATAGCGGAACTAGTTCGCTGTCCCATACCTCAGCCAATGGGTCTTTGCGGGTACGCCAGTCATGGGGTCGTCCGCGTTGCGGTTGATGAGCTCCCGCATCAATGCGTCTACCTGTACGCTTCGAAAATCCTCCCTTTGCTGCTGCTGTTTCCTGCGTGCAGCCAGATTCTCTCGCTTTCATGTATATTTGAACCTGTTTGAAATTAATTCGTTTTCCCGACACTAGGCAGTCCATTAATTGGCGTTAATTGACATTGCCTAGTGTCTTTTGTTTTGGCAGCGGTTGCTGAAGATAATTGTCGTCTCGTCAACTTGGTGTAGCAGTCAAGTTAGTTGTCGTCACTCGGTCTATTTAATTGTCGTTCAATAATAGCCCTTTCGACTGCCACTGCTGCCAGTGCTCACGGGCAAGATGACTGGTATGAGCCGAACCATTATCTTGCACCACGACTGTGAGCCGTCCGGTTTGTAGCAATGTCTGCTCACTCTTTTGGGCAAGGAGCGTTCATCACTTTAACATAGCGTTCCTTGTGGAAACTGCCTTGTACCAGAGCATAGTCAAACGACTGCTCTGGTTGCCATATCCCTAGAATACTAATGCGGTCTCCATAGGATTTGACCTGCTCTTCGGTGTTTCTGCTCTCCAATGCGAGAGTAACTATAACTGACTGGACTTTCCAGACAACATCCCGATTCGTCAAGATACTTCAGGTCAATGTACCCTTCACAGGCAGCTAGTTGGAGTGTGTCTAAGTCGGCTTGCTTGAGTGCTTTGTACTCAGGATCTTGTCTGCCCCGTTGCGAGTGTCGAGTCCGCTTCCAACTAAAGCCCTTTTTTTTAGAATGCGGCGAATCCGGTCAGCACTTAGGTTTACCTGTCGTTCTTGCTCTAGCTTCTGGGCTAGCTGTTGACTATTATAGGTTCTGGCTTCTTGCTCTAGGCATTGTTCTAGGTAGGCCATGTCTGCTTCTTGCCATTTGGCTTTAGCTCCTCGTCCACTAGCATCCCATAATCCACCTAACCCTTGCTGCTGCCAACGGCGGATGGTTTCGCGCACTGTCTGCTCTTGGCACTCAAAAATTTCGGCAATCGCTGGCACTACCCATCCTTGAGCATTGAGTCGAAGCATTTGTGCTCGATCTCGGGTACGTTGAGCAACGGTTTTGGCAACCCGAAGTTCACTCAACGTCCGGTCTTCTGACTCTGTCAAAACGATACGTAAAGGAGCAGGCATGAGTGGTCAAAATCAGCAAGTTTTTGGCTTTTCTCTATCTTACGTTTAATTATGCCCTACTACTTACCCGCATCTCAATTATCGGTCACTGGTCACTGGTCGCTGTTTGGTGGGGGATCGAGATCTGCAACTCAAATGCGTAACTTATCGGCAATTTACCCTTCAGTCTAAAAATAGGAATTTATGCAGGATTCATCTTTTAACACATCAGAAATAGCATTTGATTCAGCCACTCTACAGGAGGTGGTTGTCTCCCACGAAGAACATCCAGATTTTCGGGTGTTTGGGCTGTTGACGTTTCTAGTTTCCGAATCTCTCATGTTTGGCGGTTTTTTTGCCACTTACCTAATTCTGCGCGGTGCTGCCGCAGTTTGGCCCCCCGAAGGTACGGAAGTCGAGCTACTCGTACCCACCATTAACACGATTATCCTAGTCTCTAGTAGTTTTGTCATCCACTTGGGCGATACAGCGATTAAGAAGAATAATGTCGCTGGAATGCGTTTGTGGTATGCCATCACTGCTCTAATGGGCGCGATTTTCCTGGCAGGTCAGGTATACGAATATTTGACATTGGGATATGGATTAACCACTAACATATTTGCCAACTGTTTTTACTTAATGACTGGCTTTCACGGTTTGCACGTATTCGTAGGCTTGTTGTTGATTTTGGGTGTGTTGTGGCGATCGCGTCGTTCCGGTCATTACTCTGCTACCAAGCACACTGGAATTGAAATGGCAGAGATCTACTGGCACTTTGTAGACATCATCTGGATCGTCTTATTTACGCTGTTGTACGTCCTGACCTTATTCTAAATTACAATGAAACACCGAGATTTTTTAGTCACAGGAGATGGGCGCTATCAGGTCTGCAAACCATCTAGAGAATGGGACTTGCTGAGAGAACCCTATCGGTTGCACCGCTTCTTGACAGAAGTGGAAGACGTGTTAGAGCGAGCCACTGACGAAAATCAATGCCTGCCTCAACTCCGTCTACTAGTGCGGCGACTGATTGTCAATTCCTACTGGATACACGTTCACCATCCAGAACCCTGCCCTCGATCCGGAAATTCAACCATAATCTTGTATGACGAAATAGGCTATCCGTTAACAGTGCAAACAACTACCCTGACATCTGGTACGGTATCGCCGATTCACAACCACGGGACATGGGGAATCGTGGCAGTACTCCAGGGTGAGGAAAAAAACACATTTTGGAAACGCTCTCCTACTGCGGGGTTTCTGAACAGAATCGCACGAGTCAGCGAGATGACTTTGCTTCCAGGCGACATCATTAGTTTTACACCCGATGCCATTCATTGTGTTGAGGCATTAGGAGAGGAACCAACAATTACTTTCAGCATCTACGGCGAGACGCATCATTCCCGACGATATCAGTTCGATCCTCTCACCTGCACGGCTAAGAATTTTTAGCCTTATCCCTTACCCCTAACCCCTCTTCCAATGACAAAACAACGCCAAGATCTCTATTTCAATCTCATCGAGCAACTGCTCAGATGTCCCAACGGTCAAGAACCGGAAATTTTAGATGCTCAGCCAGATTTACTCGATGCTGGTTTGGTCAAAACAATGATGCAAGTAGCAACAGTAATGGCACACCAGGATAATCAGGATGCTGCCAAATTCTTAATCCACGTTGCCCGTCAGCTAGCAAAACAATTGAACTTATACCCTCAATTTAACTCGGCGACCAGTGACCAGTGACCAGTTATCAGTTATCAGTTAACTGTCAACCAACAACAAATGACTAATGACTAATGACTAATGACCAAAAAGGAGTTTGAAATGGAATTGACTGCAACTGAAGCACAACAATTAGCCTTTAATTTCCTCATGGAAGATTTAAATATTTTTCCAGAAGATCGAGAATGGTTTGCCGTGCTTTCTTCTCGCTTTATTGGAGAAAGCTGGTATGTAGTAGAGATTGGTGTTGAGGGATTACCGGATAAGTGGCTGATTCAAGTCTACGATACTAGAGAGTGCGACCCTAGCTATACCTTTAGCTCTCCTATTCGTACCGTGCAGGAAACTGAACTGCAAGATTTACCGGAAGGGATTGCGCAAGTATTGATGTTAGAGCACCAACCGAAATCGGAATTGTAAATTCAAATTTTGCCCGCTATTTTTACGATGCTTTAACTATGCCAAAGCCGTATTTCTCAAATACAGATCTTGCTTGCTTATCAGTCAAAAACTGAATATATTCTTTGGCAGCGTCAGGATTTTTACTGCTACTGATAATGGCTATGGGATAGACAATCGGAGAATGTAAATTTTCGGCTGCTGTAGCCACTATCCGAACTTTATCTGATAACTTAGCATCTGTGGTGTAGACAATACCAGCATCAGCGTTGCCACTTTCTACAGCAGCTAATACATTACGGACATTATTACCAAAAACTAATTTTGGTTTAACTTGTGATAAAATTTCTAATTTCTTAAATAGTTCCTCGGAATATTGTCCGACTGGGACGCTGCGAAATTCGCCTACAGCAATTCGTTTTATGTTAGTATCTGTTAATTGCTCGAAGTTATCGATCTTCAGATCGGAATTACTCGATACAACCAAGACAAGGCGATTAGTTAGGAGGTTGCGGCGGGTATCGGGAAGAATCAAATTTTTATCCTGCAAGGCATTCATTTGCTTTGTCGCAGCAGAAAAAAAGATATCTGCTGGCGCACCTTGTTCTATTTGTCGTTGTAATGCACCAGAAGCACCAAAGTTATAATTGACTTCGATCTTCGGCTGAGTTTTTTGAAAAAGTGGTTGGGCTTCTTTTAAGGCATCTTGGAGGCTAGCAGCAGCAGATATAAGTAAGTTTGTATTTGCTTGTGCGATCGCGGGAGATGGATTAATCCTATTTAAAATTGTTGTCAAAATGATTGCGATCGCCACTCCACAAATAAAGGCAAAAAAAGTTTTTCTTTTCATAGAACCTCCAATTCAATATTTATTTCTCTGTAATCAATAATCAAGAATTATAGTAGAGTCTACAGTAGATATGTTTTGCGAATGGATTAGATAAACATATGCTTACGATTAGTAAATATGCATGAACTTCCAACCCTTAAAGGAGATGACAAGGCGATCGCTCGGCAATCAAAAGTATTTAAATTTACAGTTTATCGAGCATAAATAGATAGAAGATCGAGCCAACAAAACATATAAAAAAGATCGAAAAATGAAGATTAGCGCCCGTAATACCTTGAAAGCAACTGTCAAAAAAGTTGTACCAGGAGCCGTTAATACTGAAGTCACGTTAGAACTTGCACCCGGGGTAGAAATAGTTGCAATTATTACCAAATCTTCCGCCGATAACCTGGGGCTTGTAGAAGGCAAGGAGGCTTACGCTGTCGTTAAATCATCTGATGTGATGGTTGCAATCGACTAGTAGAGGTTGGCGGAAATACGCCTACCGTTAAGCAGCCAGTGCCTTACCTTTATATGTCCACTGGAATGGTTTTGCCATCGTATGGTTGAAATAGGTAATGAATTCAAGGATACGCGCTTTCAAATCAGCTTGAGTGGTAAAACTGGCTCGCCTGAGTAGCTTCCGTACTAAGATACTGAACCAGATTTCAATCTGATTTAACCAGGAACAATGCTTGGGAGTGAAGTGAAACACAATTCGGTGGGTCGGATCACTCAAAAAAGCAGCGCGAGTGTGCATGGATTTGAGAATGCCCTGCTTGCCTTTAATCCCCAGGTCATCAGTGATTTGTTCAACTTGAGCGACAAACCGTACTAACGATTCTGATTGATGGATGTTTAAGCAGTCCATCACTAGGTGCCATTTGGAAGCATCGGCAGCCGTTGCCAGGGTTTGTTGGATATGGGTGAGATAGTCTGCCTCGGTGCGAGTCTCTCCAACGGTTGGATGAATCACTTGTCCACTGGCAACATCGAAACTAGCAATCAAGGTTTGGGTGCCGTGGCGAATGTACTCAAACTCCTGTCGTTCTCGCTTGCCTGGTCGCATCGGCAGGTTTTTGGCTTTCCGCTCCAGCGCTTGAATTCCGGTCATTTCGTCAATACTAATGGTTCGTTCTCCTGCCTTGGCTCGTTCTGAGGCACTCAAGTAGGTATCGCAGATGACGGTGACTTTGTCGTCGAACGCAGGGTCGGGGGGGGATTCAACCAGTAACCGGACTGATGTGGTTTGAGCGTCGCTTCCTCTAATAATCGTCCCACATGCCGAGGCGAGATCCGCTCTACAATTCCCTGTTTGACCAGTTCATCTGCCAGTTCTCTCGGTGTCCAATGACTGATGGGTCGCCCGTAGGTTTCTGGCTTGTCACAGGCTAAAGCAAACAATTGCAGCATTTGTTCCAGGCTAAATGTTGCAGGGGTTCCCGGACGTTCCGCATCCTGCAACCGTTCCTCTACAGGCAAATCTTTCTCGCTTAAGGTTAACCATCGTTCTCGCCATAACCTTGCCATGTCCCGACTGATATTCAGCCTGCTGGCAATCTCCCTGTGATTGTATCCCTCGTCTGCCAGCAGAATGATTTCGGCTCTCATGGCGATTTGTTGGGGGGTGCGATGTCGAGCTACTAATTGTTTGAGTTGTTGACGTGCGGTTTCATCTAACGTCAGAGGTTTAGGGGCTGATTTCGGCAAGGCGCTTGACTTATTCAGGAGAACCTATCAAGCATAGCCGAATTTACGCCAAGCTCTACTAGAGCGATCGCTATTTGCAAGCCACAATATGAAAAATATGCCAGTACTTTTGTTCGCCTAAAGCAGTTTTACCTGGGTGTTCTTCTTCTTGCAACCACTCAATTTTGAAAGGTTGCAACAATTCTTCCACCTGGGCGCGGGTATGATGGCTCATGTTAGGGTAGACTGCCCAAGAGTCGCGATTGCCAAATAGTTGACCGCAGAAACGTCCCCCAACCCGCAATGCTGCGATAATTTTGTTCCACAAGCTAGAGAAATGTTCCGGCGGACAAAATGGTAGACAAAAACTGGCATTGATTAGATCTACCGATTCTGGCAATACTATATCTTCAAAGCGCATTACCAGAGTTTCCAGGCGATGGAGATCCACGTCAGGACGATTTTGTAGACGGGCGATCGCCTCTGCTTCACCGTCAATCCCTAGTACCCGCCAGCCCCGCTTCAGCAGTTCCACCGTGTCTCGCCCGTCTCCACAGCCCAAATCCACCGCAAATCGCGAAGATTCCGCAGGTAAAGCCTCAAAACTTGTCAACGCTGCCAGCAGAGTATCTCGTGGCGGACGACCCTCCACTGCTTGGTAATATGCAGACCAATTTCGTTCAAAAACCTGGCTTTCTAGTTGATTGTTCGTGGACATAATTCAGGGAGCAGGGAGCAGGGAGCAGGGAAAGACAAGGGGGACGAGGGAGACTCTTGAGAAGTCGTAAGTCGTAAGTCGTAAGTTTTCACGTACCACTGTCTTACTGTTAACCGTTAACTGTCAACTGTCAACTAACGATCGATGACCAATGACCAAATAAAATTGCTATGTCTAATTTTGTTCCAACGCGCTATGAGTGTAGCAATTTTTGGGGCAAACTCTAGAGCAAGCCTGACAACCAATACAGTATTCTGGATGAACGATAGACATAACTTTGCGCTCGATTTCCTCCGCCTCCTCATCTTCGACAAACTCCCCATCTTCATTCAGTGCTTGCAGTAGCAGTACGTTCCGACCGCAGGCTTTAAAACATCTACCACAACCAATACATTTATCTTGGTTAATTTCTTGCACGAATTGGGGTGTCCAAACTTTACCCCCAAAAGTTAAACCAGTAAGTGTTGCCATAGTGTATCTCCTCGATATTAAGTAAGTCAAAAGTTAAAAGTCAAAAGTAAAAAGACTGTAAGAAATTAGATGTATTTCAGCTGATTCAGTCCTTGCCTTGCGGACTTCGACTGTGTAGCGCGCATTCTATTCGCCGAGTGTTTTTTCTCAACCGCCGGAATAGAGCAGTTAACAATCCGGTACTACCAGCAGCCTTAATCGGTTCAGAAATCAATCGCGCTTCCGTCAACCGCACGTAGATTGCATCAGCAGACTTTTGGCGAAGAATCATGCGATCGCCTCCTACTGCGATCGTGTAGGCAGGCGATGGTCGCGAAGCGAACCGCCTTCGGCATCGCTGTTCTAAAATGATGGTGATTCCAGGTACAATGCCCATTGTCCTGAGTTCCTGTACTGTAGCCTCGTCTGCACTCTCGACTCTGTTAATGACTCCCTGTTCTCCAGGTTGGAGTAAACTGAGCGAGGAGCCAAAAATGGTAAAAGTTTCAGTAAACATATTGCGCTCAGACTAAATAGGCTTCTTGGTGGGTGCGGATCGTGCAGTCCGAGCGAGGATAGGCAACGCAGAGAAGCACAAACCCTTTAGCAACTTGTTCGTCATCTAGAAACACCTGTTCGGATTGATCGATTTCGCCTTCAACCACTTTGCCAACGCAACTAGAGCAAGAACCAGAGTGACAGGAAAAGGGCAAATCTAGTCCTTGTTCTTCTGCGGCATCCAGAATCGTAGTAGATTCCTCAACAGGGATGGTAATGTCGAGCGATCGCTTTTTATTGATTAAATGCACTTGATAAGTCGTCATCGTCGTGTCCTCCAAAATGAATTAAGTTATCATCAGCTACATGGCACGCCAGCAGGAGTACAATCGCCTGCTTGGAACGATTTCCCACAGCCACAGGTATCAGTAGCATTGGGGTTGCTAAACTTAAATCCGCTTTCTAGCAAGCTATCGACAAAATCTATGACAACTCCTTCTAATAAAGGAGCGCTTTGCGAGTCAATGTAGATGCGTAATTTGCCTTGCTCTACTACGATGTCGTCTGTCCGTGGCGTACTGGTAACGTTTAAGGAATACTGGTAGCCACTGCAACCACCATCCTCCACAGCAACACGAATGCCTCGTTGAGCAGCGTTTTCTTCTTTGCTAGCGGCTTGCAGAAAGGTACGGAGACGGAATTCTGCAACTTCTGTTAGTGTTAGGGTCATAATTCCTCCTGAGTTAGTTGTTAGGGGTGAGGGGAGAAAAGAGCAGAGGGGCAGGGGAGCAAGATAATCCAAAATCTAAAATCCAAAATCTAAAATCTAAAATTCTCCCACGCACTACTTGCTATACAGCAACGTAATCGCGCGATCGCGCCGTAGGATGATACGAGAAAGCAGGAGTACCGCAAACCGGACAGTTAGGATCGTGGTAGGGGCGGCGCTTGGCAAATTCTAAACTGCCCAAGTCCATCGTTAGCAGTTGCGATAGTAGTGGTTGACCGATCCCCGTAATGAGTTTGATTGCTTCTAGTGCAGTCAAACAAGCCAGGGTTCCAGATACCGCACCCAAAACCCCAAAGCCGCGTTTATCCCAATCGGGCTTTTCTGGAAATATGCAAGATAAACAAGGAGTGCGATCGGGGATAATTGTGGTTAAGTATGCCTCCATGCCATTCATCGCTGCTTCCACCATTGGCTTTTTCCAGCGCACGCAGGCAGCATTTAACAAATCGCGCTCGATGAAGTTGTGGGCGCAGTCGAGGGTAACATCAGCAGCTTGCACTAAATCGTCAACATTCTCTGGCGTGACATACTCGCAAACAGCATCGATTTGGACATCTGGGTTGATCTGTTCTAGCGTTGTTTTCGCTTTGAAAACTCTGGGTTTGCCCACCCAATCATCGCTCATGAGAATTTGGCGATTCATGTCATCTAGTCGCAGTTCGCCGCCCCGTACCAGGATGAGCCGCCCAACTCCTGCTACCGCTAGATAAAGCGCCGCCGTGCCACCCAGCCCGCCTACACCTGTCACCAGTACTGTTGATGATTTCAAGCGTTGCTGTGCCTCCTCGCCAAAACCAGGAAGCATAATTTGGCGACGGTAGCGTTCTAATTCGATGGGGGTGAGGTTTAACACAGTTTTTCTCCTCAATCTGCACCAATTTCTGTTAGCAAAACTACATTGTGTGGCTTCTCGTTAAACACCTTGAATAACTTTTGTTCGACAGGTTTGGAAGCGAGAAAAACGTCATAAGCTTGCTGGAGAGCATTGCGATATTGACTCAGCCGTTGCTCGTCGTTTAACTCAGGAGAATCGCGATCGATCGCTTTGATATAGTTAGAGAATTTCTGCAAAATATGCAAACGATTCACATTTACAAACTGAGCATCGTAAGGCAAACCAAAAAACTCAAAATATTGCTCTGCATCGACAATTTGTTGAAATTGGGCTAACTTGCTCATTTTTCTGACTCCAGTTTTGTTAGCTTTTGCTTGAGTTCGTCAATCTGTCGATAGATTTCATAGGTTTGACCTGCAACATCCATTAATTGGTTATAGTTAGTAGGTAAACCTTCTGCAAGATCGTGCAGATCCATCTTCATTTGTCCGGCTTTACTGTTGAGCTTTTTGATTTGATTTTTAAGCTCGTTAATCTCTGGGTTAACGCTAGAGGTTTCTGTTGCTTGCACCATACAAATCCTTTTGAAATTGCTACAGTTTGCCAACTTCGGGATAACGTTGAGCCAGATCGACACCTTTTTGAACTAACTTATCTGCTTCAGTTGTTAATTTTTCCAAGGAATCAAAGCCGAAACGTTGAGCATCGCGTAAGGTTCTAGCAACTAGTAACAGACGACCGGAAAAAACAAGTACCCAGCCGAAACCTTCATGGCTCAGATCGATGACCACCTGAGATAATAAGCCTGTTTCTTGTTCGATGCGAGCCGCGATCGCCCGATAGAATGATAAAATTCTACTTTTTGTCACAGGGTCAACATCACCATCTACAGAAATTTTGCGCTTAGCTTCTTTGCTGACAATATAGGGTTTGATGACTAATTCATCTGCCCAGTTGCGGTAAAAACCATAGGAATCTTGGGCGCGAATTTGTCTGACTAACTCTTGAACAAATAGAGAATCTAAGGCTTCGTTAGTAGTAGTTTGGTTGGTGGTTTCAGTAGCGCTCATACAGTTACTTCCTCTTCTACATCAAAACTAGGTGATTGTTGTTGTAAAGCTTTTCGCAACCAGGGGGGAGGGCTGCCTTTCAAAGTTTGAACTAACTTTTCCAAAATATCGATAATTTCGTCATCTTCAGATCTGGCTTTAATTGGTGTAATGCGTTTCTTAATTAGCCGAGCCGCTGCACTGCCGCCGATCGCTGATACATAAACAATTGTGCAATCGTATAACGCTTCAATTTTTGGCAGTAATTTGTCCTCGTTACCATCTTCTTTAAGATCGCCATTAAATCGGAGAGTTTCTACAAACTGATACCCTTCTGGCGAAACTTCATAAACATCAATTTTTTTTGCCCAACCAAAGTGAGCGTTAATATGAATTCTGTCGTTAGTTGTGAAGGCAATTTTCATGTTGTCCTCCGTTGGATTGGTAATTAGTAATTGGTAATTGGTAATTGGTAATTGCTAATAGTGGTCTTTCAATTAGCGATTAACCATTAGCTATTAGCCTTTAATGCTTGGCTTTCGCTTCTTCTGCTTCGAGAAATAAATTGCCAAGATCGAATAAAAGTTGAATTGTTCCTTGGTAGCCGACAATGCAACGCTGTCCGTTACCTAAGCGATCGAATACGGGAAAACCGAGGCGATAAAAGGGAGTATCGAGGCGACGAGCGATCGCTTTAGTATGAGAATTACCGATTAATAGGTCAGAACCTACTGCTAATTGCTCGAAGTCTTCTAAGTCGCCAATCGTGACGCTTTCGACTGGTAGTTGCTCTAAAAGGGGCGATTTTGTGGTTGTGACTGCGGTATGAATTTCAGTCCCCATCGATCGCAAAAACCAGGCTATTGACCACATTAAATCCGGTTCTAGTGCTAGCGATACCTGCTTGCGCCCGAAGTAAAAGTGAGTGTCTAGCATCGCATCTTGCAACTGGCGGCGTTGGTGACAGTATTTTTCTGGTACTTCATTGCCGCTCAAATCGACTAGTCCTTGCATGAAGTCATCCACTGCGTCTAATCCTGTTAGTTGCGGAAAGACTTCGTAAGGTATGCCAAATTGTTTTTGCAAAATCTCCGCAGCACCGCGCACGCTCTCGCCTAGTGCTAGGGTAAATAACGAACAACCCATCTCTCTTAGTTCTGCCAAAGTCGTGCCACCACCTGTCACCGCGCTGTAGGAATCATCCAAATGACCGTCGAGTGAGGCGGAAAGATCGGGTACGACGATGGGTTTTAGTCCAAAGGCAGAGACGATATCTTTTATCTCCTGTAAATCCCCTGGTGTAAACGCAGAACTTACCAAAAGATTAATTTGGTCTAATCTGGTTTCTCCAGGTTGAGGCAGTTCTTTAACAATGCTTTCGACAGCTGCGGCAAAACCATCTTGCAATGCACCTTTAAAATCAGGCGTAGAGGCAAACGCGATCGGTAAGTCAGTTAATTCGGGGTGACGTTTGCGGATACTTCTGAGGATGCCTTCCATGTCATCGCCTCTACTTTCCGTCAGTCCAGTAGTACACAAACCAATAATTTCTGGCTTTGATTTCTCCATCAGCGTCAGGATTGCTTGCTCGATATTGTCCTCGCCACCCAAGACAGTGCTAACTTCAGTCATTGCAGTGGTAGATAGGGGAATTGCTTCCCGAAAATGTCGCACTAACATGACTTTGGCGAAAGCAGTACAACCCTGAGAACCGTGAAACAGAGGCATCACGCCTTTTAATCCTAAAAATGCTAAGGCTGCACCCAATGGCTGACTTTGCTTTAAGGGATTGACTGCAACTGCCTTTTTGGAATTTTGGATTTTGGATTTTGGATTTTGGTCACGCAAAGACGCAAAGGCGAAAAGAGAGGAAGTTTCTTTTTGCTCCTCTGCTCCTCTGCTCCTCTGCTCCTCTGCTTCCTGCTCCCAAGGTGCGGATTTGCGTACTTGCTGCCAAACTGGGCTGTGAAGGGCTTCGTCCAGTTCTCGCGCCATTTCAATCATGCCTGTATATCCGGCATAGGGATGATGGCGTTCTTGGTTGATGTCTAAGAAGGGAATTTTGGCTTTGAGGGCGGTGTATTGATTGCGACCACCAGCAATCAACATATCGGCTTTTGTTTGGGCGATCGTTCTTAGCAATTCTTGGGCATTACCTTTTTCTAGCATGATGCCGTCTTTACCCAGCAATTCTTTAATGCGGGCTTTATCTTCCTCGGTACTTTTTTTCGTGCTAGTGGCGACAACTTCCATCCCCAAGTCTTTAGCCGCAGAGATAATCGACCAACTTTTCACACCTCCGGTATAAAGAACAACACGTTTACCACGAAGGCGATCGCGATACGGAGCTAGAGCAACATCTAACGCCGCTGTTTCTTGGGCAATTAGTTTCTCTACTCGCTCTTGCAGATCTGCATCGCCTAGTTTTGCCGCAATATTCCGCAAACAGCGATTCATGTCATCCACGCCGTAGAAAGATTCTTCTATATAAGGAATGCCGTAGCGTTCCTCCATCTTTCTCACTACGTTGATCAGCGCTTTGGAGCAGATCGTGACATTGAGTTTGGCACGGTGGGCGTAGCGAACTTCGTTGTACTTAGCATCACCCGTAATTTTGGCAAGGACTCGAATACCTAATTTTTCAAATAGAGGCAATACGCCCCATAATTCTCCAGCAATGTTGTACTCGCCAATCAGGTTGATATCATAGGGGGTGGTAAATTCTGGTTCGGCGCTACCGATAACGTATTCTAGTAAGGCTTCCCCGCCGACGCGATTGCCAAGATTTTTACTACCAATAAAGCCAGGAGAATTCACAGGGACAACGGGTGTACCTGTTTTATTAGCAGCGGCTTGGCAGACTGCATCCAAGTCATCACCAATCAGGGCAGTGACACAAGTAGAGTAGACGAATACCGCAGCAGGATTGTAGCGTTGCTGCACTTCTAAAATCGCTTTGTACAGCTTTTTTTCCCCACCGAAGATGATATCGTTCTCATTCAAGTCAGTTGTAAAGCCCATTTTGTAGAGATGAGAGCCAGAAGAAAGGCTGCCACGACTACCCCAAGAGTTACCAGCACAAGCGATCGGTCCGTGGACTAAATGAGCCGCATCGGTGATTGGGACGAGGGCGATCGATGCGCCATCAAAGGCACAACCCCCTTGAGCCGCGCCTGGTTGGGCTTGTTGCTGACAGGACTTATTTTTCTTTTGTCCGTGCTTGTGGTGATTGTGTTCGCATCCTGGCTCGCTGAGCAGCTCGTTAATTTTACCTTGGGTGATTTTCATGGCTTCATGGCTAATGATTAATAGTTAATGGCTAATGGCAATGAACGATTAGCAACAAACAATTAGCCATTAGCAAATGTATTTCGTGACATCTTCACCGCACTCATCGGAGAGGTAGGATAGGCTGCGGAAGCGCAATCCTACAAATTCGTTATAAAGCGGGTTGAGTTTGCAGAGTGCCGGAATGTGAAAGGTACGTCCGAATAATTTGATGTCTCGTTCAAACGGGCAGCAGCAGGGAATGACTTGACAAATGAGATGGGCAGTATGGCGATCGCATATCTGGATTTGATTCACCCATCGACGTAGGGGAGAGAGTACGAAGCCTGGAATTTTTGTGGGAATTACAGAGCGATCGGTGGTGTGGCTGATGGTAGTCATGATAAAAGCAATCCGATTCCAGTTATAAAAGATCTATGAGGGCTGTTGATGGTTAACAGTTGATAGTCGATCGCTATTAGCCATGAACGATGAACAATTCACAAAACTCCACTGATTACCGATCGCCCAGCGATTATCGAATCAAGTCGTAGGAAATATCGGTTTTTGCGGGAACAATGGTGTTGCGATCGAGTTCGTCTAGCAGCGTATTGACGATCCAGTTGAGCAGGTTGATTGCTCCTTGATAGCCAAACGTCGCGTAACGGTGTAGGTGATGGCGATCGAATATTGGGTAGCCAATTCGTACGAGTGGGGTATGGGTGTCGCGCCACAGGTACTTACCGTAGGAATTGCCGATGAGTAAGTCTACGGGTTCGGTAAATAGGAGCGATCGCATATGCCACAGATCCTTACCACCCCAAATTTTTGCAGTATTACCAAAGGGGCTAGCATCCAAGATCGCTTGCAATTCTCGCTCGAATACTTCGTTGCTGTTTGACACTACAATGTGTACGGGTTCAGCACCGACTTCTAGGAGAAATTGCACCAATCCGATGACGAGATCTGGATCGCCATACAGAGCAACGCGCTTGCCGTGCAACCATGCTTGAGAATCAGTCAGCGCATCCACTGCACGTCCCCGTTCGTCTTCTAATTCTTTAGGAATTGGCTGTCCGGTAAGTTCTGATAGTTTCATCAAAAACTCGTCCGTGCCTCGGATACCCACAGGGCGGGTGACTGAGGTGGTTTGTTTCCACTCTTTTGTGATATACTCCCGCGTCTTGGTGGTAGAGTATGCTTGGAAAGCGATCGTAGCTTCAGCATTAATCGAATCTGCTCCATCTTCCAATGCCGTACCACCCTGGTACATCCGATACTCGCCATCATTAGGCGAGTCGAGGTAATCGGAGTTATCTGCTAGTAAGGTGTAATTAACGCCCATCAAGGATGCTAGCCGCTTCACTTCTCGCAAGTTGCCGATGTAGGTTTCAAAACCAGGGATAAAGTTAATTTTGCCGTTGGTTGTTTCTTTCTTCTTGCCTTCAGTTAGATTTGACAAAATCCCTTTCATCATGTTGTCGTAGCCCGTGATGTGGGAGCCGACAAAGCTGGGGGTATGAGCGTAGGGAACTGGAAAATCTTCAGGTACAGATCCCTTTTCCTTGGAAGTTTTGATAAAAGCACCCAAGTCATCTCCGATTACTTCTGCCATGCAGGTAGTACAAAGGGCGATCATTTTAGGCTTGTAGAGATTGTAGCTATTCGCCAAGCCATCGATCATGTTGTTTAGTCCACCAAACACCGCTGCATCCTCAGTCATAGAGGAAGAAACAGCAGAGAATGGTTCTTTAAAATGGCGAGTGAAGTGGGTGCGGAAGTAAGCAACGCAACCTTGAGAACCGTGAACGAAAGGTAAGGTTCCTTCAAAACCAACAGCAGCGAGAATTGCGCCTAAAGGCTGGCAGGCTTTAGCGGGGTTAACGGTTAAAGCTTCGCGAGCAAAATTCTTTTCGCGGTACTCCCAGGTTTTCGTCCAGTCTGCAACGCGGGCAACTTCTTCAGGGCTATGTCCACCTTCAAACTCTTTCTTAGCCTGAAATAACTCTTGGTACTCGTCCTGATGAAATAGTGTAGCGTGGTCTTTAATATTGTCTACGTTGTGCTGAGCCATGACTGTTCTCCAATATTAGAGGCTGAGGATAAGCAATTAGGGATCGATACTTTTCGGTTCAGAGCAGATTAAAGTTCTTGCAAAAGTACTGGATTTGTATAATTCAACACAGATGAACGCAGATGGACGCAGATGGACGCAGATGAACACAGATGGGCGTTGGCTTTTGCAAGTGATTTATTGGATTGCGGGCTGATGGGAAGAGAAGGAAGATGATATTTGTAATTTCCTCCTTGTCTCCCTTGTCCTCCTTGTCCCCCTTGTCCCTCTGCCTACTTCTTCCACGGAGCGCCAATTAATCCCCAAGTTGGGCTGTTTAGCGCTAAATCCATATCTCTTGCAAAGATGGCAAAGCCGTCATAACCGTGGTATGGACCGGAGTAATCCCAGGAGTGCATTTGACGGAAGGGTAGCGCCATTTTCTGGAAGACGTATTTTTCTTTAATTCCAGAAGCGATCAGATCCGGCTTTAATTCTTTGACAAACTGCTCGAATTCAAAAGCAGAAACATCGTCATAGATCAACGTGCCGTTTTCAATGTAGTGGGTGGTACGCTTGTAGTCGTCGTTGTGACCGAACTCATAGCCTGTACCGATCAACTTCATACCCAAGTCATAGAAAGCTGGAACGACGTGACGAGGACGCAAGCCGCCAACCATCAATGCTACAGTTTTGCCTTCCAGACGGGGGAGATATTTTTCTACGATCGCATCGCATTGCGCTTGGTATTTAGCAATGACTTCTTCTGCCTTTTGCTGGATTGTTTCGTCAAATTTTGCAGCAATCTCTCGCAAGGATTCAGCAATCTTGGTAGGACCAAAGAAGTTGTATTCTAACCAGGGAATACCATAAGCCTCTTCCATGTGACGGCTGATATAGTTCATGGAGCGGTAGCAGTGAACCAGATTCAGCTTCACCGTTGGAGTCATCATCATTTCGTGGAGCGTGCCGTCTCCCGACCACTGGGCGACTACGCGCAAGCCGATTTCTTCTAGCAGGATGCGGCTAGACCAGGCATCACCACCAATGTTATAGTCTCCGATAATTGCGACATCATAGGGCGTGCCTTCAATGCCCAGCTCTTTCTTTTTCTTATCTGCTTGGGGAAAAACCCAGTCGCGGATGGAGTCATTAGCAATGTGGTGTCCGAGCGATTGAGAAACACCTCGAAAGCCTTCACAGCGTACGGGAACAACGGTTTTACCAATTTCTTTCGTTGCTTTTTTCGCTACGGCTTCAATATCATCCCCAATTAGACCAATCGGACATTCAGACTGGATGGAAACGCCACGATTGAGCGGGAAGAGTTCTTCTAATGGGACTTTAAAACTTTCTAAGCCCAAATATAGCCGAACTTAGCTCTGTGAGAGGCAAATACATCAACATGCTCATTAAGCCAGCGGACCAAACGAAACTCGACTGCGGTGCGGAATGCCTCCAATGCTTCGGCAAAGGTTTGTAAGGGTTTGGTTGCCCAACGTCTGCGGAATCCGCCGGTCAACTGATGCCAAAGGATGAAGGTGTAAGCGATGAACACTAAAACCCAATGACGCTTCATACTCAGAGCATCCCGAACTTGATACTCACTCAAACCCAACCAGCCCTTGGCTTCTCGATAGAAGACCTCCACCCAGTTGCGAGCAGAATATGTTTGAGCTACCCAAGCCGCACTGACTTGGTTGTCAGAGGCATTGGTGAGAAAGTAATCCACCTCCGTCGCTTGCTCGAAACTAGAGGCATTGAGTTGAATCGCCAGCCAGCGAGTGCCTTCGAGCTTCGGAACGTGAACTGGTAACAGCGCCACCCAAACTGTCCGGGGCTGCTCCAGATTGAGTTGCACAGGTGTGAACTGCTCCACTGCCAAGGTTTGAGCAATAGCTTCTAATCCCTGCTTACGAGCAGACTCATCACCTGATGTTTGAGCAGTAACTTGGCGGTTTTTGGCGATTGCTGCCACGTAAGTTAGGTTTCTCGACTCCAACTGCTTGAGAAAAGGCGTGTTATTACCGTAGCCTGCATCAATTACAGTCACACCCGGTCGATAACCGCGCTTCAAGCATTGGTCAACCAAGTCTAGAGCCAGGTCAGGTTTTTTCTGGAAGTTGGGGTCTGCCTTGCCTTGCTCGAATAAACTTGCGTGTTGATAGAGTGCAACATCTAACGGCAGACGTCGCACTCCATCATACAAGTAGGTAGTCAGCAGCACAATACCATTGTCAGTCTTGCCAATCTCCCCAATGTACTGCCGTCCTACCCCATCAGTAGCCGCACCACTTTTGCGATGTCCCGAATCATCTACAATCAATGTGAAACCTTGACTCGGGGTCGTCTGGCGACACTGGTGCATCACCTCCAACCGCCGATTATTTAGCTTGACTTCATCCCAAGGGGCATTGTTGAGAAAATGTCTGAGGCTGTTGTAGGAGCCATCTACTGTATTTGTGACCAGTTGGCTCAGGTTTTTGCGCTGACTCTCACCCAGCAGTCCCCCTAGATAAACACGAAATTCCTGCCGCTGCTTCTGACGCGAAAATACATCATCAAACCGACGACACCAGTTCTCAAAGCACTGCGGCATCGCTGCTGGTACTTGATCTTTCACCTTACGTTGCTCCTGTCGAGACTGACGTAAAACGCAACTCCTACCCGCATTCTAGCTCAATTTGCTCCATCTTTCTTACAAAGTCCCACTAATTCGGTAATCAGCTTCGCGAGTTTTTTGTCACCACCAAAAACGATATCGCGTTCTTGGAAATCGGAAGTGAATTGCATTGTCCCGAAAGTGTCGATCCCTGTCGTGCCGATGTAATAGTTGCGACGACCAGACCAGGAGTAATAACCGCAACCTACAGGACCGTGGCTGATGTGGATCATATCTTTGATCGGACCCCAGACCACACCCTTAGAACCTGCGTAGGCACAGCCACGGGTGGTCATAGAACCAGGGACGGACTTGATATTCGATTTAACGCCGCAGTCGGATTTTCCTTCTTCGTAGACGTTGAGGTGTTTTTCCCGTTTTTTCTTGGCTTTATCTGGGTAAACTTCTAGGACTTCTTTAATCAGCGCCTTCTTGTCTACCGTAGTAGTAGCTTGCTCTAAAGTCGTGTTTTCAGGAGGTGTCATATTCTGCCTCTCTTAAGTGTAGGGAGTCGGGGTGAAGAAAGGGTGTAGGGTGTGGGGTGTAGGGAGTCGGGAGTCGGGAGTGGGAGAGTGGGAGTCGGGGAAGAAGATAGTAGTTAAATTCCCCAAGTCTTCCTTGTCCCCCAAGTCTTCCTTGTCCCTTAAGGATTAAACGGCAGCAACTTCTTCCGCAGTCTTGCCAACGAGATGCTCGTATTCTTTGTCGTCGCCAAGGATACCGAATTCGACGAGTAGCTCTTCCAATTCGTCCATCGAAATTGGGGTGGGAATGGTGAGCTTATCGTTTTCTTTGATCTTCTTAGCTAGAGCGCGATACTCGTTGGCTTGGTTGCAATTGGGTGCGTACTCAATTACGGTCATGCGGCGCAGTTCTGCGTGTTGTACAACGTTGTCGCGTGGTACGAAGTGGATCATTTGGGTGTTGAGCCGAGCTGCTAAAGTTTCGATCAGTTCGATTTCTCGGTCAACTTTGCGGCTGTTGCAGATTAAACCGCCCAAACGCACGCCGCCGGAGTGAGCGTACTTGAGAATGCCTCGTGCAATGTTGTTGGCAGCATACATTGCCATCATTTCACCAGAGGTGACGATATAAATTTCTTGTGCCTTACCTTCACGGATTGGCATAGCGAAACCGCCACAAACTACGTCACCTAATACGTCGTAAGAAACAAAGTCGAGGTCTTCGTAGGCTCCGTTTTCTTCTAGGAAGTTGATCGCGGTGATGATGCCACGACCCGCACAACCTACACCTGGTTCTGGACCGCCAGATTCTACGCAACGGACATCTTTGTAACCCGTAAGTAGAACTTCTTCTAGTTCTAGGTCTTCTACTGCACCACGTTCAGCGGCTAGGTGCAGAATGGTGGTTTGGGCTTTGCTGTGCAACATCAAGCGGGTGGAGTCTGCTTTGGGGTCGCAACCTACGATCATGATCCGTTCGCCTAATTCAGCCAAACCTGCGATCGTATTTTGAGAAGTGGTGGATTTACCGATACCGCCTTTACCGTAGAATGCAATCTGTCTAATGTTGTCAGTCATGGTTGTTTCTCCTGAAATTAGTTAGTGGTTGGGGTTGGATGGTGGCGATCGCTCTTGTCAAAGATGCGAGCGCGGTTGGTAAGAACGTCGCTGGTGGCGATCGCTCAACTGCTAAAACGCTAGAAACTGAGAAAGAGAAATCTTGCATAGATAATGGCTAAACTGCTTCTACTAACCAGTTTTGGCTGACGCGCTCTTGTAACTTGGCTTCGATCGCCACTTTTAGGGTTGCCGTACTGCTAGAGCAAGAACCGCACGCACCTTGCAGCGCTACTTGGACGCGAAGGACGCTATCGCGTCCCGCTTCGCTAACGCCTTCTACGTCGTACAGTTCCACATCTCCCCCATCGGCGATTAGTAGGGGTCTAACTTCTTCATCCAAAACTTTTTGAATTAGGGCAATCTTTTGCACGTTTGTTAGCGGACGTTGCGGTTCCTTAGTAGCTGCAATATCTGTAGCAATTTGTACGCCTACGGCTGGTTCTCTTTGCACCGCAGCGATCAGGTCGTCGATATCTGCCAGACAAGAACCGCACCCGCCACCCGCCTTCACATAGCTCGTTACCTGTTCGGCGGTGGTGAGGTTGTTTTCTCGAATTGCGCGGCGAATTTTGGTTTCGCTAATTCCAAAGCAACTGCAAACTAACGCCCCTTCATCATCTTCATGGGTATCTAGCGGAATACCTCGGTATTTATAAATCGCTGCTTCTAGCGCTTCCTGTTCCATCACCGAACAATGCATCTTAGCTTCTGGCAGTCCGCCTAGGTATTCTGCAATTTCTTTGTTGGTGACTTTGAGCGCTTCATCTAAGGTTAAACCCTTAATTAACTCAGTCAAAGCCGAGGAAGATGCGATCGCGCTGGTGCAGCCAAAAGTTTGAAATCGCGAGTCAAGAATTTTATCATTATCTACTTCAATCTTGAGGTGCAGTCTCAGGGCATCTCCACAAGCAATACTGCCGACTTCGCCAAATACAACTGCTATTCCTGGTTCGCGATCGTCTTCTAGCAATCCCTGGTTTTTAGGATTGTAGAAAAGTTCCATGACTTTATCTGTGTAGTCCCACATGGTAGTGATTGGTAATTGGTAGTTGATAGTTGGTAGTTGGTTGACAGATATTTCTCCTCTGCTCCCCTGCCCCTCTGCACAAGAAGCTCCTATCGATGAGCCAATGTTTCTTCTCGACCTTGCAGCCAGTCGGCTTGGTCGTTGTTGAAGGGTGAGAGGGCGCGGAGGCGTTCGACGATCCCAGGCATTACCGCTAAAACTGTGTCAACTTCGGCATCTGTGGTGTAACGGGAAAGGCTAAACCGGATCGAACCGTGTAAAGTCGTGTAGGGTAAGCCCATCGATCGCAATACGTGGGATGGTTCTAAGGAACCAGAAGTGCAGGCGGAACCGGATGAGGCACAAATGCCATAATGGTTCAGGGATAATAGGATGGCTTCACCTTCGATATATTTGAAGCCGATGTTGGTGGTGTTGGGCAATCTGTTTTTGCGATCGCCATTGACTTCGCAGTCAGAGATTGTTTCAAGTAGAGTTTTTTCTAGGCGATCGCGCAGTTGCTTTTGTTTCTTGGTTGTGGTGGCTAAATGCGCAAGTTCGATTTCGGCAGCTTTACCCAAAGCAACGATTCCTGCTACGTTCTCCGTTCCTGCCCTGCGTCCCCGTTCTTGGTGTCCTCCTACTAATAGGGGGCGGAATCTTACGCCTCGCCGCACGTACAAAGCACCAATACCCTTGGGTGCGTGTAACTTGTGACCAGACAAAGTTAATAGATCTACAGTGCTAGTCTTCATATTCAGGGGAATTTTCCCTACTGCTTGCACCGCATCGACGTGGAAGAGAGCGCCATACTCTTTTACCCGCAACCCAATCTGTTCGATGGGAAATACCACGCCCGTTTCGTTGTTGGCATACATAATTGTGACGAGGGCTGTATTACCTGTCATTGATGCTGCCAATTCATCCAAATCGATTTGTCCCTGGCGATTTACGGAAAGATAGGTAACGGAATAACCTTGAGTTTCCAACTGCTTGCAGACATTCAGCACTGCTGGGTGTTCTACTTGAGTTGTAACGATATGTTGCTTGTCTGGTTGTGCTTGCAGGGCGGCGCGAATGGCGGCGTTATCTCCTTCCGTACCGCAACTCGTAAAGATAATTTCTGAATCATCTGCCCCAATTAGGGCTGCAACTTGTTGCCGTGCTTGTTTTACCGCTTTGCCGACTTGCCCGCCGAAGGTATGCATACTGGAGGGATTGCCGTAAGATTCGCTGAGGTAGGGCAGCATCGCCTCTACAACTTCTGGGTCTACCCTAGTGGTGGCGTTGTTGTCGAGATAAATGCAAGTTTGCATGGTTAGGGGAGTGGGGAGTGGGGAATTGTAGGGGCGGGTTTTTCGCGAATACCTGTGTACTAAAACCAACAATCTTGCGGTTCAACCCGCCCATATGGGAATCAGGCATTGTAGGGGCGGGTTTTTTCGCGAATACCTGTACTAAAACCAACAATCTTGTGGTTCAACCCGCCCGTGCATTAGTTATGAACCGTAGTCAATTTCAAACCAGAGAATTTTTCGGAGTAAGTATCAAACCAGCGTTCCCAGTAACCTTGTTTCTTGGTTAACTTACCTACTAAGCGATTGTAGGTAGTAAACCACGATTCCCAATAATCGCTAGGTTGTGGTATGCAACCGTCATATGTGGGACAACCAGCAGCGCATTGAGGTACGCTATAAGCACTGCCAACACAGTTTGTACAAAGGGCGGGATCGATCCAGTGCTTGCCGTCAGTGATTTTGATAGCATCTGTAGGACAGACAGAAAGACAACGATCGCAGGAAATACATTGGCTGGTAATTTTGTAAGCCATGACTATTCTCCTTGCAGGTTTTGCAGATATTGCGCGTAAAATTCACTTGCAACTTTCTCAATCACGTCGTAAGCTTCCACAGCTTGGATTCCAGCTTTTTGCAATTCTTCTTGAGGACAGTGACCGATCTTAGAAACTAATACCGCTTTGCAATCAGCGATCGCTTTGATAATGTGGTCTAGAGTCGCTTCCTCACCATACCCACCCTGGCAGTAATGGTCGATTTTGCGGTGTCCGACAAATTTAGCTTCGTTAGCATCCACTTCAAACACTTGGAATTCTTTGGCGTGACCGAAGTGCTGGTTCACCATGCCACCACCTTTGGTAGCGACTGCAACTAAGATTTTGATACTGTTAGCAATTTTCTTGGCAGCTTTCGCTTGTTCTTTAACAGCTTTGATTTCTGCTTTCGACTTTTCAATTCCTGCATGGACTTCTTGCCGCGTCTCCAAGTTATACTCTGGAGTCATTTCCATGAATTTCTCTTTGGTAAATTCCTGGCTGCGGTCTTCGCCTAACAATCCCACTGCATCGGCGCGACATTGGCGACAATGGCGCATCATTTTCATGTTGCCAGAACACTTATCCTGTAGTGTCTTCAGTTCTTTGGGTGTGGGTCCGCGTTGACCTGTCAAACCGAAGTGAGTGCCGTGTTCTGGAGCAGAAATCAGCGGCATAATATTATGTAGGAATGCCCCGTTAGCGCGAATGACTTCATCGACTTCGGCTAGATGCTCGTCATTGATGCCTGGAATCATGACCGAATTCACTTTGCACAGAATATCGGCTTCTCTGAGAGCTTGCAATCCTTCCATCTGCCGTTCGTGCAGAATCTTGACTCCTTCAATCCCTCTGTAGCGCTTGCGTCTGTAGTGAACCCAAGGATAAATCTTCTCGCCAACCTTTGGGTCAACCATATTAATAGTAATAGTGACGTGATCGACATTCAATTGTTTAATGCGATCGACGTAATCGGGAAGCATCAAGCCATTGGTTGACAAGCAAAGTTTGATATCCGGTGCTTTGTCTGCAATCAACTCAAAGGTGCGAAAAGTCTTTTCTGGATTCGCTAAAGGATCTCCAGGTCCCGCAATTCCTAACACTGTCATCTGAGGAATCTTACCTGCAATTACCAAGACTTTGTGCGCTGCTTCTTCCGGTGTTAATAACTCGCTGACAACACCAGGACGGCTTTCATTGGCACAGTCATATTTACGGTTGCAATAGTTGCACTGAATATTACAAGCTGGTGCTACTGCAACGTGCATCCTAGCGTAGTGGTGGTGCGCTTCTTCGCTATAACAAGGATGCTTTTCAATCCGCGCCTTCATTTTTTCATCTAAACTAGGTGCGGCATCGGTTTTACTGCTACAACCACAACTACCAGATTTAGCTTTAGTTTTTGCTGGTGTTGCGGTGGGGGTTAGGAGTCCGGTAGGTGGTGGTGTCATTGAATTTCGCTGCTGGTAGGATTAGGTTGACTGGCATGATGGGAAATGCTCTAGCTCGATCTCAAGAAGAAATTAAAGTTGCGGTGTAGTCTGAGAACCTGCCTACGCTGGTTATATATCCCTTGACCTTTAACTAGTTCGTCCACGTTTGGGACTTGGGTAAAATTGGACTTACAGCCGCAACTTCTTACTCATCAAGGTATGTGCTATGTCATCTCTAGTCGCTTATCGCTACAACCTTTGTTAGTTAGCAGTTAGTGCATTAGGTGTTTAGCGATATATGTTTTATAGCAGCCACCTCAAAAGAGGGTGTTGCTGTGGTTCGGGATAGAATTTATTGAATTAATTAAACTTGTACTCAAAAATTGCAGCTTTTAAATACCAAGGTTTTAGCAGCTTTTAAAAAAAGTTTTTGGGTATGGGTGCTAGTATTTTTTGAGTGAGGTGCGAGTATTTATGGTGAAGGGGTTCAAGTATTTCTGTACTCGCCTTAAAGTCAGTTCTAGCAAGGGTTTGAATGCGATTTGAGTTTCTTTTTGGTTTTTTCCGTTCTGTACTCAAATCGTATGGGATCGCTGCCCAAAGTGCTATTTACTCAGGCAGTTTGAGAGCAAAGGACTAGAATAATCGATCGAGAAATACCCCAGTTCTTCAGCAACATTCAATTCTGTATCTAAAATATCACTTTTTACTTAAAAACCAAATTAATATTGTTTTAATTATGTAAGATACTGGAAGAAAGGCAGAGGGCAGAGGGCAGCAAGCAGAAGTTGTAGTAGCTCTATTTGTAGGGTGAGCAATGCTAGCCCTACGCTTGTTTTTTCAAAAAATAAGTCATAAGATAGCAAAGCGTAACTTGATATACAGAAAAAAAATCATTTAGAATAAAACTCTCCGGCGATCGCAGATGAGTACAAGTTAATCTATCCAAAAAATAGTAGCAAAAACACCTTCAAATCCCATGGGGTTAAGGATTTAGTTTTGAGTACATAAATACTTACTCCCTACCCCGATCAATACCAGTACCCCTAACTGAAAAATACTAGTACCCCGAACCCAAAAAAACTTTTTTTCAGCTTGCAAATCCCAATTGAGTTGGGGTTTAGATTAATTGAGTACAAATTAATATATCCAATAAATCCAATCGACATCGGCTGCATAGCTGCGGGTAGAGCTGCCTGATATAAGCAGAGATAACACACGGCTCCTCCACTCCATCAAGTCCAATGCAACAGATCTCCAATACCTTTACAACCCAAAAGACGGACAAACAACATAGTTTGTCATTTTTGCAGCCATTATTGACAGATTTTCGGATTATCTTCGAGCGCGATCCGGCAGCACGTAACTGGTTAGAGGTACTTTGTTGCTACCCTGGCTTTCATGCAATGGTGCTGCATCGTCTCGCGCACTGGTTGCATTGTCGTGGAGTTGCGTTTGTTCCCCGCTTGATTTCTCATCTAGGACGATTTTTAACGGGAATTGAAATTCATCCAGGCGCAAAGATCGGGCAAGGCGTGTTTATCGATCACGGCATGGGTGTAGTAATTGGAGAGACTGCGATCGTTGGAGACTACGCGCTGATTTATCAAGGTGTCACCCTCGGCGGGACAGGGAAAGAAACTGGTAAACGCCATCCTACCTTGGGTAAAAACGTTGTCGTGGGTGCAGGTGCGAAAGTTTTAGGCAATATTCAAATTGGCGATCGCGTCCGCATTGGTGCAGGTTCAATTATCTTGCGAGATGTCCCCTCAGACTGTACTGCGGTAGGAGTCCCTGGGCGCAATATTTGCCATAAAGGTGTGCGTGACTGTCCCCTAGAACACGCAAAACTACCTGATGTAGAAGCAAGCGTGATTCGTTCCCTATTAGAACGAATCGAGAAACTCGAACAACAATTAAAAGTCAAAAGTTAAAAGTCAAAAGTCAAAAAATAGGAGACGGAAGAATCAAAATACATTCTTCCCGACTCCCGACTCCCGATTCCCGACTCCCGATTGCTAAACCAAATCTAATAATTTAAGACTGCCATATCCCGTAATTAATAATTGAGAAAAACTTTTAAAAAGGACACTTTGCTTATGTTTAAGCCCACCAGTTCCAGTCCAAATGTTCAAATTGTCGAAATACCCGTCAGCGATCGCTGGCGAATTTACCACCGCTTACAAGAGTTAAGTATCCCCTGTTGTTGTCCTGCGGATGGTTCTTTAGTGGTTGAAGTTAATAGTGCGCTCGCTGCCTTTCTCGTCCGCAGCACCGTACAGCATTTCTTAGCCACTCGCCAAGAATTACTCGATTGGTTAGAACGCTGCTGGACAGCAGACATTTTTTCTTAGTTTGTCATTTGTCATTGGTCATTTGTCATTTGTCGTGTTTTGACTTTTGACTTTTGACTTACCAATTACCCATTACCAAATCAAAAGGAGATAGTTAATGACACAAGCAACTGTATTACGTAACTTTGGGGAAGTGCTAGATAACCCCATTGGTTTAGGGCATGAAGTTACTGTTCCCGTTTGCGAAGGATTAAATATTGTCCTAGCAAGTTTTCAAGCCCTTTATTTACAATATCAAAAGCATCACTTTGTCGTTGAAGGTGCAGAATTTTATATGCTGCACCAGTATTTCAGCGAGAGTTACGAACAAGTTCAAGCACACGTACACGACGTTGGCGAACGCTTAGATGGACTAGGCGGCGTGCCAGCAGCTAGCTTTACTAAACTTGCAGAGTTGTGCTGTTTCATGCCAGAAGCAGATGGGATTTTTTCCTGTCGCCAAATGGTGGAAAACGATCTGCAAGCCGAACAAGCAGCGATCGATCTCATTCGCCGTCAAGCTGCCCAAGCAGAAAGTGTAGGCGATCGCGCTACTCGCTATTTGTACGAGCAAATTTTATTGAAGACTGAAGAACGTGCCTTTCATCTCGCTCATTTCTTAGCAGAAGATAGCCTAACTTTGGCTTTTGTTCAACCGATGAATGGGAAAAGTAAATCGTAAGTCGTAAGTCGTAGGGGCGGGTTCATCAAAAAACTCTGACTCCGACAAGAATTTCGGGTAAACCCGCCCCTACACAAGCAAGTCGATCGCCAATTGTCAATTCATCGCAAGGGGGTTAAATGTTTTGACACATGGTAAAACGTTACAGCAATACAGAATTTGTCAATTTTTTACGGACTGAATTAGCAATTCCATCTGCTGATATAGATGTAATGCTGCATCACCATGAGTTAGATTATGCTCCCCTACCTATGATTCTTTGGCAATACGGTTTGATTTCCATAGATCAATTAGCACGAATTTTTGATTGGCTAGAGAACAAAACTCACATTAGTCTTAATGGGTAATATCATGCTCACAGTATTAGTTGCTATCCTCAGTTTGATAGTTGTTCCAGCAATTGTGAATGGCTATTTCGGCTATTTGTTGCTGCGATCGACAAAATGAATTTCGATTACACGCACCTGAGATTGAAATCTGAAACTCAAGAGCGAAAATCTAAAATGCTACGAGAGGTATTGTGCTATGAATGCGATCGCGATTAATGACACGACACTACGAGATGGAGAACAGGCGGTGGGTGTTGCTTTCACAATTGAGGAAAAAATAGCGATCGCTAAATTTCTAGACGCTATTGGTGTGAGTGAATTAGAAGTTGGTATCCCCGCAATGGGGGAAGTCGAAACAAAAGCGATCGCGGCAATTTCTGAGTTGGGTTTGTCAGCTAAACTTTTAGGTTGGAACCGCGCCACAATTTCAGATCTTCAGGCTTCTATTGCCTGTGGTTTGCAGCGGGTACATATATCTATTCCCGTTTCTGAAATTCAAATTGCTGCCAAGTTTCACGGACAGTGGCGCGTAATGCTGCAAAAACTCAAAGATGCGATTAGTTTCGCCCGCGATCGCGATCTTTGGGTAGCAATCGGGGGTGAAGATGCCTCTAGAGCTGATGAAAATTTCCTTTTGGATGTCGCCCTTTACGCTCAAGAGTGGGGCGCGTCAAGGTTTCGCTTTTGCGACACTGTAGGAATTCTCGACCCTTTTACTACATACACCAAAGTCAAGCAATTGGTGATGTATTTATCGATGCCTGTAGAAATGCACACCCATAATGACTTTGGCTTGGCAACGGCAAATGCTTTAGCTGGACTGCAAGCGGGAGCCTTATCGGTAAATACAACAGTGAATGGTTTGGGGGAAAGAGCTGGCAATGCGGCTTTAGAAGAAGTCGTCATGGCACTCAAACGCATTCAAGGGATCGATTTGGGGATTGACACGACGCGGTTATTAGAACTGTCCCGACTGGTAGCAAGCGCATCGGGTTGCAAAGTACCTCCTTGGAAGGCGATCGTGGGTGAAAATACCTTTGCTCATGAATCTGGTATTCACGCTCATGGCGTTTTGCAAAATCCCGTGACTTACGAGCCATTCGCTCCCGAAGAAGTGGGGTGGGAGCGGCGTTTAGTCGTAGGCAAGCACTCAGGTAGGCACTTAGTATCTAATTTGCTACAGCAGCAGGGCATTAGTTTAAACACAGATGAAACCCAATCCATCTTAGATGCAGTACGGCAGCAATCGGTACAAAACAAACGCAGCCTCGAGCCGCAAGAACTAATAAATCTAGTCCCATTTCATCACATGAAAAAAACAAACAATCCCTCCTCTGCCCCTCTGCCCCTAGTCTCCTCTGCTACCTATTTGTATGAACCTTAAGTGAAACCGTACAATCCTATCTCAGAGGTAATCTCATGCAATCAGATGAATTAGAACTAGACTTGCCACCAGCTTTTGAAATTGGCTCAAAAGTAAAAACTCGCAAGCTAATTCGCAACGATGGTACGTACCCAAGGCAAGAAATTGGCGCAACACTAGCGAAAAAGGGAGAGATCGGCTACATCGTCAGTATTGGTACGTTTTTGCAAAATTCCTATATCTACGCCGTGCATTTTATCGAAAAAGGTTTTATCGTTGGTTGTCGCAAAAAAGAACTAGAAGCAGTTGAGGAAATCAAATGAAAGTCATGTTGCGTCAAAATGCTACCGGACATTTGGTAGTTTACGTTGCCAAAAAAGATCTTGAGGAAGAAGTAGTAAACCAAACAGAAGGCTCTGAGGGTAAAATTTTTACCTTAGCTAACGGTTGGGAACTAGCAATCCCAAACTTACCGGAACCCATGAAATTACCGCAGACTGTAGAGGCTAAAAAGCTCTCTTGAAAAGAGCTGGTAGGCAGTACTTATTGGTTAAGATGTATAGCTCTTGGAGATCCCCCAACCTCCTTAAACAGGGGGCTTTGTCTCCCTCGTGTTAAGGAAGGCTTTGTTCCACGCTTGTTAAGGGGGGTTAAGGGGAATCTTAGTTGAAAAGCATTGGAATTAAAACAGAGCGCTGCAAACGTACTCAGAAGGAGTAGGGGATATGAGCAAGCTTAAACACGATCGCGTGTTGGCATTTCATGTAAAAGGGAAATTTTTAGGTTTTACTGTCGATCGAGACAGTACACCTAAACACTTGCAACTAGAGGTTGCAACCGGACAGTTGAGGATTAAAATAGCCAAACAGTCCCGTTTTAGGCTTGGATCGACCTTAAAACCTGGCGATCGGATTGAAGTCTTTGGGGAGCAAAAGTTTAAGTACGAGACAGGCGAATTTAAATTGAAAGCCGATCGCATTCACAAGCTGACGGCAAACTCAGATAATGACTCCGATCGCCAACCAGAAAATGGCAAAGTGAAGATTGTTGCTTGTTATAAGTCGGGTTGTCTGAAACAAGGTGGCAGCAAATTGGTGTCCGTTCTAGAAGGGGTGTTGCGCGATCGCGGTTTAGGCGATCGTGTTACTATTCAAACAACAGGCTGTTTGAAACGCTGTTCTCAGGCTCCAAATCTCATCTTAAAACCTGACAACATCAGCTTCAACAACATGACTCCTGAAGCCGCGATCGCCGCGCTGTTAGAGCGGGTGAACGAGCATTTCGCATAACGGGTTCATCCAGTTCTGTGCTAAGTCATCAATTGCCGAGTCGATGTCCAACACCTGAACTTTTCTGTATCGACAAACTCTATTAAGTCTGAAAATATTGTATTTATCTAATTAAGTTAAGTTTTTATCAATTTGCTATGTAATTTCTAGAGTTCGCCTATGAGTAAATTTCAGTTCTAAATCTTATCATTCAATCTTTTTCTAAAAATATAACCAAATTATCTACAAAACTTCATTGCTACACGTTATAGCTGTGAATTTTCGGATATTTTTTAACTAAACAACGAGCAAAAGATTAACGTTTAGATACACCTTTCGTATCTACTCAAGGCATTCATATCCATTCCTTGTGTGGGTCAGATCGGTCAAAAGTTTTAAACCTTCTCTGCCGCGTGTCAGCCCGTGATGGTGCGGGCTGTTTACTTTTCTATTAAACGTCAGTTTGAGTGAAATAGCTCAGAGAAAAAGGTTATCTCAACCCGAAGAAAACTTCTTGGGGCGATCGCTTAATCTAATCGCCACCATCTCTCTTTGTGGATTATCTTTTGTCTCATATAGACATGATTGTTCTATATTGCATAAATACATTTACATAGTTTTTAAAATTCTGTAATATACAGATCGTTAATTAACTAAATTGAGTAAACTGATATAAGAACTAGAGTAGGTTTGTGCTTAGCTTGCGATGCATTATCGCTAGGTGTTCCAGAATTAGAACAAAGAAAGCTCAATCGACTATTAAGGTGTATATATTACGAACGAGGCTGTTATGACAGTGATTTACGCGCAGGCAATATTTGACTCTCCCAAAAAATCACCTGTCATGAAGTATTGGAAATATCGCAAACGTGCCAAAGCCCTACGTCACGTTCAGTGGACTTACGAAGTCGATTTGAGGAGAACGCTCAATTGGCTTGAGTTAGTAGATTGGATTTTCTACCTGCATAGTCAAGGTTTAGAGCCTGCTGCGTTAGATGAATTCATCACTTTCTGTGGGTGGTATTTTCCCCAGTTAGCGGAAGGCAAGCCTCACTAATATATAGTAGCGATCTGCGATCGCGCGATTGGGCTAAGATATCAATTTCGCGCCATCTGCTCTCATAATTATACCGGCACTGTGTTCACAGTGCTTTCGCTTGGCAAGGATAAAACGGTGGGGGATTGGCAAGACATTCACGGATATCTTTAAGCTGCACAAACCGCTAACTCCTGAAACGGGAATGCTCGGATAGATTGCGCTGAATCAAAATTGGTGCAAACAATTGCGATCGCAATTATGCATCACGATTTCTTACAGCAAGAGGTACTAAAACGCACGATTTTATAAGCATGTTTCATCAATAGCGTTTGCTAACTGCACGCCGTTCGGTGCGAACAGAAATATCCCTGCCGCTAGATATTGTTGCTGTCCTTCTAGTGCGTAAGTTGCTCCAGCAACAAAGTCTACTGCTCGTTGTGCTATCTCTGCATCCATCTGTACAACATTTAAGACTAGCGGTTGACCTCGCCACAGAATTTCGACGGCTTGCGTCACTTGTTCAAAAGACTGTAGCTGCATGACTACCACTTGTGGTGTCTTCTGTTCTTGTTGGGGTAGACTCCTCTGTTTGTTTGCTGTCAAGTCAACCGCTCTTCTTTCCCGCTGCCGCACTACACTTGCAGGAAAAGCAGCTCTTAATTTTCCGTAATTCTGTTGAGACAATTCCTCTTCTAGTTCGGATACCTCTAGCTGATGCATCATCATGCTTACTCATCCTCTGTTTTTTCTATTTGTGGCTGGTGAAGAGCTTTAGGTATGATTTTCAGTACCTTTACCTCTATGCTCTGGCTAAATGAAAACCTTGTCAACTCAGTGTTTTTGCCTTTATTTGTCAATCCAATAAAGGTCGGAAAAGTTCGGGAATCAGCAGCCTGCTCGTCAAAAGAGCTTTTTTGTTAATAGGGTATATTTGTATACTCAATCTTTTTTTGCCTCCTCCTTGAGATAGATTCTTAATTATTAGTAATTTTGTTGGTATTTTGTCGGTGTAAAATGATGAGCGACATACTACCTGCTTGTAGAGATGGAAATAGAAACCGAAATCGTTTCCTAAAACACTGGGTGGCTCTAATAGAGCAACAAAAGTTGCTAGTAGAGTAGACGATTAGTTAAATAATATACACCAATCAAACCCTATCGCTAAATCGGCAATCTCCCCAATCTAGCGAAAATCGGGCGGATTCAGCATTCTGACTGTTGCGAGCGATCGCCCTAGAAATAGTCATGTAACTTACCAAAATAATTAGTGTATTATGGTAATTTAAGTAGCGTCGTGCGGTGTGTTAAAGACTTGTTTAATATTAAACTAAACAATTTCTAACGCAACTTACTGGGCTATAAAGAGTGTCTCTCAAGACAAGTCGATTCAAGGTAATCAAATAGCAAAATCAGATTGATATATATGATGTAAACTACTTCAGCCAATATGACTTGCAAAGTATATGCCAGTACTCTAAGTGATGCAAAGCGGTATGAAGTTAACCTGTAGTAGCTGCCATTAGAAAGCTCAATTACGCACACAGCCAGCTTATTCGTAGAGAATGGAGGTTAATTACCGTTCACAAGGTGATTTTCGTGTTTTACTAAGATCCTAGAGGGTGCAGAAGGCTTTTGCTTACTGGAATCAATCCGGCTGTTTAAGAAAGGCTTACAGGCTACTTGTAGAACGCAGCTCCTACTGTAGCTTCATAATTATCTTGACACAGCCTCTTATGCAGAATTGATTGATGCCGAGAAATCTTCAAAAGTTGTGAGGAAGATGGAACATGGAAAATCTCTATCATATTGATAATGGGAACCAATCTAAACAGCAAAGCTTTGATTATGCAGCTCTTGACATGGAAGCACAAATTGCTGTCCAAAAGCATACTTGTGAAATCAAAAGAATGATGCGTAGAACGACACAAGATATCATTGAAATAGGTGAAAAGCTGATCGAAGTCAAGCAATATCTTGGGTTTGGGCATTTTAGCAATTGGCTAATAGCTGAATTTGGTTGGAAGGAACGAACAGCAAGAAACTTTATGAGAGTGGCGGAAGTTTTTAAATCGGCAAAATTTGCCGATTTATTTATTGCTAGCTCCGCTTTATATCTTCTAGCTGCTCCTTCTACCGCTGAAAGCGCTCGCCAGGAGGCGTTAGAGCTTGCTAAGAAGGGCGAACACATCACTTACTCTAAAGCTAGAAGCATTATTAGTCAACATCAGGAATTGAAAAAACTTAAAAATTCTACTTGTAATGTTACTTCAGATGTAAACAAGCACGAAGTAGATTCTGTTCAAGCAAAGTTAGTTACATCAGTTGAAGTATTTCATGAAAGTTTACCAGATTCTCAAACAGTTGATGTCTTAGCTGTAGTCATCGATCGAGATGTTTTGGGAAGTCAAAAAGTGTCTGCCGAAAACTTACCATCGACCAATCCCATCTCGATTAGGATTAGCGACGACTGTAGAGCCTTGATTAAGAGTGTAGAGTCTCTTAGAGAAGAAGAAGCAACTGCTTTGGTGAGAGCAATAGCAAAGCACTGGTCAGTAGAGAAGATTTTAGAGAAAATCAAAAAATAGCCACTTTTTCAGCTCAGAAAGCGCTCGCTAGATGAAACTTCGACGGCTCCACTGAGAGTGAAACTATGAAATTCCTACGTTCTGGAATTCTCCCACTATTTTGAGTTATGTCAAAAAGCACTAGAGACGATCTTCTGCTCAAGCTTGCTACTGCCTTTTAAAAGCTGGTTTTCGGCTGCTCGGCAGTACTTGGAAGGATACAAAATCTCCTATCTCTGCTTGCTAATCAGAACCTTTTGCCAACACAGTGCTGTCTGCATGAAACCCCCTAATTTTAACAGTTAAGGTTCTTCAACATCACCAACAGTTACACTTTGAGCGTTCCAATACCTCAAATCAAAAAGCACCTACTAACTAAACAAATTCTTTTTTACTCGATCGCCATGCACGAAACTGATTTTTATAGTTTCCATTATACACAGACTATAGTTAAAATTGCAACACCATAAAAGATCATTATTTAACAATTCTTGCCGAGCGATCGCGGCAATTTCTATCTTTATCTCTCATATTCTTTATTTCTGAGAGCCAAGTCGAGTAATTGGAATAGACAAAAGAATATTAATTGATTGGCTTGATATTGCTAATTTAGTCGGAGAGTGGGCATACACCAGAACTGAACTGGAATCTGATTTGCAATCTTGCAATCATTTGCGATCGCTAGCTTTTACTCTCAACGAGCAAGCGATCAGCGATCTGTAATATTGCTAGTCTGATGTCGTGTTAGCAAAGCTCACAGAGCCAGCTTTACAGTTGGGTATAAACAGTTTTCTAAAACTGCACAAACAAGGATGTTGAAAGATTCATGCGTCAGCTTAGTTTTGGCGATAAGGTTGTGCAATTCCCTTCTGCATCCATCCGCTTTCGATAGTTGTACCAGCTTGGCTGCGGCATTTGTAGTTAATAACTTTCTAAAGGTTTTACAAATTAAAAATGGCATACCAACTGACTTGGTATACCATACTTTCAACTAGAAAAATACTAGGAGTAACGGAACTGATTACTTAATATTCAGCACTTCTATTCAAACGTTCTTTTGCTTGGTAAGCTTGCAATCCCAATAGAACTAAATAAGTCATCATCTGAGCTTGCGATCGCTGAGTGGCTGCTGCAAGCTGATTAATTTGATGTAGAGGCAACTGCTGCTGAAATAGTACCAGCGACTGTTCCAACTCTTGGGCTATAGTACGGCGATTTAGACTAGCATTTTTCTGTAATTGCTTCCCAATCGGCGATAGTAGTAAAAAAAATAATAAGTTGGTTACAAAGCCAGAACGGGAAGAGTGTTCTCGTTGAGATTGAGTTTCAATAGTTTTTAATAACTCCTCTGGCATATAGAAACTTGGACGACAGTTTGCAATTAGGTTATTGCGTTGATATCTGTGCGATTTTTCTTGTTCTTCAGAATTGAAAATAACCAAAATAATTACAGATTTAAACGTCACTTAATATATGTACTAAATTTTTCTACGGTTAACCATTCCCCAAAGTATAGGAAAAATATTGTTTTTGAAATGCTTAAATTAATTTGAACAATCCAAAAAGTTCGGATAAATATCAGATTTTTCAGGTTTTAACCAAAATAACCGAAAAATACAAAAAATGTCATGTAAATAACTTTATTTATCTTGCAATGTTGATTAAAGTAATGATATAGATTAAGTGACTAAAGTAATACCAGAATTTTATTAACTCACACTAAAAAAATATGGTTTACTTAAATCGGAATATGCATGATGAGCAAAGGATATCTTAATCGTTGAGTTCGTATACTGCAAACAGCTGCACATCTCTATTGAGAAGCTTTGAATTGATTCTGAGTAAAATGAGTGTCGAAGGTTCGTTTACCTGTAAGTATTTCAGGCGATCGCAGACAACAATTTGCTAACAGATAAACTTCTAAATTAGACTTGGAGCTTATATTCGGAATAGCAAGAGCGAGCCAGAAATTACTAGAACCGAAAAGTCTCTCTGTTAAGCAATTTAAAACGTACTAGAGCGACATTACACGTTAAGAGAACTTACATAGAACTCAGTGCTATCACATGATGAGCGCTCATTTCTTCCCTAGTAGAGCTACAGATTTCAACTATTTTGGAGACAACTACAAGATGAATGCAATCAACTCTCAGTCCTCAACTTTTGAAACCAGAGAATTTATCGTTGCAGATACAGTTGTGTTTAACAAACAAGGTACGCATTTAACAGATATTCAAAAAATAGTACTTAGAGGCGCTTGGCAAGGATACACATATGAAGAGATTGCCGACCGAGAAGGATATAGCGAAAAGTACTTAAAACGAGATGTTGGACCTAGATTATGGAAGATACTTTCAGAGGCTTTAGGCGAAAAAGTAAGCAAAAAGAATTTTAGAACAGCTCTTGAGAGAAGATTAACGCTAGCGAACCCTCCTCACAACCAACAGCTTGATATGGATAGTTGTCAAGACTGGGGTGAAGCAGTGGACGTACATACTTTCTACGGACGTACCCAAGAATTAGCTACATTACAACAGTGGATTGTTCAAGATCGTTGTCCTTTAGTAGCACTAGTAGGCATGGGTGGTATTGGCAAAACTACTCTTTCTATAAAGCTAGCTCAGCAGCTTCAGAGTGATTTCAAATACATTGTTTGGCGCTCGTTGCGTCATGCTCCACCAATACGAGAACTCTTAGAAGAGATAATTTATTTTCTATCTAATCAGCAAGAAAAAGATTTACCAGAAACTACAAATGGAAGAATATCATTGCTCTTGAAATATTTCCGTAAGTCTCCCTGTTTATTAATTCTTGATGGGGCTGAATCAATCTTAAATCACGATCAAAAAGACACGCGCTATCAAGAAGAGGATGAGGAGTATGGGCGGCTGATAAAATATATAGGGGAAACATATCATCAAAGTTGTCTATTGTTAACAAGTCGAGAGAAACCCAAGGAAGTTGCTATAAGAGAAGGAGAGGAATTACCTACGCGATCGCTACGATTGATAGGATTGGATGAGTTGGAAGGGCAGTATATCCTTAAAGGTAAAGGAATTTATGGATCGGAAGATGATTTGAAAAAAATAATTCAAATTTATGGAGGTAATCCTTTATTACTGAATATGGTTTCTACAACTATACAAAACATATTTGATAGTAGTGCTTCTGATTTTTGAAACAGGAAATAATAGTTTTTAATGATGTTAAAGAATTTTTTGATAATCAGTTTAATCGCTTACAACCACTTGAAAAAGAACTAATGTACTGCTTAGCAATTGAGCGCGAACCAGTTTCATTTCAGAAATTGAAGAATGATTTTGGCTTAAAAATTCAGTCGCTAGAACTAGCAGAAGCTTTAGAATCTCTGAGGCGACGCTTTGGTTGAAAAAAAATCAGGGTTCTTTACATTACAAATAGTATTAATGGAATACACAACAGCTCGGCTGCTCAAAGAAATTTGTCAAGAAATATACACGCAGCAAATCTCGCTCTTGAAAAGTTCCAAATTACTAAAATTAATAGTAAAAATTATGTTAGAACTTCTCAAGCGAATCTTTTCTTTAAAATGGTTTTAGACCAATTGCTCTTAGAACTTGGAAGTAAAAAGAATGTGGAATCACAATTAAATAAAATTTTATCTACATTGCAGCACGAATCTTTTAAATTGGAAGACACTACCGAAGATATGATTAGTTTAATTCATCGAATGCAAGCAAATCTAAGTAGCTATAAGTAGATCGAGAAGAAAACTAATTACGGGAAGCGATCTGGGTAAAAAAAAGTGAGAGTTTAATTTAGATAAATTACTCTACTAGGCACTTTATTTAACTTTCTCTTACTCAGACTCCTTAGTAGCTTCATAACTTAATTTCAGGGCATCTCTCACCATCTATACATCTATTTTACAGCTTAGTTTCTGTTATCCTAGTTTGATTTTTTGCGGTTATGTAAACTATTTTACTAGAAAGATTGTACCAGATTAGCCTTTGTAAAGAGTTACTCTAATTTTACGCTTGCGTCCTGAGTTGTAAATTGCCACTACACAGATGTGAATAGTTGATTGTACTGCTCTTACTTTGCTTAATCCTGTTTAACTGTTTCTCCGTCTAGAATCAGCTTTTTCAATCACTGCTACACTATTACCTATATACTGAAAATTTGATTTTCCCTATGCCTTACCAACTAAGATTTTTCCGGGTGTAGTGGAATTTCATACGTTAGAAGATGCAATGAGTGTCGGCAATTATAAGGATTTGCTAAAGTTAAGCTATGAATACTGAGAATACTGAGCTTATCTTTGGTAACGCGAATTATGGTAGCGAAGCACTTATCAACAAGCTACTTGAGTCAGCGTGCAATAGTGAAAAGGCAACGAACAGATTAAAAATACCGTTAGACTCATAACAATAACACAACCCCTCACCGAGATGATAGGTTCGTAAACATGCCTTGATTCCATTTACTATTTCACAATTGATATTTTTCGGTAATATAACCGAACATAAACATAAAATTTCTTATATCAATCCTGAACAAATCAGGATTTTGTTTTAGCTAAAACCAGTAAATTATTAAATAGATCGTTCGAGGGATTCGCATTCATGAAAAGCATCATTCACCATTTAGCAAAAATGTTAATACCACGTTCTTATCAAACTTCTATAAAGACACTAAAAGCTCTAATCCTTAGTTCACCAATAGCAGAAAAAGGTTTTCAATGGGGGCAGAATTTTACCATTGGTGGAGAGTCTAGCACTATAACAGCGAATTATTGCCAGTCTCATTTAGAAAATGAAAATACTACATCCAATGCTTTAGAAGCTTATTTTAATTCTCATACTGAAGGATTAGGAATACTTAAGTGGAAGCACTATTTTAATATTTACCATCGTCACCTATCTAAGTTTGTTGGGCAAAAAGTTCAGGTTCTAGAAGTTGGTGTTGCCAGCGGGGGGAGCCTAGAAATGTGGAAAAACTATTTTGGTTCTAATTGTCAAATTTATGGTGTAGACATTGAGGAAGCATGTAAAGCATACGAAAAAGATTCAATTAAAATTTTTATTGGCGATCAGACAGATCGCAATTTCTGGAAGCAATTTAAAAGTGAGGTTCCTACTCTCGATATCGTAATTGATGATGGTGGACACGAACCAGAGCAGCAAATTGCAACTTTAGAAGAGTTATTGCCGCATTTACGACCAGGAGGAGTTTATATCTGTGAAGACATTCATGGTACTTTAAATCAGTTCCATACCTATATATCTGGGTTAACGCATAATTTAAATGCATTACAAGAATTTGGATATAAGCCTATTAAAAGCGGTAGCGGTCTTGCTAGTTTCTCAACCTATTTTCAAGATGCCATTCAGTCTTTTCACTTATATCCGTTCGTGGTAGTGATTGAAAGGTCAGAGACTCCTGTATCGGAATTTGTTGCCCCATTACAAGGATCTAAGTGGTTAGTACTGACAAAGTAAGTGTTGAATTGTTAGTACTTTCAACACAGGTTTACTCAGCGCTAGTTTTTCGCTGCAACTCGTTTTCCTAACCTAATAGTATTTGTGGTATGTCAAAAGTTTTATTCATTTCAGCTCATGCTCCTACAAGGCAGTATCCTCAAGCTGGACAAAAAATTGCTTTTATGAATCTTGCGAAGTATGCTGCTTTACATGAAGTTGTTGATGTAATCGTTATCGCTAATACTACAGAAATAGTTGTTGCTAAAGATCTACAAATAGAATTTGGCGATAGTCTCTACACCTATCCAATTACTAAATTCAAAAAAGCTATAAATTGCTTGAAATATTATCAAGCGCCTTTAAAATTTGCTTCTCGTTTTAATAAAGTAGCTAGTAGGAAAATTCAAGAACTTCTAGTTGCAAAAACATATGATGTAATTCATTTTGAATATTCCCATGCTGCCGTTTATTTAGATATAGTCAAAAAATATATCGACCCCAAACAAACTAAAATTGTCATTAGTATACATGATGTGTTGACACAAGTTTGGTTAAGGCAATCTGTAAAAAGTTCATTTTTCGATCTTGAAGTAGCCAGAATCTTTCGCTACGAGCAGAAACTTTACTCGAATGCAAGCGAACTATGGGTATTATCTAAAAAAGACCGCGATCTTTTAAGTTCTTTATTTTCAATTGGTAGTGAAAAGCTTATTGTAAAGCCTCCAAAAGCTAGTAGCTTCGTTTATCAAGTGAAACGTCGAGCGGAAAAAATAGAAAAGAAAAGTCTTTTATTCTGGGCTGCTATGGAAAGACCAGAAAACGAGCAAGCAATTCTTAACTTCGTTGACAAATGTTTTAAAAAACTGCTTCAGCAAGATCGAAATTTCAAACTTTATATAGTCGGCTCTAATCCTTCTAAAAAAGTTTTGGCACTTGCAGGCAAACACATTACAGTTACAGGTTTCGTTGAAGATCCAACTATTTTCTTTGAAAAGGCAGAGATCGGAATAGTTCCACTTTTGAAGGGAGGAGGAGTCAAAATAAAAACTCTGGAAATGCTGGAAGCTGGGTTACCTGTTGTTGCTACATCTATAGGTGCTGAAGGAGTCGTATCTCCAGATAAAAAACTAATAGTAAGCGATAGTTTTGAAAATTGGTTTGAACTGCTTACAAAAGAATTGAAGAACTCTGTAGTTGCTGGAGTAGTATAAATAGAAAAAGCATATGTTTAAAAAACTAGAGTAAATGGCTAAAGTTTTCTAACAATCTCGTTGTTATTTTATTTCAGCAAACAAGTATGAATAATCCCTTTACTCAGGTACAGCAAGTAAATTTTTTAGATATAGGCTGTAGTGGTCCACTAGATCCAAAATGGTCTGATTTAGTACAACTACTAGCATACACTGGCTTCGAGCCAAACGCTAGTGAATGCAAGCGCTTGAGTCGCGAGCCTCATCCATACAAGTCAACTTGTTACCTACCTTTTGCTATCTCTGGAGAGCAAGGAGATCGGGTAATGTACAAAACACATCACCCTTTCTGCTATTCTCTGCTCCGCCCAAATCATGACTGGCTTGGTCGTTTTTCACATCATTACCAATTTAGAGAAACTGGGACAGATACTGTCTCATGTATGACGCTCAACACTTTAGCTAACGAGCAACAGTTAACAGCAGATATTATCAAGCTTGATACGCAAGGATTAGAGTTACCGATTCTTAAAGCAGGAGATCGGGTTTTGCAAAATGCTTTCTGTGTGGAAACAGAGACAGGTTTTGTGGAGAACTATATCGGAGAAACTACATATACACAGCTTGAAGCATTTATGCGATCGCAAGGATTTCTGATGTTTGACATGGAAATTTATCAAGCTAGTCGTAATAATTCTCTGTCCAAGCATGGCAAACATCAGCCTTTATGGTGTGAAGTCGTTTGGTTATTTGATTTCGTAGGTACAAACAAGAAAACTACGCCAGAACAAGCTATAAAGTATTTAAAAATCTGCCAATCTTTAGGATATTTTGATTATGGACTAGAGCTAGCATATTATTTTAAAACATTAGGAATTATAGAAGCAAGCATAGTAAAGTATCTTGAAAAGCCAGAACACTGGACAAATATTGCAAGATCGGATAGTTGGAAAAAACATAAATCATTATCAAGAACTGGTAAAATACTAAGTTTTTTGCCTAATAGTATTAATCAGCGTTTAACATATGGCTTGAAAGAAGTTGTTGAATGGGGGAAAAAATAATTTTCTACTGAAATTCTATTTGATTATCTCATAAGATTTTCGCCGCAAATTCATCTCTTTAGCAGATACTACTCACTTCACTTGAGCGGAATTTTTACCAGAACGGTTGTAGTGCTGTAATGAGCTGAGCGTAACGGAAAGTATTCGATCTAGCTGTTCTACAACAATACAAACTTTTCTAAATTCAGCTATTTCCAACATGAAAAAAACCTTGAAAGGTACAATTAAAGGATTATTGTATAATACTCCTTACTTAAAACAAACTTTTCTTGAATTAGGTAAGTTAGGGTTATATAAAACTTGGGTTCCTCCAGGTCATTTTTACTCACCGATCCCATCATTAACCGAGATTAAATCTAAAGAAGACGAAATATTTAGCAAACCTCTTACAAAAAAAATTTCTGGAATTGACTTGAATGAACAAGCGCAACTTGAGCTATTTGAAGAATTTAGCGAATACTATCTAAGTTTACCTTTTACTCCCAATCGGCAGGAAAATTTAAGATATTTCTACGAAAACATTTCCTATTCATATTCTGATGCAATTTGTTTATACTGCATGATTAATCATGCAAAGCCCAAAAAAATTATTGAAGTAGGCTCTGGCTATTCATCTTGCTTAATTTTGGATACTAACAATTTACTATTTAATAGTTCGATATCTTGTAGTTTCATTGAACCCTACCCGCAATTATTATTATCTTTAATCAAAGATACAGACAAAGATAAAATTGAAATATTTCAGAAAAAGCTTCAAAATGTGGAAATCAGTAAGTTTTCTGAATTAAATGCAGGAGATATTCTTTTTATTGACTCAACTCATGTATCAAAAGTAGATAGTGATGTTAACCATATATTCTTTGAAATATTACCGAGCTTAAATAAAGGAGTTTATATACATTTTCATGATATTTTTTATCCTTTTGAATATCCAAAAGAATGGATCTTTGAAGGTAGGGCGTGGAATGAAGCTTATATGCTAAGAGCATTTTTACAATATAACCGCAACTATGAAATAGTTTTTTTTAATACATTCTTAGAGCTTTTTCATCAAGATAAGTTTATTAAAAAATGCCGTTATGTATGAAAAATACAGGAGGTAGTATTTGGCTTAAAAAATTTAATCAAAAAAATATTTTGAGTGGAAATTAAAAATTTTACAGGTAAAATAATCTATTTGTAAAAACTGACAAAAGCCGAATTAGACAAAGTTACCATAGTGTTAAATATAAACTTTTTGAGCTAAAGAATTAACTTTGCATCGGAAATTTTAAATAGTTTGAGCTGTAGCCAGGGCTACAGCTCGTAGTTTTTATAAAAGGCAGATATCATATTTACTAAAAATGCAATTAGCAAATTTATTTTTACTTAAGAATATAAATTTATTTAAGTAAACCAAACAAATAGAAATTAAATCATTTTTTTTAGAGAAGCAAATCAACTTGCTTGACAATCGATGTTTTGAAAGGTCGCCCGCTTTCTTTAAAAAGCAAAACATGAATTCAAATAGAGTTCATTCCAAATCAAAAGTTGAGAGTAATTCAATGAGAATGAGGATAATGTCCAAAAAAACCGATCGCCAGAACAAACATCTGAAAAAATGTTTGCATCATTCAGCCATATTTTTAAGTAGAGCTCTACTTCTAAGTACGCTCTTTCTGCTTGTAGTAGGGATACGTCAGTCTCATGCAAGTATAATTGACTCATTGACTGAAATTTCACGCTCTATAAATAGGAATTGTTCCAGAATAGAACCTTCGTACGACATAACAAGAGCTGGACAAACAGCTTTCAGACATCGAATAGACCGCTGCGGAGAACGTGCCGAGCTAGAAATGAGCAGAACCGAAATCGGCAAAACCTATTGGTACGGCTGGTCGATGTTTGTCCCCTTAGACTGGAGCGATACCGATCCAGGTTTTGATATTGTCAATCAATTTGCGGCTTGGCCTAGCAGACCAGGTAGGAGATATCCGTGTGGTGGTGTTGGTTCTAAAATCTCGCGCCGAGGTAGTGACTTTATCTTGGATTTCCAACGTAGAGGCGATACTGTAGATGCTGTATGCACTAACTACACTTTAGCGCGAGTTTCTGAAATAAGAGGGCAATGGACTGATTTTGTAGTGAACGTCAAATGGACGGGTAACAATGATGGATTCTTTAGACTTTGGATGAAAACAGGTAGCGGTGACTACATTCAAAAAATCAACTATCAAGGAGCTACGTTTTGGAATGATGAAGGTACAGGACCGTATTTTAAGATGGGATTATACAAAGGCAATCCCAACTTTCGAGGTCCTGCCCCTCGAATTATTTATACTGATGAATATCGCTTAGGCGATGCAAATTCTAGCTTTGGACAAGTTGCACCTTGAGATTGTTTGAATTAATTGGTTACGACGTTCGCGATCGGTAGCTGAGTAGTTAAGTTTGTAGAGCGATATCGGAGCAATTGAGAGAATACAATACTTTGCATTAGATCGGACTTGGAAAAGCCAATTTCCTTAACTGATTGCTCGATCGCTTTTTGAACTGAATCGATATCTCATCCTTTTATCTACCAAAAATTTTAACTGATTCAGGTGTTTGTAGCGTGCTACAAACACCTGGAATTATTCTTTTATATGCGTTTATTTATAGAAAAAACCACTTTTTTTTATATATATTTTTTTGCTATATACTCAGAAACAGCTACATTTTACAAAAACATTGGTGCCACAAAAGCCAGCTTTGTCAAGATAACTGAACTTTTCCGAACTTTTCTGTATCGACAAGTTTTTGCTGTTAAGAGACCATAACAAGGAAGCAAAAATGTATATATCAGATTTGTTATAGGTATAAATGAGGTAGCACTATAGCTGCTAAGTTATTCAGAGAAGACACTAAGAGTGCGCTCTAGTAACTTTGGTCAAGAGAGTACCTGTACTTAAAATACCTTCTTGGCTGTTTAAGATTAGCTAATATTCACGAAGAGAGCGAAGAAATTTCAGAATTCATGAGATTCACTGGTAGCTATCAGGTAATTCTTTACTTCTCATGCAGTAAATTTTAATACGAACTCTTAAACCTTACCTTAAGGGTATAGGCAATTGTTTTATTAATCATAGAACATTTATAAATTCGCGATCGCATCTATTAGCTATTTTTTAGAAATTGCTAACGCTATTCTATTTGAATGATTTAAAACAAAGGTATTGCCCTATAAAACTGCTATGACAAGCTTTTGAGATATGTTTTATTATGTTTTGCAATCATGAACTTGAAGTATCTGTCATTATTCCAGTTTATAACGGAGGAGAGAATTTTCGTCGCTGCTTATCTGCGCTAGCTAACACAACACCTTCTCCATTCGAAATTATTGTGGCGGCGGATGGAGATACGGACGGATCTTGGTTGATAGCTAGAGAATTTGGGACTCAAGTTGTGAGAACAAATACACGGAGTGGTCCAGCCGTAGCGCGTAATTTAGGAGCTTGTTTTGCTCAAGGTGAGATCCTATTTTTTGTCGATGCCGATGTAGTCGTTCGTCCAGATGCTATTAGTCAAGTAGTCAGCACTTTCAAGCGCGAACCAGACTTAGCCGCTCTGATTGGCTCCTACGATGATGCCCCAGATGCAACCAACTTTTTGTCACAGTACAGAAATCTGTTGCACCACTACGTGCATCAGTCTGGTTGTGAAGAAGCTTCAACATTTTGGGGTGCTTGCGGTGCTATTCGCCGCGAGGTATTTCTGGAAGTTGAGGGTTTTGACGATAGTTATCGACAGGCTTCTATAGAGGATATCGAATTGGGCTATCGACTCAAACAGGCTGGTTATAAGATTCGACTCAATAAGGCTTTGCAGGTCAAGCATCTGAAGCGCTGGGAAGTTGGTTCTCTACTGAAGGCAGATTTCTACTATCGCGCCCTTCCTTGGACGGAATTGATTTGGCGCGATCGCCTATTAATTAACGATCTGAATCTCCAAGTTTCTAACCGCCTAAGCATCGTACTAGTATTCGGGTTACTTATTGCCGTAGTTGCAGCCTTCTGGTGGCCTGAATTTTTAGCTATAGCTTTGGGAATATGCATGGCGCTCTTATTTCTCAACCTACCTGTCTATCGCTTCTTTTGGCGCAAACGGGGGATACGGTTTGCGCTCCAAGTCATCCCCTGGCACTGGTTTTACTACTTCTATAGTGGTTTAGCATTCATTATCGGTACAGCTCGCCATCAATTGCGGCAGTGGGATTGGATCAAAACGAGTTCTTCTAAATTTGTGTGAAGTAAGAATTTAACTAAACAACTGGATTGACCCATATATGAACCACTATTCTGTCGTCATTATCGGTGCAGGTCCGGCAGGTCTAACTGCTGGCTACGAACTTGTCAAGCAAGGTATCAATCCGATCGTCTTAGAGGCAGGCGATAAGGTAGGTGGAATTTCACGGACGGAGACATACAAAGGCTATCGCTTCGACATCGGCGGTCATCGCTTCTATACCAAGATTGGTGAAGTACAGCAGATCTGGCAAGAAATTTTAGCAGCCGATTTTATCAAAGTTCCTCGGCTATCGCGGATTTACTATGGAGGTAAGTTTTACAGTTATCCGCTGTCGTTGTTCAATACGTTATCCAATTTGGGCATTATTCCGAGTATCTTTATTTTGTTTAGCTACTTGAAGGCAAAAGTCAAAACGAGGTTGTTTCCCGGTCCTGAGCCGGAAAATTTTGAAGACTGGGCGATCGATCGATTTGGTTATCGCTTGTACAGGATCTTCTTCAAAACATATACTGAGAAGGTTTGGGGTATTCCCTACAACCGAATTCGGGCAGATTGGGCGGCGCAACGTATTCAAGGGATGTCGCTCAAACGGGCGGTTGTTAACGCTTTATTCGGTAGTCAAAATGCTAAGAGCTTAATCAAAAAATTTGACTATCCAGTTTTAGGTCCAGGGATGATGTGGGAGCGTTGCCAGGAAATTATCGAGAGTCAAGGTGCTACGGTGCAGCTGAACACCGCAGTGACTCGCATCGAACGGGAAGGAACTTGGATTAAGAGCATTACTGCCCGACAAGGCGATCGCACGATTCAGATCTTTGGCGATCGCTTCATCTCTAGTATGCCTATAACAGCACTAGTACAAAGACTCGATCCGCCAGCACCCGAGCGGGTACTGACAGCAGCACGTAGCTTGAAATATCGGGATTTTCTAATTGTGGCGCTGATCGTCAACCAACCAGATTTATTTCCTGACAATTGGATTTACATTCACAGTCCAGAATTCAAAGTGGGGCGGATTCAAAACTTTAAGAATTGGAGTACTGCAATGGTTCCCAATCCTAATAAGACATGTCTGGGGATGGAGTACTTTTGTAGTGAGGGCGATCCTCTTTGGGAATTATCTAATACAGAATTGATCGATCTGGCAAGTCGCGAGGTTGTCGAATTAAACTTAGCGTCTAAGTTATCCGCGATCGAGGATGGATTTGTGATTCGTCAGCGCAAAGCCTATCCTGTATATGACGGCGAGTATCGCCAGCATCTCCAAGTCATTCAAGAATATTTAAAGCAGTTTGACAACTTACAAACGATTGGGCGTAATGGGATGCATCGCTACAACAATCAAGATCATTCCATGCTAACTGGACTGCTAGCAGCTAAAAACATTCTTGGAGAGCAGCATGATTTGTGGAATGTCAATACCGAACGCTCTTACTACGAAGATTTTACTAAAGAAGAGCGATCGAGTCTGAAAAAGCAATCTCAACTAGAAAAATTGCCTACGGCGATCTCTAGTAAAGTCAATTAAGACGACATCGTGTCTGTCTAATTGCCAAACCTCCTAATTGCCAAACCTCATTCTTTAATTCCTCTTGATTAAAAAACGTAACTGCTAGAAACAGAGACTGAGTAGCATGACAAACCCTCAAGTCACGATTGTTGTAGCACCGCGCGAACGTTTCAGCTATGCTCGCCAGTCCTTGGAGAGTATTTATGCAAACACATGCATTCCATTTGAGTTAATCTACGTAGATGGTAACTCCCCTGCTGAGGTACAGCGCTACCTAGAAGCCGTAGCACGGGAAAAAGGTTTTCAACTGATTCGGACGGATTATTACCTTTTCCCCAACCGTGCTAGAAACTTAGGTTTGGCCCGCGTTAACACCAAGTACGTCGCCTTCGTCGATAACGATGTTATCGTTTCACCCGGCTGGTTGGAAGCCCTGATTCAATGTGCTGAAGAAACTGGCGCTACAGTTGTTGGACCTCTGATGTGTCACGAGGAACCAGTGCATGAAGTCGTCCACTGTGCTGGCGGGGAAACACGTGTTGTATGCGATGCTACTGGTAGAAGGCGCTTGCGGGAAAAGATGTACAAACAAGGTCATCAGGTAGTAGACGTGCGCCCCAAGATGCAGCGGACGCAAACGGAGTTATGCGAGTTTCACTGCATGTTAGTTCGCGCTCAAATCTTTGAGCAACTAGGTTTCTTCGATGAGCTAATGCTTAACTCCAAAGAGCATTTGGACTTCTGCATGAGCGTGATTCAGGCAGGAGGAACAGTTTACTTTGAGCCAAGTAGTATCATTACATATGTGCCAGGACAACCCTTAAAGCCGATAGATCTGCATTTTTACATGCTGCGTTGGAGCGATGCATGGGAGTTGGCTAGCCTAAGTCGTTTGCGTGAGAAATGGCAATTAGCAGAGGATAGCTACTTCCAACATAAGTACAAAGCTTTGGGATGGAGACGCAGAAAAACAATTCTCCTTCCTCTCATCGATCGGTTAACCTTGGGAATTAAAAATCAGTATCTAGAAAAAATATTGATGTATGGTCTTTTTGCACCACTAGAAACATTACTGAATCGTTACCTGACTGCAAGTTATGCTAGAAAACACCTAAAGCAGAAAAATACTCAAGCTGCGCCTGCTCTAGAAGAACCGATCGCGACAGCAACACCGCGATGCTAGGTGCAGATGCATGAAGATTCTTCTGATCAATGATTATGGTACAGCCACTGGAGGAGCCGAGTTACAAATGCTAGGCTTGCGTCAGAACTTGCGCGATCGCGGTCATGATGTTCGCCTATTCTCTAGTCGTGCTATGCAAGTTACCAGCAGCCATTGCCTATCTGACTACAGTTGTTTTGGCACTACAACTCGATTGCAAGTTTTGTCCCAGACTATAAACTTCTCTGCCTATTTGAAGCTACGCCAGATTCTGCATGAATTTCGACCTGATGTGGTTCACGTGCGCATGTTTATGTGGCAACTTTCACCACTCATCCTTCCCTTACTTAAAGACGTGCCGTGTTTGTACCAAACAGCCGTGTATAAAGCAATTTGTCCTGTAGGCACAAAACTTTTGCCCGATGGTCGTCCCTGTAAAGCTGCTGCTGGAATTGCTTGTCTGCGCGATCGCTGCCTTACGCCTCAATCTTGGGCAGTATTGATGGTACAGAAGCAATTGTGGCAACGCTGGCGCTCTGCTTTTGATTTAGTGGTTGCCCTTAGTTACGGCATGAAAGCACAGTTAGAAGCAGAAGGGATTGGAGCGATCGAAGTCGTACACAACGGAGTATCTGTTCGACCAATGCGTCCACCCCTTGCCAATCCCCCAACCGTTGCTTTTGCTGGACGGTTAGTGTCAGAAAAAGGAGTTAACGTTTTATTGCGAGCCTTTGCACGTGCTAAAGCACAAGTGCCTAAAGCACAGTTGATTGTTGCAGGTCGGGGTCCAGAGGAAGATGCTTTACGAGCTTTAGCGGCGGAACTTGGAATTGCAACTAATGTGACTTGGTTGGGTCACTTACCACGTTCTGAAATGGAAAAACATTTTGATTCAGCCTGGGTGCAGGTAGTACCTTCGCTTTGGTCAGAGCCATTTGGTAACGTAACGACTGAGGCAATGATGCGCGGTACATCTGTCATTGCCAGTGCTGTTGGCGCACAGCCAGAGATCGTTATTGATGGTATTACGGGTTTTTTAGTACCGCCTCTCAATGTGGATGCCTTGACCGCTGCCCTGTTACGCTTATTGCTCAACGCAAGCTTAGCCGAGCGAATGGGGCGAGATGGTCGTCAGTATGCTTTAACCCACTTTAGTGAAGACCGATGTACGGAGCGGTTCTTGGAAATTTACCAGCGGCTGCGCGCATCGGCAGCAAGCGTATCGTCGCGAAACCGATCATGAAGAACTATTCTGCACGACGAAGAACGGATCTACAAAGACCGGAACTACCACCAGCGATCGTTTACACACCAGAGAATCTGCTCAGACATCCGGTTCATCTATTCAAACTGATGTGGCGGGACTTGTTAGCTTCTCGCGAACTGGCATGGCGGCTGATGGTGCGAGATATTAGCGCTCAATACCGTCAATCATTTCTAGGTTTTATCTGGGCATTCTTACCACCGCTGGCTATGGCAGCAGGATTTACACTTGCGAGTGAGTCCAATATTATCAAAATTGGTGTCACGGACTTGCCCTATCCCGCCTACGTTATGTTCAGCACGGCACTGTGGCAAACATTTGTAGAAGCAGTCAATGGTCCGGTACAAGCTATAAACTTGTCGAAGCCTATGCTAGCCAGAGTCAATTTTCCCCGAGAGGCAATTATCTTAGCAAAGGTAGGTGAAGTGTTATTCAACTTTGCCATCAAACTCATCTTAATTGTGGCGTTGTTTCTCTGGTATCAGATTCCTCTGAGGTGGACAATCTTGCTTGCTCCTGTAGCACTAGTTCATTTAATTATGCTAGGGACGTTAATTGGTACTCTATTGTCTCCTTTGGGAGTTTTATATCAGGATGTGTCAAAAGGTCTAGCAATGGTAACAAACTTTTGGCTTTTTTTAACTCCAGTAGTTTATCCTGTTCCTAATGAAGGAACCTTTGGGTTTCTAGTGAAACTAAATCCCGTCACTCCGTTACTAGTAACAACACGAGAGTTAGCAACAACAGGAGATATCTCAAATGCTTGTGGGTTTTGGGTTGTCAGTGTCATAACTTTAGTTGGGATTTTGCTGACATGGGTTTCATTTCGTCTTGCGATGCCTTACGTAATTGAGAGGGTAAGTTCATAATGTCAATTGAAATAATAAATAGAAAGACTGCAACTCACCCTAAAGAAAGTGAAGTCGTTATCTCCGTCGATCGCCTCTCTAAGAGCTGATTTATAAAGTAAAAATCAAGCAGCTAGTCGTCTCAGCATCAGCCGTACCATAGCAGCGTAGACCATAGATTCACTTATTTCCGGTAGGAGTTCATAATCCTTACTTAGTCGTCGATAGCGTCCTAGCCAGCCAAAAGTTCGTTCAACTACCCATCTTCTGGGCAAAACTTCAAACCCATCTGTAATCCGCTTAACTATTTCTACTTCTGCACCGCAGACTACCATTACAGCTTGTGCAAAATTCTCTCCACTGTAGCCACTATCTGCCCAAATTAGCTCTAAAGACTTAGAGTTATAGCACTCTTCTAGCAATGCCACTATTGCTCTAATCGTTCTGAAGCATTAGCTTCGGTGATTACTACACCCATTAGTAGTCCTTGAGGATCTACTACGACATGGCGTTTGCGACCTTTAACTAGCTTGCCGCCATCAAAGCCGGATACTTCCCCTTTTTTTCCGTCGTTTTTACGGACTGGCTATCCACAATTGCAGCAGTAGCTTGATGAGATTTGCCCAGCTTCATCCGTACTTGTTCACGTAAGGCAAGATTTATCTGCTGCCAAATTCCTCGTTTTTGCCAACGCCGAAAGTAATAATAAACCGTTGAATAGGGTGGGAAGTCATGTGGTAGCATCTCCCAAGCACAGCCAGTTTTCAGCAAATAAAAGATGGCATTTACTACCTCACGCATATCCACAGTACGTGGATGTCCTCCTGGTCTTACAGGTGGAATTAATGGTTCAATGATTTGCCATTCTCGATCGGTTAAATCACTTTTGTAAGCTTTTCTACTCATGAGGCAATGCTTTGGGCTACTGTCTTGTCATAAAAGCCTCTTGCCTCCATTCTCGCTGCTTTCAACTTTTCTTTATAAATGACCTCTAAGCGGTAAACCAGTAAATTTCTGTGTGGGTTGTCAGGCGCATCAGAGGGTTGATAATGTCACCCTTCACTTGAAAATTAAAACAATAGGTGGTGAAGGTGGAATGGGTACAGTTTTATTTCTGAGCGGCGAACACGATGAAACATTTTTGAAATTTTTCCAGGCAAACACGAGCTTCAAGTTGAACTGCCTTATCTAGGGTTAGGACCTGGTACATACACTATGAGTATCAAATTAAAGCAGAGTTCTATTTATACATTTGATGTGGTTGAGTCATTCAGGTTTTCAGTCAAGTCAAATGGAAAAATGAGTGAATGTTGTTTTTATCAACCACGTTTATGGAAACTTGCGAGTCTAGAAAAAGCCTAACCCACTCTTGGGCTATGCAATCAAATAAGTAGTAGGGCATAATTAAACGTAAGATAGAGAAAAGCCAAAAACTTGCTGATTTTGACCACTCATGCCTGCTCCTTTACGTATCGTTTTGACAGAGTCAGAAGACCGGACGTTGAGTGAACTTCGGGTTGCCAAAACCGTTGCTCAACGTACCCGAGATCGAGCACAAATGCTTCGACTCAATGCTCAAGGATGGGTAGTGCCAGCGATTGCCGAAATTTTTGAGTGCCAAGAGCAGACAGTGCGCGAAACCATCCGCCGTTGGCAGCAGCAAGGGTTAGGTGGATTATGGGATGCTAGTGGACGAGGAGCTAAAGCCAAATGGCAAGAAGCAGACATGGCCTACCTAGAACAATGCCTAGAGCAAGAAGCCAGAACCTATAATAGTCAACAGCTAGCCCAGAAGCTAGAGCAAGAACGACAGGTAAACCTAAGTGCTGACCGGATTCGCCGCATTCTAAAAAAAAGGGCTTTAGTTGGAAGCGGACTCGACACTCGCAACGGGGCAGACAAGATCCTGAGTACAAAGCACTCAAGCAAGCCGACTTAGACACACTCCAACTAGCTGCCTGTGAAGGGTACATTGACCTGAAGTATCTTGACGAATCGGGATGTTGTCTGGAAAGTCCAGTCAGTTATAGTTACTCTCGCATTGGAGAGCAGAAACACCGAAGAGCAGGTCAAATCCTATGGAGACCGCATTAGTATTCTAGGGATATGGCAACCAGAGCAGTCGTTTGACTATGCTCTGGTACAAGGCAGTTTCCACAAGGAACGCTATGTTAAAGTGATGAACGCTCCTTGCCCAAAAGAGTGAGCAGACATTGCTACAAACCGGACGGCTCACAGTCGTGGTGCAAGATAATGGTTCGGCTCATACCAGTCATCTTGCCCGTGAGCACTGGCAGCAGTGGCAGTCGAAAGGGCTATATCTCTTTTTTCTCCCCAATACAGTTCACATATGAATCTGATTGAAGCGCAGTGGCATCAACTCAAAACCCATGAAATAGCCGGAAGGATTTTTGATAACGAGTATGATTTTTAGAATGCCATGATTGAGGGCATGGAGAATCGAAGTCAACAAGGGGATGGACACTGGAACGTTTTATGTTTAAATCTGCCTAGCTACTTATGTATTCTTCTTATTAGCACCGTTTTTAGCTATAAGCTTAACAATTGCTGTTGGTTTGCTCTACTAACTCTACATAACGTACTTAAGATATTAATTAAATCTGTTACTCATAATGGATAGAAAATTTAGAATAGCACGAGTTTGGTCGAATCGAGAGCTTAGGAAGTTAGCCCCCTTTTTAAAGGGGATGTAGTTAATATTTCTGCATGGGATGACCGAGATAAAGAAGGAGGTTACTACCAAGATTATTTCACTCAAAAAGATCGCTATTACTTCACTAATTATTCTGGGGAGAGGGTGGCAAGGCAAGGCAAGGAAAATGAATATTTCCTCGACCTAACACAAGAACTTCCTCCGAACTACAACAAAGATTTGATGTCGTGTTTAATCACACCACATTGGAACATGTCTTCGATGTAAGAAAAGCTTTTCAAAATCTTTGTCTTGTATCGAAAGATATCGTTATCGTTGTAGTTCCCTTTTGTCAGAAACAGCACGGAAAAGATATGTATTGTGACTTCTGGCGTTTCACGCCGATTTGTCTCAGATATTTATTTAAAGAAAATGATTTTGAAGTTATATACGAAGCACAAAGTCGACATGAAAACGCTGCGATTTATCTCTTGTTTGTTGGTTCTCGTTATTCCGAAAAATGGAGGCATATTATGCCAGATTATAAAGAAATTAAAGAATGCGGTAATTGGATTGGTCATCCTTTATATCTATTAAACTTCCAATTAATAAAAAATATTTTAAGTTTTTTGAAAAATTTCCGTTTTGCCTTCTAGGAACTTTAATTATCATTACAACGCTTTAACGTAACTAATAAAGTCCTCTAACACCATCTATTACAAGCAATTTACTTGTCTGGAATTGCTTCGCAATTCTGGAGAAAACTGCATGAAATAGATTATTGGAAGTATATGACACATGAGCAACCTTTCTTCTCAATTATTATCCCTACGTACAATCGCCCAGAACGACTAGCAAATTGTCTTCAATCGATCGCTCAGCTAAACTATCCCCTCGATCGCTTTGAAGTCATAGTGGTAGATGATGGTAGCGAGATGCCAATCGAGCCAGTTGTTGCATCCTTTGGCGAACAACTCAATCTCACTGCGATCGCGCAACAAAATTCTGGTCCGGCAAACGCACGCAACACTGGTGCGACTCGCGCCAGGGGTCAGTTTCTAGTGTTCACTGATGACGATTGTATGCCTGCTCCTGAATGGTTGAAAACCCTAGAGGTTCGTTTCAAAGCAGCACCACATTGTCTCGTCGGTGGTCGGACGCTCAACGCCCTGCCCGATAATCTCTACTCAACAGCTAGCCAAGTACTAATTGATTTCCTCTATGAGTACTACAATGCCGATCGCGATCGGTCAAACTTCTTTGCCTCTAACAACTTAGCTTTACCCGCAGAACGTTTCCACGCCCTGGGCGGCTTTGACACCACTTTTCCCCTAGCTGCGGGAGAAGATAGAGAGTTTTGCGATCGCTGGTTACAGCACGGTTACCAAATGATTTATGCACCAGAAGCCCAAGTTTATCACGCTCATAAACTCACGTTATACGCATTCTGGCGACAACACTACAACTATGGGCGCGGTGCTTTTTGTTTTCACCAAGTACGCGCTCGCCGCAACATGGAACGCATCAAAGTAGAGCCTTTCTCGTTCTATTTCAACTTGTTAAAGTATCCTTTCTCGCAGGGAGCAAGTCAGCCAGCACTAGCGATCGCAACTCTATTTATGTTATCTCAAATCGCCAATGTATCAGGCTTTTTTTGGGAAACAACAAGTTATTCAAGATGAGCTATTCGTCTTTTTAGCTCTGCGCTTCATGACATTATTCTATGACATCACTGTCATGAAATAGGTTCTTCCAACTACTGAAAAATCTATTTAGAGCGAGCAATTCTTCCCATTCTTAGCGACCAAAACCTGCTTGCTTAAGCTAACACCTAAGCAAGCAATCTGTGTTGCTTGACAACTAGCACTCGCTTTCACTGCATCGAATAACAAATCAGGCGAGCGAGCCAATTAAGCCTGAATTGATTCCATTTAGAGGTATAAAATGAAATTCTCTCAAAAGCTACAACATCTAGCTCAAAAGCACTCACCATTGCAAGCGCATAAATTCTCCAGAATATTTACTTCTTTACTCGTTACTTCTACTCTGTTCTACACTCTACCAGCGCGATCGCAAACTAGTTATTTAGGGATCAACAACGGTACTGGCTACAACACCGATCCCACATTTACCGACCGCTCGATTCAGCAAACCAAGGACTTAGGTATACAATTAGTCCGTATGGGTATGGATGGAGTTTATGGCAATCGAGAGGGTGCTGGCTTCATTTGGTCGGCTAGAGATATTGTCGTTAACAAATATATCCAAGCTGGACTGAGAATCCACGCACCAATCGCTCCTCGCTATCACGTCTACCGAGATAGTAACTACGAGCAATGGAAGGCAAATTTTCGCTACTTTGCACGTAACGTAATGGAACGTTATAAAGGCAAGATTTTCTACTACATCATCGACAATGAACCTGACCTAGACTTTGGCAATGGTACGATGACGGCACAACAATGCGTAGACATGACTCGCATTGCCTACGAAACAGCAAAATCAATTGACCCTAATATCAAAATTGAATCTCCCCCTCCTACAAGTCCGGGAAGCTACATCTTAAAAGAGATGATCGATTTAGGAATCGATAAGGTCAGCGATTTTATTGGCATTCATGCTTATGGGGGGCAGATTCGAGAAGGTGAATTTGGCAATCCTTGGCGATTGCTAGCAGCTCGTAATATTAGAAAGCCAGTTGTAGTAAGCGAATCCGGTACAATTTCCAGTTGGTATCAAGGTTCTAGTACTGAAAGAGAAAACTCTCGCAAAAGATGGTTTGTCATCTTCGGGCAGCAGCTTAAAAGATACGGCTACAACCATGCATTGTTTTTCGATCTGGATAATAATGGCGAATGGGCAATTTCACCGAACTTTAACCCAACAGCAACGTACTATCAAATTAAAGATCTGCGGTTGAACAAGATGTTTTCTAACCCAGGTTTTGAATTAGCTAACAACGCAGACAACGAATGGGTACATTTCGATAACGATGATATTCGGCTGGGAGCTTCACCAAATGTTGCTTTTATCTGCGGCGATCCTAATGGAGCGCGCGGGGGCAATTGCTATGCCAGACTTGATAGTGGTAGAGCATTCCCAGGTAAGCAGATTTTTATCCGCCGAGTTCTTGGCGATGTGCCAAAAAATCGAAATATAAAAATCGGTGCATGGGTGTATGTTAACGGCGGAGCAACAGCAACGCTCAAAGCTTTAGGTTATGACTATCTTGATGGTGATGCTGAGATATCAAAAACTGCAAGCCAGAAAAACGTTTGGCAGTATTTAGAAATCACCGTGCCGATTTCAAGATACTGGGCGGTTGTCGAACTAGGTACTTCGGGAACGGGAAATTCAGGAGACTATGTAAAATGGGATGATGTAAGCGTTGTAACACCTTAAACAGTCATTTAACGATATACTAAAACTTCCTATAGATTTCTCCAAGTAAGTTGAAGAAGACTCAAGTAAAATATTGCTCGATCTACACGCCGATCGCAAACAATAACCTTGCAATCTATTGAATTCTATTTCTAGAAGTCATAAAATTTGAGAGTTTTAGAGACTGGTGCTTAGAAACCATTTCTACATCTAGCGGTTCTTGCTTTTTATCCGACGATAAAAAGCAAGAATTAAGTAGTAGGGCATAATTAAACGTAAGATAGAAAAGCCAAAAACTTGCTGATTTTGACCACTCATGCCTGCTCCTTTACGTATCGTTTTGACAGAGTCAGAAGACCGGACGTTGAGTGAACTTCGGGTTGTTGCCAAAACCGTTGCTCAACGTACCCGAGATCGAGCACAAATGCTTCGACTCAATGCTCAAGGATGGGTAGTGCCAGCGATTGCCGAAATTTTTGAGTGCCAAGAGCAGACAGTGCGCGAAACCATCCGCCGTTGGCAGCAAGGGTTAGGTGGATTATGGGATTAGTGGACGAGGAGCTAAAGCCAAATGGCAAGAAGCAGACATGGCCTACCTAGAACAATGCCTAGAGCAAGAAGCCAGAACCTATAATAGTCAACAGCTAGCCCAGAAGCTAGAGCAAGAACGACAGGTAAACCTAAGTGCTGACCGGATTCGCCGCATTCTAAAAAAAAAGGGCTTTAGTTGGAAGCGGACTCGACACTCGCAACAGGGCAGACAAGATCCTGAGTACAAAGCACTCAAGCAAGCCGACTTAGACACACTCCAACTAGCTGCCTGTGAAGGGTACATTGACCTGAAGTATCTTGACGAATCGGGATGTTGTCTGGAAAGTCCAGTCAGTTATAGTTACTCTCGCATTGGAGAGCAGAAACACCGAAGAGCAGGTCAAATCCTATGGAGACCGCATTAGTATTCTAGGGATATGGCAACCAGAGCAGTCGTTTGACTATGCTCTGGTACAAGGCAGTTTCCACAAGGAACGCTATGTTAAAGTGATGAACGCTCCTTGCCCAAAAAGTGAGCAGAGACATTGCTACAAACCGGACGGCTCACAGTCGTGGTGCAAGATAATGGTTCGGCTCATACCAGTCATCTTGCCCGTGAGCACTGGCAGCAGTGGCAGTCGAAAGGGCTATATCTTTTTTTCTCCCCAATACAGTTCACATATGAATCTGATTGAAGCGCAGTGGCATCAACTCAAAACCCATGAAATAGCCGGAAGGATTTTTGATAACGAGTATGATTTAGCGAATGCCATGATTGAGGGCATGGAGAATCGAAGTCAACAAGGGGATGGACACTGGAACGTTTTATGTTTAAATCTGCCTAGCTACTTAGTAAGTTTCACCAGGAGCAATACTCTGGCTAGAGTTGTATATCTCAGTTAGATGAAGCCCTGGTATTTCCCGATCGAGCTTATGACTCAGTATCAGTAAAGGTTTTTGCTATTTTGTTGTATCAGTTTATTTATTTTAGTAGAAGCCACTGCTTGAAAGTTAAGATTTTTCTTTGGTTCCAGTTAATGAAGCTACCATATTTACTGCTCTCAAAGTAATAAATTGGTTGCTTTAATAAAGCAGCAATGGGAGAAACTTCATTGTCCTGGCTACCAATAATTAAGTTATTTTGTAATTGACTATCGGTAATAAATTTTGCCACTTCTTTGCTAGCAGAAAAGGGATAAATTAAATCCGTGCTATAAGCATGGATTCCCGATAAAAGATGAATGCATAATAAAAAATTTATGTATTGATTTTTGCGATCGCTTAAAAATTGGTCACGCCTTTGATGCAAGAAATTACAGAGTGCTTTGATTCAGGATAGAAATTGGAAATCCATATGCAAGCAATAAACAGAATAAATAAATGTCCGTGATGCCTTAAAGAACCGAAAAACTTTTCATAAGCAAACCAGATCAGAGTACACGTTCCGAATGCGTATGCAAATAACACAACTGGTTTCCGATCAAATAGAGCTATGGCAGATAGTAATAGTAATAAAGATAATAAGCAAATACATAGTAGTATAAATTTAGGGCTATTATCATTTATAAAAGCATTAGTATTCCAAAAGTTATAACTAAGAAAATTTGGTATAGGGATATAACTTTTCCACACAGATGGCAGAATAGTAAATAGAAGATAATTAATGTGATTGATTGGCGTTAAGTCTTGTTTGGCAATTCCCTGAAACTTGGCATCACTAGGTGGAATAATTTGAACAATTGCTATAGCTATACCACAAGCCAGTATAGCTATGTTAGTAAAATTTAATCTCTTAGTAGCAGAGCTTTTAGTAAAAAATTTTTCAAAGACGATGGTTATTGCTAAAGAAATAGCAATGATTAAGCTATATACATTAGTATTTGCTAGAAAAGCTAGAATAACTGATAGAATTAGATAGTTTCGTTGTTGTTGCGTGAAAAAGTGACAAAAAAGAAAAAATTAATAAAATACCCAAACTATAATTTCTGCTAATTAAATGATACTCATAAAGGGGAAATACCCGAAAAAGTAAATAAAAATTTTTTGCAACTTAGTAAAAGGAGAAAATTTAGCAAACACATAAATTGTTCCGCCGGCAATTAGTAAATGCAAAAGTTGCATTGCTAGCGGATTATCAGTAAATCTAGTAATTGCATATAAAAGATATACCATAAACTAGGATGCCCCTCGTATCTTAAGTTTCTATATAAATCAATTAGAGATGAGCTGTCTCTAGCTATCATCCATGCCTGTAGCTCATCGCGCCACATTTCGTGATTGAGAATGCCAATCAAACCAAGTACTAAAAAAGATAACTAATACATTTATCCAAGCTGTATCTTCTTGAGATGCAAAGTTTAACCAAGATATCTGTTTTCTCAAGCCAAGGATAGAACGATTAAGTTGCTTGTTAGCTTTTAGGAGAACATACATAAAGAACTCTTATAGGGTTTCTAAAAATGACCGATTTGATAATTCTATTTTCACTTTCAGCATTACAAGATATGTATTAAGTAGCTAGGCAGATTTAAACATAAAACGTTCCAGTGTCCATCCCCTTGTTGACTTCGATTCTCCATGCCCTCAATCATGGCATTCGCTAAATCATACTCGTTATCAAAAATCCTTCCGGCTATTTCATGGGTTTTGAGTTGATGCCACTGCGCTTCAATCAGATTCATATGTGAACTGTATTGGGGGAGAAAAAAGAGATATAGCCCTTTCGACTGCCACTGCTGCCAGTGCTCACGGGCAAGATGACTGGTATGAGCCGAACCATTATCTTGCACCACGACTGTGAGCCGTCCGGTTTGTAGCAATGTCTGCTCACTCTTTTGGGCAAGGAGCGTTCATCACTTTAACATAGCGTTCCTTGTGGAAACTGCCTTGTACCCAGAGCATAGTCAAACGACTGCTCTGGTTGCCATATCCCTAGAATACTAATGCGGTCTCCATAGGATTTGACCTGCTCTTCGGTGTTTCTGCTCTCCAATGCGAGAGTAACTATAACTGACTGGACTTTCCAGACAACATCCCGATTCGTCAAGATACTTCAGGTCAATGTACCCTTCACAGGCAGCTAGTTGGAGTGTGTCTAAGTCGGCTTGCTTGAGTGCTTTGTACTCAGGATCTTGTCTGCCCCGTTGCGAGTGTCGAGTCCGCTTCCAACTAAAGCCCTTTTTTAGAATGCGGCGAATCCGGTCAGCACTTAGGTTTACCTGTCGTTCTTGCTCTAGCTTCTGGGCTAGCTGTTGACTATTATAGGTTCTGGCTTCTTGCTCTAGGCATTGTTCTAGGTAGGCCATGTCTGCTTCTTGCCATTTGGCTTTAGCTCCTCGTCCACTAGCATCCCATAATCCACCTAACCCTTTGCTGCTGCCAACGGCGGATGGTTTCGCGCACTGTCTGCTCTTGGCACTCAAAAATTTCGGCAATCGCTGGCACTACCCATCCTGAGCATTGAGTCGAAGCATTTGTGCTCGATCTCGGGTACGTTGAGCAACGGTTTTGGCAACCCGAAGTTCACTCAACGTCCGGTCTTCTGACTCTGTCAAAACGATACGTAAAGGAGCAGGCATGAGTGGTCAAAATCAGCAAGTTTTTGGCTTTTCTCTATCTTACGTTTAATTATGCCCTACTACTTATTTATACCAGGTAGAATTCTAAAACTGTGTTTTAGGAATTCTGTTAAACTTAATTTTTAATTTGAGCTGAGCTGCTCCAAGCTGGAAAAGAGACGTGAAACAACAATTCTAGCTGCTTGGCAGTCTCGTAATCATCTATGAGTATTTCTGACAAATTTATCCGTGAATTTGCAAAGTAGCGAGAGTGATGCGTGAATCTTACAACTGAAGGATAAAAGCTTTACTCTCCCGATCACATTCTTCTCTTTTTGCTAAAGATTGAATCCAGTCCCATTCTCGTGCCAAGCTGTCTTTCAACGAAACCTGGGGTTGATAAAGTAGTAGCTTCCGAGCTTTTGAGACATCTGCCGCTGTATATAGCTTCAATCTTTTGCGAGTATTTATAAAAGCGATCGGAGAATTAATACTACTTTTCTAGTAGTTGCTGAACTGCAAGTGAAAAGTTATTCCATGTCAAGTGTTCGACAGTTTTTCTAATATCTGTTTCGATCTGATAGGCTTGTTCGATTAACTTGCACACTGATTCAGCAGATGCATCAACATCAAAAAGAAAGCCATTATTGCCGTGGTTAATAATGTCGAGAGCAAATCCAGTTTTGCTCGCCACAGGAACAACATTACACATCATGGCTTCAATCAGAGGAATAGGACCACCTTCTAGTATTGCAGCGGAGACGAAGACATCCATTTGGGCGTAGTAGCTAGGGTATTCGGCATAAGACGCTTCAATATAAGAAAAGTTAGGCATGGCAGTCAGCTCTGTAAACTTTTCATACCGATCCCAATCTCTACCCAGAAGAATAAACTTTCGGTGAGGCAACATTTTAATAATGTTGAAGATGCGATCGGGGTCTTTACGAGCATAATATGCAGTGCAGAAGCCAATAGCTCCATTCATGCGCTGATGCGGTTGAAAAAGTTTTGGGTCAGCACCGCCGCCGATCGTGAAGCTGACTTTCTCAGGTTTTACACCATCCTTAAGCATTTGTTTAGCGAATTGCGAACACATAGAGATGACTTTTGTGGAACAGTTCATCGCATAAACAAATTCTTCATTATTCATGATGCCTTTGGGGTGAGTGTAAAAAATAAACGATTTACTACCCCAAAGACATGGATTTAGTTTTAAACATGCTACATAGAATGAGTAGTGAGCGAAAAAGTATCCTTTCGACAAAGGTAGGGAAGAGGGTGAGTAGTGAAAGCAGTATTTTCCTTTAAAGTAAGTAGCAATCTCTTTACATATTGCTTCAAGTATCCAACCTTTACTCTCTGCAAAAATCACGAAAACGAGATCGTAACATTCACTTGAAGATTTAATAAAATACTTGTCGATCAAAAAATCAGTATAGCAAACGCAATAGGAGTATTTATAAGTTTGTATTTTAAATATTTTAAAAGTTAAAAATATGAATTTGTAAGCTATTCTTTTAAGGGTTCTACGTATAATTTCTGCATCAAATTTATTCATGTTGCATAACTATGTATGACTTAATCTGGACAAGGCAGCTAAAGTTTTTTCACCATCTTTTCTTCAGAAAACTCTTGGGGCAAGGATCGAGCATTCTGTGCCATCAGTTGCATCTGTTTGGGATGCCTGAGAGCCCAAAGAATGTTTTCTAGGAAACCATAACTATCACCTGGATGGCATAATAAACCATGAACGTTATTTTTCACAATTTCTGGAATACCGCTTGCATTTGAAGATACGATCGGCAAGTTATAGATCATTGCTTCTAATAAAGCCCAGGGAAAGCCTTCAGAATGTGTCGGAAATATAAAAAGATCTGCTGCTTGCAGAAGCCTTGGCACATCAGATCTGTAACCTAGCAGCAATACCTTATCTTCAATTCCATATTCTTGCAATCTACTGATTAGATTCTTTGATTGACCTCCTCCAGCCCACACGAACCTAATATTTGGAAACTCTTTGATTAGGTATGGCGCTATCGGTATAAGATCGCCATGACCCTTGCGAGGATTTAAGTCAGCAACTGTTAGTAAAATTTGACTTGTTTCAGCTATTCCTAGCTCTTGACGTACTTGGCGACGAATTTCAATACTTTTTTTCTAAGTCGTTACGATGACTTGAAAAACTAGTTTTAGCGCCATTGTAGATTTGAATTATTTCTGTTTCAGAAACATTAAATGATTGACATATAGTCTGGCGATCGCATTCTGTGATCGCAATCCATTGCTGATTTCTAGCACGAGCCCATGCGTAGAGTTTCAATCTTTTACTGGTAAATGCCTGGTTGGGGAAAATCAGAGCAAAACGTACAGCTGTAGGCTTTTTTAAAAGCGCGCAGGCAAGTATAGCTCCCAAGCATAGATTGGCTAATGGAAGGTTAATTAAAACAAAATTTGGTTTAACTTTGAGTAATAAAATAAGAGTTTTAAGCAACCATAAAAACTGCCATGTTATTTTTTGTGTCTGCGCTTCTACATCATCAATGACTGCCTCATGATATTGTACGCCACTTTTTGAGAAGTCAGTAATTAAAGATGCTGTTCTTTCAGTTTTTGGAAATGCTGCATGTACGTCCCATCCTTGCCTTACAGCTGCCGACGCAATAGTAAGAGAGTATTCTTCAGCTCCCCCTCGAAGCCTCGAAGGAAAAAGGATTAGCAATCTTATCTTACTTTTATCGCTCATTCTAAAACCTTAATAACTGAAGTTTGTACTTTGTAATACAAAAAACTAAAAATAGTGTGTTTTTATTTCTCAGCAACCACAAGACAAGTAATATAATATTTTCGTTGTTGTCTTTTTAGTAAAATTTTTTGCACGAGCTTGCCTAATAATCCAGATAAGTTGAACGCTTCGGTCAATAAAGGTAGCAAGGAAAGCTGATTAATATAGTAATGTTTTACAACTTTAAAGCCTGCTTCTTTAACTGCTTCAGTAATAGTATCCATATCAAAAAAGTTGACATGAGTTCTATCAACCCAATGATAATAAGTCATGAGGCTTTGACGCATTCCAGAAGTGATATCGCAATTTGGAACTGTAAGAATCAGATTTTTACGGCAAATCCTATAGTACTCTCTAAGAGCCTTTTTTGGTTCTGGTAGATGCTCTAACGTTTCAAAAGAAAGAATTGTATCAAAGCTACTATCTTTAAATTTAAGTTCAGAAGCATCTGAAACGGAAAAAAGATGAGGCATTGCATTCCAGGTTTCAAAATGCTGAATATCAACACCTAAAATATTGTATCGCTCTGCAAGTTTTAGTACGTAGGTTCCATTACCACAGCCTACATCGAGCACAGATTGCCCAGCATTTTCTAAAATAGCATTTAATCTTTCAGTATTTACTCCTCTAGCAGCATACGAAATAGAGTTTTTGAGCGTTAACATGTATTCCTTCCAATCATTTGTTTAAAACTTTGTTCGTACTATGAAAATGTGCTATTTCAGTTATTATTTTATTTTATTAATTTGATGCAAGCAACTGCACCTGCACACACAGGATTAGATGTATAAAATAAAGGCTCGTTAGAGCGGTGTGTATTATATCTTATAGATGAACATAAATCCGAACTACATAGATTCCATCCTTTATCTGTATATTTATAGTAAGTAATACTGTGTATCCGTAGGTATAAAAGCTTCAACTATTCTATTAACCATTGTTTCATCAAACTGCTGAAACCAACCAAAATCCTCGTAAGTACCAAAAGGTACTGTAATAAGTAATGCACCTGATTTTTTTTAACACTCTTTTCATTTCTAAAAGAGCTACTATATAATCTTCTGGATTATGCTCGACTGTAGCCCCATACCTCTGATTGTTCATACCTACATGCTCAATAGTTGATATGCAGGTTATCTGTTCAAAATAATTGTTGATAAAAGGCGATCGAACGTCACCTAATACGTAAGATACTTTATTATGATAAAAACACCTTGCATCAGGAGTCAAGGATAACATTGTAATTTCTTGATTTGGGTTAGAGCTTAATAACCGATCTAGACAAAATTTATAATTGAGAGCAGGACCAACATCCAAAAGTTTAGAATCTTGATTATAGTTAAGGTTGGCAAAAATCCAAGGATACTCTACTACTCTTTCATCAAAAAAACTCCAAATCCTTTAGGTAAAAGAGTTTGATGTACAAAAAAACTAAAGAGTTCTTTCGAGGAGAGGGTTGATTGAATGAATTCGAGCTTAGCTTCTTGATAACCAGGACTAAATGGAATTTTTTGACTTTTATGATAGCTATTAAGAAGATCGTTGTATTTTGGAGATTTATAACTTTTTAGCAAACTATAAGCTCCATAGGGAATTAGCCCTTTAGCGATTAGCTTGAGTAAATAAGTAGCTTTATTTGTAGGGTTCAAAATCATTTTTTAGTTTTTAACTAATGAAACAATAACTGATAGCTTAAGGTTGTAAATTTGAGATTAAGAATACACAAAAATTGGTAATGAGCACCTTTTGATTTCATCTTGTTCTTTTTAGTCAGTAATAATTATTTATGGATTTTTAAGTTTTAGTTATAGATAAGTTATTTTTGATGTATATGTTAACTAAATATTATGACTTTTCACTAGTTTCCAAGTTCGAGGTTGATAAAATAAGCATTGGCTCATACCCTTACCTTCAACAGTAAACTTAAAAGACTCAACAGCATCAAGCATATAGTATGAATTTTTACTAATACTGAGTTTAAGGGTATAGAAACTTGGTTTTAAACCAAGGTAAGGCATTTTCAATTGAATTTCATAGTATCCAGGTAATATATTCCATGACTCACCGTCCTGTTGTGTATTGATACATAAAACATGTTCGCTTTCTCCAAAGGTTTCTTGAATTAAGAAACTAAGAGTAACGTTTTTAATCTCTTTATAAGCCTTAAATTCTACACAAAAGTAAGTAGTTTCTCCACTTAATAGCGATCGCGTTAAGTTTCCTTGTTCATCTTTGAAGCATAGAGAAATAATATTTAGATCTGATTGCTTATTTTCATACTTTTCAGTTAAAAATAGTAATTTTGATTGAGCTTTAATTTCATTACTAAATAAATCCTTCTCGTATTTGTCTACAACTGAATCTGTATTGCCAACTGTAACTACTTTTCCTTTGAGCAAGTAAATTGCTGACTCGCATATTGACAATATTGAATGAGAATTGTGTGATACTAGAATGAAAGATGTTCCCTGTTCGCGTAGCTTAGCTAGTCTACGGTAACATTTAGCCCTAAACTTTATATCTCCTACTGCCAGTACTTCGTCAATCAGGAGAATGTCAGGTTCCGTATAAATCGCACAAGCAAACCCTAATCTTGCAGCCATTCCCGAACTATAAGTCTGCACTGGAGCATCAATTGCAGCACCAATCTCTGCAAAATCTAAAACAGCCTCAAATCGCTCGTCGATTTCTTTCTTAGACAAACCTAAAATAGACATGTTGGCATAGATATTCTCCCGCCCTGTCAGTATTGGGTTAAACCCTGCTCCCAGCGCAATCAGTGGTGCTATTCGACCCTTGATTTCCACAAATCCACTGTCTGGCTTAATTAATCCACTAATAATTCGTAGTAGCGTGGATTTCCCACTGCCATTTGGTCCTACTAAGCCTAGTGCTTCTCCACGTCGTAACTGAAAGCTAACATCTTTAAGTGCCCAAAACTCATCAAGTCTTAGTTTTTCGCTCTTTTGTCGTATCCCGACTAACTCAGTAGCAATATCTTGAACTCCATAAAGCAGCGATCGCTTCAAGTCTCGGCAAAATTTTTTGGAGACTCCTTCAACTGAAAGGACTACCTCATTATCCAGTTGTTGTTCTGATGTTTCCTGACTAGCTATACTAATTGTCATTAAAAAGTTATCCTCTTAACTACCACTAAGAAAAAAGCTTAAGTAAGCGCATCTAAAAGTCTGATAGTATCTATCCAAATGTCTAACCTCATCGCTTCTTCGCTTTTATCCAGTATGCAGCTGGAAAATTAGGCACAGAATTATCTATTGCCTTGAGTTCGAGAATTTCGTAATCATCTCGAAGCATATATCTCAACCCATGCTCGGTGAAGCGCCAGTAATCATTTGGAGCCATATGAATTGCTTGTCGGAAAGGTAAACCAAGTAACAAAATACCTCCCGAGCGGAGAATTCGAGTTATCTCCTTTAAACCAGCAAGATAATCATCAACATGTTCAAGTACGCCAGAGCAGAACACGCAATCAAATGTGTCATTCTGAATTTGTGGCATCGATCGCACGTCAAGTACCAGATCGACATTGAACTCGGAAGTGGCTTCTGATGTGGTATATGATGAGCATTTCTGGAAATAATCTCGATACCGTCCTCCGTCATTATCTTCGTCAGTATCGCTGCCAATAGAAAGAACACAACCCTCAATATTTGCTGCATGACCCTTCAGCCATTGGTTTGATTCTTGTCTTGACTGTGAGGCTTTCGACAAGGTAGTGGCTTTTAATGTGTTACGTCTGCCGAAAATATTTAGTATTGAAACAGGTAAGGAACGTTGTGTCAGTACTTTAATCATAAAATAATATTTCTAATTGGTAGGATGAGTTTTTAGTAGGAAGTAGAGCAATCGATTTAAGTACTTAAAATTCTGCTCCTCGACAATTTAATTTCTTTTAAGAACTTATTCTCTCAACTACAAAAGGCATGGCTAGACGGTATACCAGCCATCCTAAGAGCAGTCCTAGTATGGCAAGAAGACTCACAAGCCAAAATCCAAATGGATTTGATACCACACCTGTTGTCGTTAACTCGCGCGTCGTTACTAGTAATGGAGTGACTGGATTCAGTTGTACAAGTGTTGCTAATCCTCCTCCGTTAGGAAGTGGATAAACTACTGGCGTTAAAAATAGCCAAAAGCCAGTAACGTAAGTAATCCCTTTGAGAATGTCGTTATATAAAACTCCTAAAGGTGCTAGTAGCAAACCGAAACATGTTCCTAGTATGACTAAGTGGATTAATGCTACTGGCGCTAAGATCGCAGTCCAACTTACTGGGATCTGATACCACAAAAACAACGCTATAATTAAAATTAACTTAATAGCAAAACTAAAAAAGATCTGACCTAGTTTAGCTAGAATCAGTGCTTCTCGCGGAAAATTAATTTTAACCAACATTTGCTTTGCACTAGTAACTGCTTGAATAGGGCTAGTTAGTGCTTCTACGAATGTCTGCCAAAGGGTCATGCTAAACATCACGTAAGCTGGATAAGGCATGTCTGTTGCTCCAATATTTACGATATTGGTATTGTTAGCAAAAGTGAAGCCCAAAGCTGTGATAATAGGTGGAATTACAGCCCAGCAGATTCCAAGTAAGGACTGGCGATATTGAGCGCTAATGTCTCGCACCATTAACTGCCATGCTAGTTCCCGAGAAGCAAGTAGATCTCGCGCCATCTCTTGACATAGCCGAACCGGATTTCTCAGTTGGCTATCGGGCTTATAAACTACCTTAGACAATTTTTGGTTAACTAATCGAGTCATCTGCGGTTGTTTACCCCTTGTTTTATATATTAATTAGCTATAATTCTAGATGAGCTTTTCAATTTCTCACTCTAAGTTTTAATCTCTTCGTGAGTTGGTCAAAAGTAAACTTTTTCAATATTGAATGGCTTTAGATGTTATTTACATGCTATTCTGGAGAGTGAATGATGTCGATACCATAAAGTTCAGTCCTAAGAGACTTGAATGACATTCATCTCTAAGTTGTAAAAATTGCTAAATTTTGTTCAAAAAATACACTGTTCGCGCCGAACAAAATGAGAAAATAACGAATGCTAAAGCCGGAGTTTCTATCGATCCAATTGTGTCTTTACCTATAGCTATTGAATTTTCACAAAAATATCTCCATAATTGTATTCCTGGCGAGAACGAAAACTATTAGGAAAAGACTTAAGAAATTCTTTGACAGGTAACCATTCCTGAAATGTAAGCAGTAACGTTTCTGCTGGCGTAATGTTAATATATAATTCTCCAAGGTGCGACAAATAGTCAATACACGCAAGGGTTTTATCAATATTATCTTCCTGAAGATGGTATTCAAATGAAATTAGGGGTATTGGTTGTGTTAATCCCTTTAATACTTCATACTCCCATCCCTCAACATCGATCTTGCAGTATTGTGGTTCTCCAAATTTAGCGATCGCGCGATCGAGAGTCACTACTGGTACATAAACACTAGATACAACTTCACTTACTGTCCAATTCTGGTCTAAGCTTGAGTGAGCGTGGTGAGTATGAACGTACAATTCAGTAATCCCAGGTTCTGCACCGACGGCGCATTCACATTTAGCTAATTTGCTACGATAGCGACTGCATCGTGCTGCAAGTTCTTTCATACAGTTAGGTTGTGGTTCAAATGCTACTACTCTCATACCGGCTTTGAAAAGTGCTTCTGTCTTCTCACCAATGTTTGCACCGATATCGAAGCATAGGCTGTCAGGTTCTAGTAGCTGAGAGTAGAAAGTGACTTCTTGATGAAATTTTACTAGACGCTCTTGTTTTAGCAATCGCCAATATAGAGTTCGAGCTGGGTGATACAACCGATTAGACTGGTATAGATGTTTTATGGTAGAAAAGTTTGCCATCGATCTCAATTCCTAGTAATTTTGTAGCCTGCTCCAGGCACGATCAGTGTATTGTCAGTACACAGCTCAACCTTTTCAGAAGGTGTAGACAAATCTTGTTTTCTTTCCAGCATCTCAGCTATGAGTTCTCTAGCTTTGGCTACTGCAACCTGCCAATTTAGACGCTCTTGGTATTCTGAGCGTGTAGCGTTTGCTAGCCGAATATATAGATCGAAATTGCGAAAAGTCTCTTCGATGTATGCAGCATATGTAGAAGCGGGCGTGCTTGCTGGAAAAGATACACCATTTTTTCCGTTTTTAATAATGGTGGGAATACCACCCACGGAACTCGTAACACAAGGAATACCAAATGAACAAGCTTCACATAGAACGCAACCGTAAGCCTCTGCACGCGCTGGATGAACCAAAAAGTGAGATTGTTCGAGTAGATGCTGCAACTTTGTACTGCCTTCACTGGTAAACTTATCTACCCGCCCGTGAATGCGAACTTTATGACTGATTGCTGGATCGACTGCGAAGTCTGAACCGATAATATCCAATGTCGTAGGAATGCCCCTCTGATTGAGAATACGACAAATCTCAACAGCGGTATCACCACCTTTGCGTTCCCACTCAATACCAATAAATAGTAAGCGGCACAAATCACGCGATCTGCCAGTGATATAGCGCTCAGTATCTTCTGAACTCACTACAAAATCATGGTTCGCACCAAACGGTACTACTGCGACTTTGGCAGATGGAATACCGTAAGTTGAAGTCGCAGTTTTATACGAACATTCAGAGGAGAATATATTTAAGTCTGCACGATTCATCGCCTTACGCTCGTGCTTATGAGCCCAGTCAACGCTGAGGGGATGAAGATTTGAGTATACTTTGTAAGCGTCTTGTATGTCAGCAAAATTAGCATCTCGCCAATAGACAAGTGGAAGACTAGGCGGGAAGTGAGCCATCACAGTAGAATCTTGAGCGAGCAAAACATCTACTTTTCGCTCGGCAACTAGCTGCTCTGCCTGCCGCGCCATTTGCTCTAGAATAATAGGATGGTATTTCCCATAGGCATGTGGAGTAAACACTTTTAATCGATTAAGTACTTTAATCCCCGTATTCACAGACTTAGCTATTAAGTTCTGTTGAACTGGACCAATATATTCAACTCGATCTCCTTGAGCTTCAAATTCTTTTAGAACATGCCATATAATCCCAGAAAATGCTCGGCGGTGAATCTCTGGATCTGCTAAATTCCATCGAGAAACAAATCCAATTCTCATTATTAACCTACTACAATCTTTTTAGTTGCTTGTGAATCAATCTAGTTTTTAGTGAAAGGTTAAAAATTGCGATCGCCAATCAGGATAGATTTATCTATACTATGCTTGATATACATACGCTCAAAAGACTTCAGTTTTAATTTAAAGTTTGGGGAAACGTTAGGCTCATGATAGCTGTTAAGCTCAAACTTTGTTGATATGGAAAAGTTCGGATATTTTATGGAGGATGAGCGACGCTATGAATATATGGCGGTTTTATTTGAATTACGAACATCTAATTGGGACATCTAATATAGAACTTATCTTATTCTTGAAGTTCTACAAAAAACTTACCATGTTCTCCACACAATAATTCTTCCACGGTAGAATTGCTCTCAATAATTTGTTGTCGATCGCCTGAGTTGCTCATAGGAGACAGAAATAATTTATGTTTTCCTATATACCATAACCGTCGATTACAATAAGGACAGTAAATAGGTGGAATGTTTCGATCTTGTCCACAGTGGTTTTCAAGCATAAAAGAGTATAGTTGAATAAGGATAAGTGTTGATGGCAACGAGTACTTTACTTTGAAATAAAATACTCGTTGTCATACTTGTCTTTTACGATCGGTTATCATATTTCAACATTTATCATCTTTAACTCAAATGAAAAGCACTATTTCGTGGACGCATAGTAATTTCATTTAAACTATAAATATTAGTTTAGTTTACTAATAACTAACCATCGCGAAGGACTGGAAAGGATATTGTTAACTTCACGCTTTGTTTAGAAGTAATATAGGTTAATAACTTATTGGATTTATTTTGTTTGAGTCTAAATTCAAAGAGCTAATTTTAAAAACATTGTAAACAATGAAAACAAAATGCATTTTTCAAACCAAATATGCAGTAGCTCGTAGAAATAGCTACTACCTGACATTTTATACCGAGTGGTTTAATTCAATATCAGGCTAATTGTTTAACATCCGAAGCTCTGAAGGGACGCGCTCGGCGATCGCATACCAGACAGACAGAATTTGAGCGTCAGTCAGGCGCTCTATATGATTAATAAAAATTTGACAAAGCACGTCAGTATTATTATTAGCTAATAATGAGATTGTAGAGAAGTTAGCATTAGCTACGGTGTAACTCAAATGATTTTCGTTTGAGTTTTGAAACAGCGATTGACCATACACGAGCGATTCTGAAGCATGTTCTTCAGGCTGTAGTTCTTGCTCATTTGTTAGTAAATCAGATGTAGGTACAATAGAAACAGAAGTAGGCTGTTGTGGATAACTTACTGCTTTTAAAGATGAATCTTGTCCTAAAGTTTTAGCATCAATATCGATTGTAACTGTTTCGGTTTCAGGTTGAACGACTTTTTATATTTCTGAGTAATTACCTTAGCTTTGGAGTAAGTAATTGTCTCTCCTGAACTAGCGCGACGGAGAGCCTCTTGACGAGCTACTTCAGGTGTAGAAGGAGCAGCCAGAAGATAGAGGGCAGAATTAGCAATATTTAAATGGGTAAAATTTACACATTTAAACTGTTCCTGACTTGGATGAATTTGGTTGAAGCAGAGACACTCCAATCAAATTCAGCTTTTAGCCACTTTCGGAAATGTCCGTGTTCTAGCTGTTGCTTAACTGCTCTCAACTTCTGTCCGATATGAATGATATCTTGAGAGGTACGACGCATTAAACTTTTGATCTCAGTGGTATTTTGCTGAATAGCGGCTCGCGTTTCACTGTCTAGTTCAGCATAGTTAAAAGTAACTATCTCAGTAGTAGATGATAGTTCTTGTAATTCAGAAGATAGCTGAGTTGAAGCCATAGTATTCTCCTTCTCTCAGAATTAAAAATGCCAGAGCTATTGATATTGCATTGAAGTATGGATTTTATTTAAGAAATAGCTCTTCGTATAAACAAACTACTAATTTTAAATATGCGGAGTCTATTAACTACTGTCCAGTGGGGAAAGTTCAGGTATCTTATAGTAGTCGGATAATAGTATTATCAAGTAAATAGTAAGTTCATAGAATAAAACTATTTATTACATTGTTGTTGCAATCGTTAAGTTGCTAATATTGGCTCAAACAGAGAACTACAGTTTTTGTCCAAGTACGTATCTTTTTTTGAGGGAGCGCGAAGGTACATAAAAATCAAAAAGAATATTGAATTTGCCAGAAGGTGCGATTACTACGGAATCTAGAAGCCAATAATTATGAATTAGAAAACTAGTTATACTTAAACTTCTTAGTTCATAGGGAACGCTCTCTCTAAACTTATAGATAATTGTTCTTTCTGCTACAGACAATAAGATTTTATGAACTACAGGAACCGTTCCTGAACTTTCCTGTATCGACAACCTCTATAGAGAGGGAAATAATAGAATGTGTTTACTCAATCAGCACTCTTTATTCTTTTGCCAATGAACAAGGCAAACATAGCGAATGCTATATGTTATTCATGATGCTCGGCAATTTCAAATAAATTGCGCATCCGTAGAAGATTTACGATTTATTGTAAAATTCTGAATTCAATCGGATTTGCGATAGTAATGGAATCAGCGCGTCTAGCTCATAAAATCTAGAACGCTAGCGTAATAAAAAATGTTATCAATCGAGTTTTTCAAACTAAATTTTGACCGTACTCTGTTGAATTCATCCAAAATAGCTCACTTACTGGTTTAGCTCAAACTAATCGTTCTGATAATTTGAACAAATAGTATTGATTTAACAAAATCTATTATTCTAAGCTGTGATATGCAAGCTCGCCTAATTGCTTTTTACCTTCCTCAGTATCACCCTATCCCAGAAAATGATGAATGGTGGGGTAAGGGATTTACTGAGTGGACTAACGTCACTAAAGCTAAACCTTTATTCTCAGAGCATTATCAGCCTCATTTGCCTGCCGATTTGGGCTTTTATGACTTGCGTCTATCCGAAACTCGTCAGGCTCAAGCAGACTTAGCTAAAGAGTATGGAATTTATGGCTTTTGTTATTATCACTACTGGTTCAATGGCAAGCGCTTATTAGAACGCCCTTTCAATGATGTTCTAAATTCTGGAAAACCAGATTTTCCTTTTTGCCTTTGTTGGGCGAACGAAAATTGGACGAGAAGATGGGATGGTAAAGAGCAGAATCTTCTTCTCAAGCAAGTTTACAGCGAGGAAGACGATAGACTACACATGCAGTGGCTTGCTAAGGCATTCTCAGATCGTCGATATATCAAAGTTGATAATAAGCCTTTATTTTTAGTGTATCGAGCTACGAAACTACCAAATCCGAAGCAAACCGTAAAAGTTTGGCGTGAGGAGGCAAAAAGACTTGGTGTTGGAGAAATTTTCCTCTGTAGAGTCGAAAGTTTTGCTAGCGAACAAGACGATCCAGGATTGATTGGCTTTGATGCATCCGTGGAGTTTCAACCAGACTGGACTCAACTAGGTTTGCCTCTGCAAAAAGGTAGGCTTTGGCATCTAGCTAGAAAGTTAGGACTAGCCCATCAAGCTTATGGAACTCACAACATATATGAGTACTCTACTGTTGTTAAACATATGCTTGCGAAGCCAAATCCAAGCTATCAGCGATTTCCCTGTGTAACGCCGTCGTGGGACAATACTGCACGCCGTCAAGCTGGTGCCATAATTCTCCAAAATTCTACACCTCAAGTTTACGAGTCTTGGTTAAGAACTATTGTTGGCAGAACTTTAGCTAGTAACTACTCTACCGAGAAAATTGTTTTTATCAATGCTTGGAATGAGTGGGCTGAGGGCAATCACCTTGAACCTTGTCAGAAATGGGGACATGCTTATTTAGAAGCTACTCGAATGGCGCTGAGAGATAGGAAAACTGACTTTACAACCTCCTTATCAAGAGAAACATGCCTAAAGTAAGCGTTATTATTCCAAATTATAATCATGCTCAGTTTCTCGAACAACGCATCCAAAGTGTCTTAGATCAAACTTATCAAGATTTTGAAATTATTTATTTAGATGATGCTTCTACAGATAATAGTAATGAGGTATTTGCAAAATTTGCTAACAACTCTAGGATTCGAGCAATTTACAATCAAACGAATAGTGGCTCTCCATTTAAACAATGGAATAAAGGAATTCGTTTAGCACAGGGAGAGTATGTTTGGATTGCCGAGTCAGACGATTACGCAGATAAACGACTGCTTGCAGAGCTGGTTGACAAGCTAGATAATAATCCTACAGTTGGGTTAGCCTATTGCTTGTCATGGTTTATTGATGAGCGCGATCGCTCTATATTTAATAGTAAAGATTTACTCTATTTCCCCGACAAGGAACGATGGGAGAAGGATTTTGTAAATAATGGAATAGATGAATGTAGTAAATACCTAATTTTTGAAAACATAATTCATAACGCTAGTGCGGTTTTGATTAGGCGTAGTATCTACGAAAAAGTAGGATATGCAGATGAATCTTTGCGGCTCTGTGGAGACTGGTTACTGTGGGTAAAAATGCTTCTTGTTTCTGATATTGCTTTCATAGCAGAACCGCTTAACTATTACCGCGCTCATTCAGAAACAGTAAGATATGAGGCTAGTAGAAATGGAGTATTCGCAGAGGAAAGCTATCATATTGTACGTTATATTTTAGCTAATATAAACTGCCCGAAAGAGGTTGTCGAGCAAGTCTGCGAAACGAGAATTCATCGATGGTTGAAAATTATGTTTTCCAAGAATGAGAAAATCTCTTGGAAACGCCAATACAAGATCTATAAAGTTGCTAGTACGGTAGACTCAAAACTCAAGTTTAGACTTACTAAAAAAATTCTTAAGAATCTTTTATTACCCGTTTAGTTTTTTGAGTATTCAGCATAATTCTTGATTTTTTTTCGCTTGTAGCCTAAACCTTTTATCCTACGTCAGTTTGTTAGTACTGAAAGAAAGAAGAATAACTTACCGACCTAAAAAAAGAAAGGATAATCTTTATGAAACTTGCAAGCTCAATCCGATATGGCGGTCAATTAGTGGCAGCAGAAGAATGTAGTTATGACGATTTTTTATTATTAGGTCTTCATTGCCCAGAATGTCAGGAACCTGTTATCCTACGGAATACTTATCAACGACAACTCCAGAATGGAAAAATCGTTAACATAAGTGCTGCATTTGTTCATAGAAAAGCGATCGATCCAGCAACAGCTCAATTATGCCATTTGCGCGTCAGTCGTTACGATAAAACAGAGATCGAGCATCGTGCTTCGATCGCCAGGGGTCAACGAGAAAAGCTCTTAAATATGTGGTTTTGGGAAGTCTTTGGTGCTTATAGTCCTTCGTTTAATATGTATAAGAATCTTTTACAAAAAGAGGGCTTTCCCAAAAATTTGTCGCCAAGGCTAAAACTCTTTAAGCAGTACGTTAAGAAAAATAAACAACAGATTCTCAAAACTGCCAGACTGCTTGTAGAGCAATCTCCGAGCGTCCTTGACAGAGCCACTTTACTAAATCCTTCTCCTGATGCAAAAGAGCAAAAAAATCATTTTTTAAAAGTTGCTAGGCGTGTTAGTAAACTTAATATCGAACTCCACTTAGCTATTTGTTCAGAAGTTTTAGATTTTTTATCACAACCTCGCTCTAACGACCTACTCCTCAAGGTTGCAATGTTGTGCGTATTAGCAACGCACATGAGTGAAGATAGCACTTCGCTAGCAATAGAAGAAGTACTACCGATATCATGGTTTGTATCATGGCTAGTTTTCACCCCGTGGGCAGATGAATTTGCTAAATTATCTGACAAATCTCGTCCAGAAGAACATACTACACAACAGCTCAAACAGGCAGAAAAGGCTTTGAGACGTATGGTTAGACAGTGCAGAGCTAGAAAACAACCTTATGATGAGGCTCAGCTCAGGGAGCAGTTACTTTCTACTGTTTCAGTTGCTAGAAATTAACTCGACTAACGTAATAACTGACAGATTTAGATTAAAGTTACAAAAGGTACTGAGGATGCAACAACAAAAGCGCGCATTAATTACCGGCATCACAGGACAAGATGGCTCTTACCTCAGTGAGTTTTTGCTAGAGCAGGGCTATGAAGTGCATGGTATTATTCGTAGAACCTCTACATTTAATACTGACCGAATCGATCATATCTACGAAGATCCGCACCAAAAGGGAGCGCAGTTATTTTTGCACTATGGAGATTTAACTGATGGCACTACATTACGTCGCATTTTAGAAGAAGTTCAACCAATAGAAATTTATAATTTAGGCTCTCAATCCCATGTGCGCGTGAGTTTTGACTCGCCAGAATATACTGTAGATTCGGTGGGAATGGGAACGCTACGCTTGTTGGAAGCGATTCGCGACTACCAGCACAGAACTGGAATTCAGGTACGGTTCTACCAGGCAGGATCTTCAGAAATGTTTGGTTTTGTGCAGGAAGTGCCGCAAAAGGAAACCACACCATTTTATCCACGTAGTCCTTATGCCTGCGCTAAAGTTTACGCCCACTGGCAAACAATCAACTATCGCGAATCATATGGGCTATTTGCTTGTAACGGCATACTGTTTAACCACGAAAGTCCGCGACGAGGAGAAACTTTCGTCACTCGCAAGATTACACGCGCGATCGCTCGGATTGTCGCTGGCAAGCAAAAAGTTCTCTACTTGGGCAATCTAGATGCTAAAAGAGATTGGGGCTATGCCAAGGATTACGTCAGAGCCATGTGGATGATGTTACAGCATCCACACGCAGATGATTACGTCATTGCAACCGGTGAAACCCACTCGGTGAAGGAGTTCCTCGCTCTCGCTTTTAGTTATGTCAATCTGGATTGGCAGCGTTACGTGGAATTTGACGATCGCTACCTCAGACCAGCGGAAGTAGACTTGTTGATCGGAGATGCTACTAAGGCGCAACAACAGTTGGGCTGGAAACCTTCAGTAACATTTGAGCAACTCGTCGCCTTAATGGTAGAAGCCGACTTGAGAGCTATAGGTCAAACTTCACCTAACTGTAGTGATACGTATGCGATCGAGGACATTGCCACGATTCGGCATGAAATGATGTCTTCCCATAATTAAAGTAGTCATAAAATGACCTGTCGAAGTCATTATTTTTTTTATCTAATTGAGGTTGTTATCAACCAATGGTTACTCAATCGAGAGCGGTTTTAGTAACAGGCGCTGCCGGCTTCATTGGTCGATACGTCTCCCGTTACTTTTTAAGGCAAGGTTGGACTGTTATCGGTATCGATACTTCTTCTGTTAAACATGCTTCCCTACTCAACTTATCAGCCTATTACCAAATTCATCTACCAGATATGGCATTAGGCGATTTGTTACAAAAACACTCTCCTCAAGTTTGCATTCATTGTGCTGGTAGCGCCTCCGTTAATTTATCTGTTACAGATCCAGCTAAAGACTTCTACGCTAATACAGGAGTGACATTTGAGCTACTTAATACTTTGCGTCTTCATGCTCCAGATTGTCGGTTTATCTTTTTATCGAGTGCAGCAGTTTATGGAAATCCGCAGTCACTTCCTGTGAGTGAATCTCATTCTCCTCTGCCAGTTTCACCATACGGATTTCATAAATGGCAGTGCGAACAATTGTGTTTAGAGTTTACTAATGTTTATGGTTTACCAACTGCTAGCGCTAGAATTTTTTCAGCTTACGGTCCTGGTTTACGACGACAGGTAGTCTGGGATATTTTTCAAAAAATCATTACGCAAAGGTCGCCAACATTACAAGGAACGGGTCGAGAAAGCCGTGATTTTATTCATGCTATTGATATCGCTGCGGCTTTATTTGTTATTGCAACTACTAGCTCTATGCAGGGTGAAGTTTATAATATTGGTAGCGGTCGTGAGGTGACTATTGCAGAGTTAGTAAGTTTAGTTCTAGATACACTATGCTACGACTGTAATCCAGCATTTGATGGAGTTGTACCCACAGGTGTACCGCTTTATTGGAAAGCAGATACAACGAAATTAAGTGCTTTAGGATTCGATCCAACTGTGAGTTTGGAACAGGGCATTAGCTCTTTTGCAAGCTGGTGTCGTGCGGAATTAGTAGGGGTATAACTGATATAGCGACTATGATGCGTAATGAGTGATATAAAAAAATTAATGTATCTAGAGGATATATGTCTCTAAACCGAGGCAGACATGAATATATTATTTGTTTGAGAGAACAAAACAATTAGATAGATTGATGTCCAAATAAGTTAATGCTAATGATGAAATTTCGACAATAGACCTACTAATACACTAATCCAGTCAAGCTCGATTAAAAATACATTTATTTTTACAAATTAACTTTTTTCTTTTGCTATTGTTTGCTATTATTTAAAGTAAGTTAAAAAGGATAGTAACATTCAGGTAAGTCATAATTGTTTGAGTCATGAATATCTGACTGGCTGACTTCTAGTACAGGATGAGGTTTTCAAGAAGACACTCCGAGTACATTTTAGCTACCTTTAGATAAGATAGTTTGGTTTTTAACAGAAACAATGAGGTTGTACGATCGCTATTTTTATTATTTTTAGCTTCCGAAATACGCTATTGCGATCGCCAATTCTTGCAACTATCATTTTAATGTCAGCAAACCAATCTTATCGGCGCAGCGAGACAAAATCTTCTTTTTCGCACTGCTTTCGACTTAACGATAATTCATTCTCTCTGCACCTCACTCCAACCACGTACTTGAAAGCATCTGTTAAAACATTTAACACTGAAGGAATTAGTGATGGCTGATACTAGTCTAGATAACGAGCGACTGTCCGTAGAGCATAGAGTAGAGAATAGAGCCAATGCAACCGATCTTCGGCAACTATTTACAGTTTTACTGCGTCGCCGCCTTTTGATCTTAAGTCTTTTCTGCATTCCTCTGTCCGCCTCAAGCTTTCTGGCACTGAGGGCAAAGCCGACATATCAGAGTTCTATGCAGTTGCTAGTCAGCTCTAATCTTTACCAGGGACAAAACAGTAATGCACAAGGAGGAGTAGAGGAGAGTGATTTTACTGACTCAAATCTTAAAGTTGATTACACGGCGCAACTTAGCGTGATGACAAGTCCAAAGCTCGTCGAGAGAGCTGTGGAACTACTTCGTCCTGAGTACCCTGATATTACAGTAGAAGAGATCAACGGCAAACCAGCAAAAGTTAAACAGTCACCGCTAAAAGTAACTCAAGTAGAAAGCGGAACAAAAACTTTGCAAACACTCAGTCAAGTTTTTGAAGTGACTTTTGTAGCAGGAGACCCGATTAAGAGTCAAAAGGTTCTTCAAGCACTACAAAATGTCTATCAAATTTATAATTTAGAACAGCAAAAATTACGCCTAACCAATGGACTTGCTTTTGTTAACGAGCAATTGCCCAAAATCCGAAAAGATGTGTCACAGGCTGAGGCGAACCTAGAAAATTTCCGCAAGCAAAATAAACTACTCGACCCAGAAGTACAGGCAAAAAATTTGTTGGATGCACTTGCGGCTGTCGAGAGCGAGCGACGAACAATTCGTGCCGAGTTTCAGGATCAACAAGCTCGCTACAATAAGCTACAGCAGCAAATAAGTCGATCGCCACAGCAAGCACTCATTGCTTCTCGTCTCAGCCAATCTCCTCGTTATCAGTCATTGCTAGATGAAATTCAAGCACTAGATGTCACTTTAGAAAAGCTGCGGGTGCAATACAGAGACGATTACCCCAAAGTTCAAGATTTACTCAAGCAGCGTCAAAATCTAATTGGTTTATTACGTACAGAAGCAGGGCGATCTGCGGATCGATTACCTGCCCAATTAAGTGCCACAGAAAAATCTCTACCCAAACAACTACAGCTTGGCGATTCTGACCGGAAGCTGGTTGATGCCTTGGTTGATGCACAGGTAGTTTGGTTTGGATTGAGTGCCCGCGACCAAAGCCTTGCTAAATCGGAACAGCAACTGCGCTCTACTCTGCTTAAATACCCACAACTATTAGCAGAGTACAACCGTCTCATGCCAGAAATTGCGATCAATCGAAAAACCCTGGAGCAACTTCTCCAGACGCAACAAAATTTGGGGATTAAAATTGCGCAGGGCGGATTTAACTGGCAAATTATCCGAGATCCCGAACCTGGCGTATACATGGGAACTGGCAGAATAATGCTTTTGGTATCAGGAGCAGTATTTGGTTTAGTTTTAGGTATTGGAGCTGCCTTTCTTCTTGAAGCACTCGATGATACTATTCACTCTTGCGACGAACTACAGAAACTGAGTTCCCTACCTGTATTAGGTATTACACCAAAATTACCCAACTTTGAGCTTAAGAAGCCGTCGATCGCTCTACCTTTCTTCAAACAGCAAAGTTTAACCTCTCAACGAATACAAGCATTAAACTGGTTTCCTTTCCGCGAGTCGATGGATCTGATATATCAAAACATTCAAATCTTAGGCTCGCCCCTATCCTTCAAGTCTTTGCTACTAACTTCAGCACTGACTGGTGAGGGTAAGTCAACGCTGGCTGCGGGTATGGCACTGAGTGTAGCCCGTTTACAACGGCGAGTTCTCCTAATTGATGCGGATCTACGACGCTCCAATATTCACAAACTACTGAATCTATCTAACGATCGAGGGTTATCTACACTATTGACTGAGGAAGCAGATGTACGGGAGCGAGATTGCATTCAATCTGTGCAACCTTCACTGGATGTTTTGACGGCAGGACCAACACCAACAGATATAGTGAAGCTATTAAGCTCTCAACGTATGAAGCATCTAATCGAGTCTTTTGAACAATCTTACGATTTGGTACTCGTAGATGCTCCTCCTGTATTGGGATTGGCGGATGCCAGCATTGTTGCATCACTCTGTAGTGGTACTGTAGTGGTCGAACGCCTTAATCGCGTGACTCGATTTGACCTAAATCAATCTTTGGAAGCCTTGAGCAAGCTGAACGTTATTGGAGCCATAATTAATGAGTCTAAGGAGTGCAACAGTAGATACATTGCTTATGACGGAAGTACTCAGAATTACTTAGAGCGAGGTTTTACAACTAATCCCAATTTAGCCGGGAAAGGAATTTTCTAGAATTCAGTCGTGAGACAGTAAGAACACACAGGCTGCTAGATTCTCAGATGACTTGGGAGAATACATCGTATTCCAAGAGATTTTCCAACTTAGGTTCCATCTAGTTTCACCTATAGACAGATGAGATTGCTTAAACCTTCTGCCAAAAGATCCGTCCTTTTCCATGTTGTTCTGGCGATCGCATGTACAGCAACAGTGGTTCTTTCTACTTTCAATGATGCTGTTAGTACGTCTGATGCTTTTCAAGTTAAGGTGAGTTCAAAACAACCTGGTAACTTATTTATTGAGTCTCAGCCAGTTGACTTAATGATTCAAGTTTTAGGAAATAAGCCTGACGTTGTAGAGTATAAGATACGGGAGCATAACGGTTCTTGGACTAGCAATGCTAAGATTCCATTACGATCTCAGGTCGATCCACTTAAAGGGATTCCGTTGCATCTTCAACTACCTAGTCGTGGATTGTATTACTTGACAGTTTCAGCACGCGCAGGGCAGTCAAAAGTTGAGGCTAAAACCAAAGTTGGGGTGGTGTTCGATCCTAGTCCAGTTAATCCTGACTCTCGCTGGGGTTTGTTTACAATTCCTTATGATGGAGAAAACGATCCTGCTAAAGCAGCCGCTTTAGCTCGCAGCCACCGACTACTGGGTGCTGCTTGGAGTCGCCTCAACTTTTGGCATTGGTCTTATGAAAATCTACAAGTTAAGCCGACCTCAGCTCAAGCGCGGGATTTAAAAATCTCTGCCTCTTCAAATCAACTTCAGCCAACAGATAAAACAGAGTCTGACAACTTTTTTCAAAAAATCGTTGCAAAAGCTGATTTTCTGAAACTGCATACTTTGTGTCCCTTGCTTAGTGCCAACAAAAATGATTCGCAAGTTTCAGTCAGTTTTAGCAAGTGGAAAGGAATAGCTCAGGCTATGCATCGGGAAGGGATTAGCGTTATGGGCGAGTTTGCAGAAATGCCTCGCGAATTGTCTTCTCGTCCGCAGGAAACCCAAGAAACAGGCGAAGGTGCAGCAGTATGGGCGCGTGTAAAGCCGAGAGACTATCAGTTATGGAATCAACTTGTGGAGAAAACTGCGCGGGAGTTTAAGCAAGAAATTCAATTTTGGGAAATTTGGAACGAACCAGATGCTAATAACTTTTGGTTAGGAACACCAGAGGAATTTGCCGAACTGATCCGGCAAACTGCCAGAGCGGTAAAGTCTGGTAATCCGAAAGCTCAGATTGTTGCATCTGGCTTTACTAGTCATGGCGTGTCCTTTCTCGATCGAGTGCTGAAGCAAGGTGTAGCCCCTCTGATCGATGTCTTTTCTTTTCACACTAATGACTTAGCCCCTTATAAAGCTTTACTCTCAAAACACGGCGTGCCAGCGGAACGTCCCATCTGGGGAACGGAAGATCCAACTTTAGTTAGCCTTAGAGGGATGAAGGAAGGATATGCACGGCAATTTCATTTCTTTCACAAACGATTTGGCACGAATTACGATAGCTTTGCTGCACTTGTAGATCGCGACTTAACGCCGCTCCCAGATGGAATTACTTACTCAGTAGCGGCGCATATTATCGGTAACGCGCAAGTAGTGGAAAGTATAGATCGCCCATCCGCGCAAATTTACGTCTTTCAAAAAGGCAATGAGGCGATCGCAACATGGAAAGTCTTACAAGCTGGTTTGAGTGGTGGAAGTGTCACTTATGCAGTAACACCTTTACCAGGTAAAACTCCTCAGCTTATTGATGCCATGGGTCGCAGCAAACCCCTAAAGCTTAAGAATGGTGAGGTCACTCTACCAATCGACCAAACGACTTTCATCCGAGATGCAAGTAAAATTAAAATAGCCAAGTACAGCCTACCGCGAGAGAAATCCGATCCTTTACAGTACGTATTTTTAGCCAAAACAGGTAAATGGACAAAGGAATGGATGTTGGCGCAACCTGGAAAGCACAATCCTCCACCTGCAAGTGACTTTTGGCAACCTTTTCTGCAAATATTTGCGAGCAGCGAACCCAGTCCAGAAGGATATGCAGTCGAGATCCCGATTAATGTTCCCCAGCAGGGACGTTATCAGTTATTGTTTATGGGCATAACTACGAACTCCTTACTTGAGAAGTATCGTTGGACCTCACCGTTTGCATGGAGTATTGATGGAGGTCAGAAGACACAAGTTACAGCTCCACTTAAAAGCTATTGGCGTGTCAATCGACAGACACAAACTAAGAATGAATTGGTCAAACCAGCGGAGATGGCAGCTACGGGTGGTCCAGAACTTTATCAAGAACTTGGTGTTGTAGAGTTATCTCAAGGTCAGCATACTTTTCGCCTTGAGTTGACCGCAGGACGGACAACTCCAGATAAACTCTATACCACTTTTTTTGAAGGTATTGTTCTAAGACCTATTCAAGAAAACTAAGTTTGAGTATGAACTATTAACGGGCGATTGCCTTACTGAAAGCTTGCACGAATCATTTAGCGATCGCTAGTAGATCAATATTATCAGTCTTAGTTAGCATTAAGCTGTGGATAAAATTTTTCACGACTGACGCTTTTCAACATCTGATTACTAGTTACTAAACTATTCAAACCTTAGTCAAAAAATAACTGAACATGTTATTTACAAACTTAGAATTTGCTATTTTCTTTTTAGTGACTTTTATTATTTATTACTTGCCGTTTTTTCAAAAACAGCAGCCCATAATCATTATTGCTGGAAGTTTTATTTTCTACGGATGGAACTCCTCATGGCTTACTGGATTGCTAGCGCTATCAATTAGCCTTAACGCGATTGCCAGTTTTCAAATAATCAACTCATTAAATAAACGTAAAAACACTTTTGGATGACTTTAGGCATAGTAGGAAACTTGCTTATTTTAGGCTTTTTAAATATGGCATACTTATAACTAATTTTATTACTACTACTTTTCATACATCAAATATTTTGACTGATAGCGTTATCACCTTATTATCCGATCTACCAGTACCTATTGGTCTGTCTTTTTACACATTTCTATCTATTAGTTTACTAGTCGATCTTACTAGAGAACAAAGTTTCGTTCTAAGAGGAAGTTATAGCAAAAAATAAGTTTCAGACATCATCTTATTAGCACGTCATTGTTTATTACTTTCTTTCCAAGCTTAATTTCGGGACCTATTTCAAGAGCAAACAACTTCTATGCTCAAATTCAACCAAAATTTTTGAAGGATATACCTTGGTACGATGTTTTGCGATCGCTGATAATTGGCTATTATTTAAAATGGTAATAGCTGACAATTTAAAGGATTACACGTACTGGATTAGCTTTCCTTACTATCAAAGCTTAGGAACTATGACAAATATAGTTCTATTAGTTGGCTATTCAATACAAATATTTGCAGATTTTGCTGGTTACTCATTAATAGCCATAGGTCTAGCTGCGGTTCTAGGTTATAGACTACCACAAAACTTTAATTTTCCTTATGTATCTCTCGCTGTCAGAATTTTGGAGACGCTGGCACATTTCATTATCAACATGGCTAAGGGACTATTTATACTTTCCTTTGGGAGGGAATAGAAAAGGTAAAATTAGAACCTATATCAACTTGATAGTCGTTATGACACTAGGCGGACTGTGGCATGGAGCAACATGGAACTATGCAGTATGGGGTATTTTCCACGGCTGCGGATTAGCTGTAGAAAGATTACTAGGTGTCAATCAAACATCAAAAAAATACAAGATCGTTCAAACTCTTTTGGCAGCAATTCTTATTAGATTTAATTCGTTGGTTTCTTATCTTTAGCTTTGTCTCAATTGGTTGGATCTTTTTAAATTAGTTAATTTTGATGCTGCAATAGATTTCTTTATCACTTTAACTAGAAATATTCATCAAAGACTGTCTCTCGATCTTATCGTTCCCACTATTCTATTTTCTTTGCCAGTTATTATATCCCACTCATTTTATTTCTGATTTATAAATATTTTTCTAGTAGTAAACTACTGAAAAATATTTCATTAAAAGTAGTATAGATTTAGTCTTAGGAATACTACTGGCACTGACTCTTCTCGATGCTGGTAGCACCGATACATTTATATACTTTCAGTTTTAGAGGCGATCGCATGTTTTTATTTCTAACTTAAGTTTAGTAATTCGTCCGTTACTAGTTTGTATAGCTTGCCTTATTTTATATCAAGGTTCTATATTTTATGGTCTTTTACCTTCTAGTGAAGGAATCAATCAATGGCAAGCTAATATTATTAAAGCAGAGAAATATATTTACGATCGAGACTCAACACCTATTGTTTTAGTAGGAAGTTCATTGGCAAATAATCTTCCTATTAAATATTTCAGCGATCGAGCAACTAATTTAGGTATGTCTGGGGTTCTACCCAAACTGGCTTAGAGATTGTTAGAAGAAAAACATAAAACCGAGTTTATTATTAGTTGAATTGAATGACACTATTGGTCGAAAATTAGATACTAAGTTAGTCAATCCTTTATTTCATCCTTTAACATCATTTATAAAAATTCATTTTCCGATGTTTAGACAAGAATATCGTCCTACTAGCGTTTTGATGCAGTATTTAGAAAATGAGTACAAACAAAGAAATGTGAAAGAAGTTGAACGCCAAGATGAAAAGCAAGTCATTAATTCAGATTTTCGTAAAAATGATAGAACAGTTGGTTGAGGATCGTAATATTGAACTAGATACTCAACAAAAACAGTCGATTGTAAGAGAAGCTGAATTTATCAAAAATCAAATTGCAGATATTCAAAAGAAGCTGTTCGAGTCATTTTATTTGATATACCTGGCGAACCAGTTGTTGACAATACTACAAAGCAAAGGCAAATTAGAGAATTACTAAAATCACTTTTTCCGAAAAACTCTTTTGAGTGGTTACCAGAATTAACTGCTGGTAAATGGATAACGAGTGATGGAATTCATTTAGTCCAGTCAAATGCTAAAGAATATGTTTTCCAACTTGATAAAGTGATTAATAAATTACTGAACGAAAATCACAAGTAACTGAGTTTTTCTGAGTTTTTCTCCATTGAAACTTAGGTTTTAAAAATTTAGTATAAGGGAGTTAAAACTACTTTTGGAGATGCGATCGTGCAAGCGTTAAATGTTGCTAAAAGTGCAGTAAAGAATTTTGCTTTTCACAAGCTAGGGAGATGTAATGTATGTGGAAAAATATCGTTATTCGTCTGCTTGGATGTGGATATGGCACGCAATAATATGTACTGCATGTTTTGTCGTAGCTCGTCCAGAAAAAGACACGTTGCCAAAATCATTCTTAGTGAAGTTATTCAAAATACCCCTTCTATTTCTTGTATTCCGAAAAAACAAAGCTTAAAAATTTACAGTACTGACACGAATGATGCTTTTTATAAAGTATTACGTAATTATGACTCATACACATCCTCTATTTTTTCACCTGATATCAAAACAGGAACGGAAATTCGTGAAAGGGTGTTTTGCCAAAATTTAGAAAAATCAACTTTTGATAATGAAACTTTCGATCTTGTCATCACAGAAGATGTATTTGAACATGTAAGAGATTATCAAAAAGGATTTTCTGAAGTCAATCGAGTTTTGAAAACAGGAGGTTATCATATATTTACTGTTCCTTGTTATTTTGATAGACCGACTCTTGTTCGCGTTGACACTTCTACGGATGAGGACGTATATCTTTTGCCTCCCGAATATCACGGAGATAAAATTCGCGGCAAGATTTTAGCCTATAGAACTTTTGGAATCGATCTTTTTCATTTCTTACACTCGCTCGGATTTGAGACAAGAGTGGATTTTTCTAATTACTCCGACCAAAAACTAGGAATTTTTAATAGCTATGTTTTTATTACTAAAAAGGTTTTTCATCATGAAAGTCTCTCTGTCGCCACGGTAGATCCTAGTTATTATCAACTGCATTCCAGCGGAACTTAACGTAAAACTAGTCGTTTTACATAATCAACTGAGGTATATCAAATGAAAGGCATTATTTTAGCTGGTGGCTCTGGAACTCGACTTTATCCTTTAACTCGTGTTGTTAGTAAGCAGTTAATGTCTGTTTACGACAAACCAATGATTTACTATCCCTTATCAATACTAATGCTAGCGGGGATTAGAGAAATATTGATTATTTCCACACCTAACGATTTACCGTTGTTTCAAGAGCTATTGAAAGATGGTAGTCAGTGGGGATTAAAGTTTAGTTATATCGAACAGCCTAAACCTGAAGGGTTAGCGCAAGCTTTTATCTTAGGTCGAGATTTTATTCAAAACGAACCAGTTTGTCTGATTCTGGGTGATAACATTTTTCACGGACATGGGTTAAGTGAAATATTGGCTCGTGCTTCCATGCTTCGCAAAGGAGGATTAATATTTGGTTATCCAGTCAAAGACCCGCGACAATACGGTGTAGTTGAGTTCGATCCTCGCGGACGTGCTGTCAGTATTGAAGAAAAACCTCTCATTCCTAAGTCCAAGTATGCAGTACCTGGAATATACTTTTATGACTCACAGGTGGTGAAAATCGCTACGAGCCTTAAGCCTTCTGCTCGTAATGAGTTAGAAATTACCGATGTGAATTCGGTTTACCTCAACCGAGGTCAGCTAAGAGTAGAGGTTTTGGGTCGAGGATATGCTTGGTTAGATACAGGTACACACGAATCGTTGCATCAGGCAGCTAACTTTATTCAAACTTTAGAAGAACGGCAAGGACTAAAAATTGCTTGCATTGAAGAAATTGCCTATCGGCAAGGATATATTGACTCAGTTCAGTTGCGCTACCTTGCTAAACCTATGCTCAAAAGTAGTTATGGAAGATATTTGATGGAGCTTCTAGACGATGAATCTCATGTTATGACGACACTCAGCGAGCTAGAGCAGGCATTTTATGCGCTTAAAGGATAGAACCATGAGAGTTATAGAAACTGCCATTCCTGACGTTCTCATAATTGAGCCGCACGTGTTCGGAGATAACCGAGGCTTCTTTTACGAAAGCTATAACGAAAAGGCTTTTTGGGAAAAAATCGGCATTTCAGCTCGTTTTGTACAAGACAATCATTCTCGCTCTACCAAGAATGTACTGCGTGGTCTGCACTATCAAATTCAGCAACCTCAAGGCAAGCTTGTAAGAGTTGTACAAGGAGCCGTATTTGATGTTGCGGTAGATTTAAGAAAGCAATCGAAGACTTTCGGTCAATGGGTAGGAGCCTTCTTAAGTGCAGAAAACAACCAGCAGCTTTGGGTTCCTAAAGGCTTTGCTCACGGGTTTATGGTACTCACTGAATATGTAGAGTTTTTATATAAAACCACAGATTATTATGCTCCACAGCACGAACGCTGTGTTTTGTGGAACGATCCCGATCTGGCGATCGCTTGGCCTCTTGAAAATGAGCCAGTTCTATCTGCCAAAGATCGAGCTGGGAAATTGCTACGAGAAGCAGAGGTATTTGCATGAAAATTCTATTGACAGGTATAACTGGGCAAGTAGGTTGGGAACTACAGCAGACCTTAATGCCTTTGGGTAAAGTCATCTCTACAGGACGCAGCATTAGTCAAAGAGCGCTGCAAATGGATTTGGCTCAACCAGACACTATTCGTCGGACGCTGCGCGAAGTTAAACCCACCTTAATCGTTAACGCTGCTGCGTATACATCTGTGGACAAAGCTGAATTAGATTCGGATACAGCAATGGCAGTGAATGGAATTGCCCCTGGCATCATTGCAGAAGAAGCAAAATCACTAGGTGCAGCAGTCATTCACTATTCAACAGACTACGTGTTTGATGGCAAAAAAAGTACAGCATACACCGAGCAGGATTTACCCAACCCTCAAAATGTTTATGGTAAAACCAAACTCATAGGCGAGCAGGCTATTGAAGCAGTGGGTGGCTCGTATTCTATCCTTCGCACTAGTTGGGTATATAGCCGACATCGGAACAATTTTCTGCTGACAATCCTGCGGCTAGCTCAGGAACGAGAGGAATTGCGAGTCGTTAACGACCAAGTTGGATCTCCCACCTGGAGTCGCTTAATTGCTGAAGCTACAGCACAAATTTTATTTCAAGCCACAAAACAAAATCTATATGATTTCTTAGCTCATAAAAGTGGGATATATCACTTGAGTGCTACAGGACAGGTTAGTTGGTATGGTTTTGCTAAAGCGATTCTCGAACAAGAGCGAAAGTTTAACACGTTCAAGTTACAGAGGTTAGTCGCGATCGCCTCAGAGCAGTATTCTACACCAGCAAAGCGACCGACTTATTCTGTATTGAACAATCAAAAATTATCTGATACATTCGGGATCGTATTACCAAACTGGCAAAGAACCCTACAGTTGTTACTGACTCCAGAAGCGATCGCAAGTTAACTGCTACAGCCCTTTCTGGTTGAGAGCTATTGAAAACTATCAGGGTGTTTTGGCATCGCGCTTCAGCTCTTAAAATGCTGACTGAATGCTAGTTTGAGATTTCACTTTTCGATCTACAGAATACCTCAAACTGAGCGATCGTCACGATACTTCACCTTTAGAACTACTCTTCCAATGCTGTCAATTGTAATCCCACTTTTCAACGAAGAAGAGAACATTCCGAAGCTCTACGAGCGTATCGTTAGTGCTTCTCCTACTTGGAATTCTGCGTTTGAAGCCATCCTCGTAGATGATGGAAGTACCGATCGAACTCTTTCTCTTTTACGCAAACTCTATCAAAAAGATTCACGTTTTAAGTATATTAGTTTTTCTCGTAACTTTGGTCATCAAACAGCTGTCAGTGCAGGTCTTCGTTATACAACTGGCGATGTGATAGCTGTCATGGATGCTGACTTGCAAGATCCTCCTGAAGAACTTTACCGCTTTTTAGATAAGTGGCGGCAAGGATATCAAGTAGTTTACGGAGTTAGAACTAAAAGAAAAGAAAATATCTTCAAACGCTCTGCTTACTACATTTTTTACCGCATACTAGCGTGGTGTTCGTCTATTAAGATCCCCTTAGATTCAGGAGATTTTTGCATTATGGATAGAACCATCGTGGATTGGTTGAATGTCATGCCCGAACGCAATCGTTTTGTCCGAGGACTGCGCTCTTGGATAGGTTATCGGCAAATTGGTATTCCATACGAACGACATAAGCGTTTTGCTGGAGAGGTAAAATATACGTTTCACAAACTTTTGCGTCTTGCTCTGGATGGCATGATCGACTTCTCCTATCGACCTTTACAAGTTAGTGGCGTTTTTGGTCTATTCATTTGTTTCTTTTCCTTAGTAAGTATTGTATTCTTCTTCCTTCATCGAATTTTAGGATTTAGGATTTTCGGCTATTCTCCCCAAGATGTACCAGGCTTTACATCTTTAATTTTAGCGACTTTATTTCTTGGAGGCGCTCAACTAACAACGCTGGGACTTTTTGGTGAGTATCTAGGGCGAATTTTTGATGAGGTGAAACAACGTCCACTCTATATTGTTAAAGAACAGGATGGTTTTGAAACTAAAAAAGAGGCTTACAATACTGCGACACTTCTCCCAGGAGATATTAGAATTTGAAACGCAATTCACTAGTTTGGCTAGGGTGGTTAATTAGTTTTATTTTTCTCTATTTTGTTTTCCGTAGATTGGATTGGGTATCGGTAATAGAGGCTTTCAATAAAGTTTCTTTATCCACTCTCATAACGATGGTAGGAGTGTATTGTTTAGGATTCATCATCAGAGCGTGGCGCTGGAAATTTTTACTTCCTCATAGAGTTTCTATGGGTGACTCTTTGGGTGCAGTAGTTTTAGGATATGGAGCCAATAATATCTTACCAGCTCGTTTAGGTGAAATTGTTAGGGCGCAGGCGATCGGTAAAAGTTGTCAAATTAGTCGCTCTTTTGCTTTAGCCAGTATCCTAACCGAACGTATTTTTGATGGTTTAGTGCTAGTAGGATTGTTATATTTAGCAACGAGAGATAGTAGCATTCCTACGTGGGTTTCATCAGTAGGAGTTTTAGGACTCACTATCTTTGGAGGAGCGTTAACAATAGTCATGCTTTTAACTTTGACTCGTTCTCTATGGGATACAAAAACTAATATTTTACCTTCAACAAAGTTACAAAGTTTTCTACAGCAGTTTGCCAAAGGATTAACATTAGTGTGGCGAACTCCATTCCTTCCTTTAACTATATTGGGATTGAGCCTTACTATTTGGTTAGTGGAGGGCATCGTTTTCCATATTGCTATTCAAGCTTTTGAACTTGAAGTGCCACTAACAGCTCCCTTATTTGTAATGGGGTTAGTCAATTTAGGCATCCTAGCTCCAACTGCTCCAGGATATTTAGGAGCTTTTCAATATTTTGGAACACTAGCTCTAAATGTTTGGCAAGTGCCATCAGAAACAGCTTTAGCCTGTATTGTAGTAATTCATGCCTGTCAGTATTTACCTATAACAATCTGGGGATTGAGCTACATTCCTTACTTTGGCTTTACGTCATTAACAAAGCTGAAAAGCGAAATCGAGTAAACCTAGCTTTTACGTAAAGCAATTTTAGACTGCAATTACAAAGTCCGAATAATTCAATCTATATCTAAATAACAAAAAGAGATTTGAACAAAGCAATGAATCTATTAATTATCGGAGGTGGTGCAACTGGCTTAGCATCTGCCTACATCGCAGCTAAACGTGGTGAAAAAGTAACTTTATTAGAGGCTTCTAGTAAGCTAGGAGGACTATTATCAACTTTTGACATTGGAGGAACAAAGCTCGAATGCTTTTATCATCATTTTTTTACTCACGACGCAGAGATTAACTGGCTACTAAAAGAACTAAATCTTTCTCAAGATGTGCAATTTGTTGAAACAAAAATGGGCATGTATCGTTATGGAAATATTCATCCTTTCACAACAACAAAAGATTTATTACAATTTCCCAAATTAAGCTTATTAGATAAAATTCGCTTTGGGCTAACTAGTTTATTTCTATCTAAACAAAGAAAGTGGCAAAAATATGAAAATATTTCTGCTTTAGAGTGGTTTTATAAGTGGGCAGGGAAACGGGTTACCAATACTATTTGGTATCCAATGCTTGAAATTAAATTTGGTGAATACGCCGCTAAGATTCCACTCGCTTGGATGATTGGACGAATGACACAGAGGTTGAAATCTCGCTCCAAAGGAAAAGAAAAACTAGGATATTTGAAGGGAAGTCTACAAAGATTAGTTGATGCGCTTGAGGTTAAACTTAGAAAAAAAAAGTAATTATTTTCAAAAAATACTCCAGTCACAGAGCTACTCTTCGAGAACGATCGCGTCATAGGGTAAAAACTCCTCAAGGAGAGTTTAGAGCTGATAAAATATTAGTCACTATCCCCACGACTTATTTAGCTAAACTCATTCCAAACAAATTTTCTAACTATCGCACACAGCTAGAAAGAATTGAATATTTTGGGGCTATCTGCGTCGTTGTTGTTACAGAAAAACCTTTAAGTAACATCTATTGGTTAAATGTCGGAGATCCTGGTTTTGATTTTGGAGGTGTAATCGAGCAAACGAACCTTTTATCACCAAAGGAATATCAAGGGTTACACGTCACGTATTTATCTAGATATGCTACTTGGAGGGAGCCAATATTATCTAAAAGCGATCCAGAAATTATTAGTCTTTTTAAGAAACAGCTACAGTCAATTTATCCCGATATAGAAACTAAAGGAATTAAAGATATCCAAGTCTTTCGCACAAAAACAGCTGCTACGGTTTGCGATAAAAATTTTTCTGACAAGATTCCAGCTTAAAAGTCCAATTCCCAATCTTTATATAGCTAGCATGGCACACGTATATCCAGATGAAAGGAGCGTAAATAATAGTATAAAAGTAGCACTCAATGCAGATGCTGTATTGCAAATTTCTTAAAACTAATTCAAATCAAGTTAATTTAAACTAAAACCTTCTAATAAAAAAATAATTTCCGATTCAATATCAAAGGAAGAAATGAATATTTCACTTAATTTTAAGCGTCATAAAGAGAGTTTTGCTCTCATCATTTTATTAGTTATTGCTTTTTTTTCTCTTCTTTTCCTTGGTCACTTTATGGGATGAATTGAGAGATTCAGCTTTATACTTTCATCTTGGCAATAGATTACTTCATAATGACTTTCCCTACAGAGACTATGTATTTCAAGTAGGTTTTATACCTATTATTATCTTTGACGCTTTCTTCCAAAATATTTTAGGTCAAAGTTACTATGCTAGCTTGTTCGCCGCTTTTATAGTTAAGGCGACTAATTTGCTAGTTTATTATTTTATATTTCGTCAATTTTCATCTCAGGTTATATCAGTAGCTCTTTGTAGTGGATTTGCCTTGATGAACTCTTCACTAGTTCACTGGAGTACTTCTTATGTATACTTATTTTTGTCGATTTCCGCTCTTTTTATTATTCTTGGGTTAAACAAGCTAGAAAAAGGAAGTTCTACTTTATCATTTCTATATATTGCTATTTCTGGATTCTCTCTTGCTCTCGTTATAGGAGCGCGTCAGAGCAATGGAACCCTTTGCATATTAGTAACATTAGGAGTTATCTTAATTTATTCCTTACGGAGTCCAAAAAAAATATTTACGTACTCTAACTACTCCTTTTATTTCAGGTTTTCTATTAGGTTTAGGAGCATTAGTTTTATTCTTAGCTCTGAATCAAGCACTTCTCCCAGCCTTTCAACAACTTTTTTAGATGCATCTGAGAAAAAGAGAGTTGGTGGTTTTGCTGCATTAATAGATGTTTTCTTAGGTGGTCTTAAATTTGATTCTTCTATTAAAGAAATTATTAAAGTTGTTGTGATTCCTATTTTATTATCTGCAATAGTTTTTAAATTAATTCAGTACCCGATCAAAGCAAATTCTAAATATAATGTAAATTTAATTGGGATATTGCTACTTCCTTCACTATTACTGATTGGAATTAGTATTTCACTGATAGACCATTTAATAAATACCCATAATTTACCAACTATAATTGCTAGTACAGCTTTTATTCACCTACGATTTACCAAGTACATTCTTTAGCTTCGCTCTTTTAGGAAGTTGTATTTTTCCTAAATCCAGTCAGAAACTTTTAGGAGTATCAGAGCCAATTTTTCCCTTACTAATAGCTCTCACTCTCGGCTCAACCTGGGCTATGCAGATGTCGTGGCCTGGCAGAGCATATTTAGACTCTGTAATGTTGATGCCACTAATTATCATAACTACATTAATGTCATCTAAGGTTCCTACTTCCTGGAAAAAAAGCTTTTGTTTACTATTTCTTGTAATTACAGTCATTGTATTCACCGTGTCTCAAATAGGAGGATTTAGTAACAAGGGTTTACATGGGGATGTTCGCTATTCTCTAGATTCACCAATGACAAAATTTATTAAATTTCCAGAAGATAACTGTTGCTTTCTCAATGCTACGTCAAAATATTAAACCAGGTGAATCTTGTTTTATCTATGGTTCAGCACCTGTTCTTTATACCTTATTAAAGTGTAAAAATCCAACATTAGTCGATACTACATATAGTGATTTTTATACTTTAAACAATATTAAAAAGCCATTGCTTCACTTAGAAAAAATCCTCCAAAATGGGTTATTAGTACAGTTGGCGCTCGTCCAATTGATGATAATTTTGACGGCTCGCCAGATTTCTATGGCGTATTTAACCAAGCAGGTCCAAAGGAGTTACATGGATTCATCAAAGAATTCATTAAAGACTACCAACTAGTAAGTACAGTAAGAGATTTATTTCCCAATGGTAAAGATTTGAAAAGCAAAGATCTTGATGATATCCTCGATCTACGTTTATACAGATATATAAAAGAAGATTAATTTTTTTTTTTAAAACTACGTGCCAAATCGAAGTTTTTCCTACTATTAAATAGATTTTTCTAGTAAAGTGTATTTTACTAAATAGCTCGTCGCTTTTATCCTTGCAATCTCGTTACTAAGATAAAAGTATGGCAATAACAGTCGTATTTTTAGGTAACTCTTATTTGCGATCGCCATCATTATTAAAAATTAATACTTATAATTTCCGATGCTTATTGAATTTATCGTCTTGACAAGATCCATAGACTAGAATTAAACTAATCTATAGTAAACTGTAAGTACAAGTTTCTGTCTTAACTTTAGATATTATCAAGCGTAATTCAGTTGCATAAAAGGTTATTTTGAAGCACGAGATCGATATTTGCGAAGTATGCTTCCGATAAATGCTTTTGATAAAGTTCTCAATTGCTTCAAAACTTTAAAAAATAATATCTATTAGTGTCGCTGCTACTAAGTTTAGGTATTAAATCTATACGAGCCAGTAATTATAAAAGAAAAAACTATAACAGTATAGATGTATAAAACAACTTGAGTAGTTTTTGCCATCTATAAAATAATTAACTGGAATTTTTAACTAAAGACATCAGTAGCTTGCTCGCCAAAGCAGAAACGTTACTTAGTCATCTTCAGATGACTGAGTTTAAAGTAGTTATTTCAAAAAAAAGGAATTGCTTATGTATGTCGATACCTAGCAATATCTTCTGTATCACCTTTATTTTCCAATTCTATACAACAGACGACTATTTTTAATAAGTCAACCTCATCTCAAGCACTAAATATCTTCTAAAACAAGGTTGTTAACAATGATTGAAGTATTGGCAGGAGCGATAATTCTCTATTCTACTTTTGAACGAAGCCCGACTTCTGAAGGCTGGATAACTCGTGGTTCTGGTGCTAGTTGGGTCATTGGGGGTACATCTGGCACTCGCTCCATTCGAGTTCAGCATCCTGGTCCTACAAACTACACATTTGATGATGCATGGTCGAGTCCTCTACTAAATACTACTCCCCTGCAATGGTATCGGCTCTCGTTCAACAGTAAAGCTCCTGGAACGACTAATAACCCCGGAAGTGTCGGTTATGGATATTGGTCAGCGACATTCTATGACAAGCAAACTGGCAACCAATTACCAGATGCTACATTCTCTAGTGTTTTTCAGTCGAACAACTGGGTGCATAATGAATTTCGTTTCCGAACCAAAGCTACTGTTGGAGCGAACGGGAACCTACTACCAGTTCAAATGAGAATCAATTTTCACTCGCTCGGTTCGCAGCCTCTTTTTATTGATGATATTACCGTACAGGCAACGACTTCCCAAGAAGTAGCACAGTGGGCTGACGGAATTTATAATAGCTTTTCTGCCAAACTGAATTATGTTCCCAAAGCCAGCCGATGGCAACGTATTCCGCTCACGATGCAAAAGTTACGGAATGGGCAGAATCTCCGCATCGTTATGCTCGGAGACAGCATTCAGAATGATACAGCAACAGCACCTATCGATGTCTTTTTAGAACGCGAGTATCCTGGTAGTAAAGTTGAAATTATCCCTTCTGTAATAGGTGGTACGGGGGTTCAGTACTATAAAACTTGCGTGCAGAATTGCATACTGAAATATAAGCCAGATCTGCTGATAATTGGAGGAATCAGCAATGGCAATAACATGAGTGATTTCCAAAGCGTGGTTAACCAAGTGAGAGCTAGCGATCGCGTCACTAACCACAAAACCGAGATCTTGTTGTTGACGAAAGCATGGAGTCCTAACAACTATCCTAACCCAATTGACTATCAACTGAATCCAAGTATTAAGGAACTCGATCAAAATCCGACAAATAATACGACAATTCCTAACGATTATCGCGGTAACTTATTGTGGTTTGCTTATGCAAATAATCTAGAATACCTGGACATGACAGGAATTCAAAGTGAGTTTATCTATGGACCAGCTACCGCTGCTGGTCTCGGTTCACCAGACGCTAACGGTAATCCATATAGCATTTGGATGCGTGATAATTACCACTTAAATGATTATGGAAAACAAATACTAGGAAGGATATTGGAGACATACTTCAGTCTATAAATCTATTGTATTAAATACGAGCGGGTAAAAAGTCTGACAGCGATCGCAAAACTTGAAATCTGTACGAGCGATCGGCTAGCTTTCGCGATCGTGCTTCTACAGCCATCCTACTCCATTAGTGGTAGATCTCGATACAGATGCAGCAGGCACTCAGCTGTACCGTAAAGCATTATGACAACTCTATATGCGAGCGATAACAAAAGCTACAGAATTGAAAATTATTATGAAATAAAAAAGTTACATGCAAGTAAATGATGTAGTAGAAACAGATTCGCTCAAGCGAGTGTTTGGATTGCCAACTCTGGTTGTCTATGGAGTAGGTGACATTCTGGGTGCGGGAATTTATGCAGTAGTCGGCAAAATTGCCGGACTTTCCGGTACTTTGGTTTGGGCTTCGTTCTTGACCGCTATGATTGTCGCGGCATTCACCGCTTTAAGTTACGCCGAACTGGGCAGTCGATTTCCACAAAGTGGTGGAGTCGCCTGTTTTGTCCACAGGGCATTTCGCATTGACTGGCTCTCAATCTTAGTTGGCTGGTTAATGTTTTGTACCTGCTTAGTCTCGATGGCAACGCTGTCGAAAGCGTTTGCTGGCTATCTCAACGCTTTTGCACCAGCTATTCCAGATTGGCTGATTATCCTAGCGCTTTTTTCTGTGCTGGCATATGTCAATTTCAGAGGCATGAAGGAATCCTCGGCGCTGAATATCTTTTGCACCTCTGTCGAGGTTTCGGGTCTTGCGATCGTCATTTTGGTTTCAACCTTGTTTTTGAGCGGTGGTGGCACGGTTAATCCTGCTGCTGTTCCCAACGCGCCAGCAATCGGTTGGACGGCAGTGATTCAGGGAGCAGCACTGGCTTTCTATGCCTTCATTGGATTTGAGGATATTGTCAATGTGGCGGAAGAAGTTAAAAATCCCGAACGCAACGTACCAAGAGCAATCTTACTGGCTTTGGCGATCGCGGGTGTCGTCTATATACTCGTCTCCTGGCTGGCGATTCAAGTACTTAATCCATCAGAGCTTGCCGCTTCCAGCGCTCCGCTACTGGATGTCGTGCGTCGAGCGCAGCCCAATTTTCCCCAGGTCATTTTTACAATCATTGCTCTATTTGCCGTACTCAATACGGCGCTGCTCAATTTTGTCACAGCATCGCGGCTGCTGTTTGGAATGTCGCGTGAAGGATTGCTACCAGCTTGGTTAGGAAAATTACATCGACGTAGAGCCACGCCTTATCGAACGCTGATAGTCATTTTACCCATTGCCATTTTTCTGGCGCTCTCTGGGACACTGCAATTTTTAGCAGGAACCACTGCCACCTTGATTCTGGCAATGTTTTGTCTGGTCAACCTCTCGCTGCTGTCGATTAAACGTCGAGACCCTGAAACTAATGGGTTTCGGGTTCCCTTGATAATTCCGGCGATCGCATTACTGTTCGATCTCGTTTTGGTGGCTTTTGCTTCTCCTGCAAGTCACATTTTGGCGTTGATATTTGCAGGAATTGGAATGCTCCTAATTCTGATCCAAAAGGCTTTCAGAAAAGGACACATACCAAGCACTTAGTTTACAAATTAGTTTGCAAAAAGGCGATCGCTCGATCGTCACAGGAATTACGCACTTGAATTTGCAGATGTCGATCCACTAACCCCCTGACAAAGGGGGCTTTGCTTCCCGCTTGTAATTTAGAACAGGACTACCGCGTAAAAGTGGAGGCGATCGCATTAGCCTAACGCGATATTCAATGATTTGCCCAACTTTACCACCTATCAGTACAGCACTCATGTCCACGGTCAAGATCTTGAGGATGTGGTCGCATTACGAATAAGTGCGATCGCCTACCATCGTAGTACATCAATACCACTGAAAGATTATAGATTTGAGTCAATGCCTGTTTCAAGCATTCACTTTAGAGAGATAATTAATATATGTTGACCAAATGCAAATTGTTCTGGTCACTGGTAACAGGTCACTGGTCACTGTCTAATGACTTCTGTAGCTGCAATTTATTTCTTTGAAGGGATTCCCGAAGAACTGAGTAACGTTAGCTTGCGCCGCGATCGCCGTTCGGGAGTTCGGTCGGTTTTACTGCGCTTTGAGCAACTCAAATCTTTGGAAAGATTCAATAGTTTTACCAAAAAATTCAATAACTTCGTGCGTTTAGTCGATGAAGAAGGTGAAATTCAAGTCACGCCTGACTCGACAAAATTCATTTTTGGTGGCATGGATGGAGATGAATTTCAACGCCTAGATTGTACATTTGCGATCGAGCAAGAAGACCACTGGGAGAGATTTATGCGGTTTATGAATCGCTACGCTGAGGCTAACGGTATGGCTTTCAGCGAATCAAAGAAATAGAATAAGGGCGCATAGCTGCGCCCTTACTAAGTAACGTAATCACACTCCCCAAGTTTATGAAAGTAGCAATTACTGGAGCCACTGGATTTGTTGGTAGTCGTTTAGTCGAACGACTCAAAACGGACGGTCATCAAGTTGTCGTTTTTAGTCGCAACGTCAATAAGGCAGAAAACGTATTTCCTAAATCTACTTTTCCAAATGTAGAAATTATTGCCTATACACCAACAGAATCGGGTGCGTGGCAAGATGCGATCGCGGGTTGTGATGGCGTAGTCAACTTAACCGGAGAACCAATTGGTGAAGGACGCTGGACACCCCAACGCAAACAAGAAATTCTCAATAGTCGTAAGCTAGGAACGCAAAAAGTTGTCGAGGCGATCGCCAAAGCAAATCCCAAACCCAGCGTGTTAGTCAATACCTCTGCCATTGGTTATTACGGTACGAGCGAAACTGCTACATTTGATGAATCCAGTCCTGCGGGTAATGATTTCCTTGCCCAAGTCTGCCAAGAGTGGGAGGCAGAGGCGCAGAAAGTCAAGGAATTGGGAACGCGGTTAGTGATTTTGCGCTTTGGAATTGTCTTGGGAATGGGAGGTGCGATCGCCAAAATGATTACTCCCTTCAAACTTTTTGCTGGTGGTCCCATCGGTAGCGGTCGCCAGTGGTTTTCATGGATTCATCGCGATGACTTGGTAAACTTAATTATCGAAGCATTGACAAAACCGGAAATGGAAGGAGTATTCAATGCTACAGCTCCTAATCCAGTGCGGATGTCAGAGTTAGCCCAAGCAATGGGAGAAGTGATGCAGCGTCCCTCCTGGTTGCCCGTCCCCAACTTTGCGATCGAGGCATTATTAGGAGAAGGCGCGATCGTGGTTTTAGAAGGTCAGCAGGTTTTACCCAAACGCACTCAAGCATCGGGTTTCAATTATCAATATGCCAGCGTCAAAGAAGCATTAAAAACAATTGTATAGTTGCGATTGAAATAGACGCGCTATAGCCTGAAATTACTCGGTAGATCTCTAGCTGGATCGGGGGTAAAAGGACGATGTTCGAGATCGAAAACTCTCCTTTGAAATTCTGCTTGAATTGGTTGGGCAAAAGTTTTCGTTTGCTCGATTTCGTATAGCGCTCTGGTAATATCTGTATTAAATTCTGCTCTTTGCCGCTCGTTCCTTGCTTCTAACTCAGCTCCTGATTCTCCTTGTAACCGCAACTGAGTTTCGGAAAGATCGAAAATCGGTTCTTCCTCCGAACGTGCGGGTTGGGCGATCGCCAGTGATGCGATCGCCAGCACTGCTGTCAGTAATCCTGCTAACCTCATAGCTTTTCCTCCTTACAGCGATGTAGCGTTTAGCTGTCTGGTGCGATCGAGCGAATATTTGTATTATAACGTTGAGATTAATTCGCCTTTTCAGAGAAAAAATAACGTTGCATTAGCGTAGTGATGGCGATCGCCAAAGCCAAAATCAAAGCAATTGCTGCGGCATAACCCATATCCAAGCTTTTAAAAGCATATTGATAAATCAGCAGTACAACTGTCAATGTCGAGTTATCGGGACCACCCGTACCGCGAGAGAAAATATATGATTGATCGAATAATTGGAATGTACCAACAATCCCCATCACGACAACAAAAAATGTGACGGATTTTAAACTTGGTAGAGTAATATAAAATAATTTATCCCACCAACTTGCGCCATCAATTGCTGCTGCTTCGTAAAGACTTTCAGGAATATCTTGTAAAGCAGCTAGATAAATCACCATGAATAAAGGTGCTGTTGACCAAATGTTCATGATTGTAATTGCTTTTAAGGCAACATTTGGATCGCCAATCCAGTTATAAGTTGGTAAACCTAAAAAAGCCAGAACGCTATTTATTAAACCATTTGAATTATACATCCACAAAAATATTATCGTTAAGACTGCCGAGGAAGTCACTGTCGGCATGAAAAAAATAATTCTAAACCAATTTTTACCTTTGAGATTAGCATTTAGAATTAAAGCCAAGCCGAGAGCAATTATAGTTTGAATTGGTACGACGATCGCCACATATTCAACCGTATTTCTGAGGGCAATCCACACGCGATCGTCATTGAGGAGGCGAGTAAAGTTTTTGAAGCCGTTGAATCTGTAGGTAAATTCTCCTAAAATCTGAATTTTATAAAAAGCTAGAACTAAAGCAATCAGAATAGGTAGAAGTACAAACAATCCTAAAATAATAATTGTAGGAGCCATGAAAATATATCCAGACAAAGCATTTTTTGGCTGAGGCTGATTTTTAAAAACGCGAAGATCTCTCACTCTAATCCCTAGTTTTACTTTGATAAGGCTATTTCTTTATTAGCAGTTTTCTGCGCTTTTTTCATTGCCGATGCTAGGCTTTGCTGACCGATTATGGCACTAACAAATTGATTGTTAAAATTGTTGAGAATAATCGGTAGATCTTCATTTAATTGCCAAATAGTAGCATATTCAGCTCCAGCAGTAAAAGGTGAATAAAGAGGATTGCGATCGGATTGTAGGGCATCAGTTACAGATTTACGGGTAGGAAATACAGAACCTTGACTCGTCCAGGCTTGCATTCCCTCTTGTCCAGTTAAGTAAGAGATTAATTCCCAGGCTGCTGCTTTATGTTTCGATTTTTGATTCATCACATAGGCAACTGTATAAGCCATTGTGCCTTTTTTCTGGTTAATAGTTGGGACTTCAGCAGTGGCATACTCAAGCTGAGGAAAAGTCTCTTTTAAATAAGGAATTAACCAAGGACCGTCGATCGCCATTGCGACCTTTTCTTGACCAAACATTTCACCTGCTGAATTTGTACCAACATCAGAAGGTTGAGCCGCCGATCGATCTAAGCGATATAAATCTACTAATAATTGTAGACCTTTTAAACTTTCTGGCTCGGCAAATGCAACATTTCCATTCGTGTCGATCAACTTTCCCCCAAAAGCTTGGATAATAAAAACTTGACGGGCAAGTTCTGGAACTAAAGCAAAACCATATTGATCGACTCTTCCATCTCGATCGCGATCGACGGTTAATTTTTTAGCATATTCTCGCAATTGCTCCCAAGTTTGAGGTGGTTGAGAGAGACCGACAGACTCAAAAGCTTTTTTATTATAAAATAGGGCAAGGGTAGAATAATCTTTAGGTAAACCGTAAATAATTTGCTCTTGTTGAAATGCCTGAAGAAATTGAGGATAAAAATCTGCTAAATTGAATTTTTCAGAAATATAACTATTTAGCGGCTCTAATACCCCAGGAAGCATAATTTCTGGAGCAGCAAAAGCTTCTAAATAAAATACATCTGCGGCTGTTTCGCCAATCAACCTGGTTTTCATCACATCCATATATTCGTCAGCGATCGCATCATATTTCACCTTGATGCGTGGATGTTTGACTTCAAAATCTCTCAAAACCTTTTGCAGCAGTTGTTTTTCATTCAGATTACTCCAACCGCTAAGAGTGATGGTAACAACTCCAGGTTGAGCTAGCTGTTGAGCGGTCATGCAACCAGTAAAAGCGATCGTCCCAACTAGGAATAGAATCAGAAATAACCAGACTTTTCTAAACACAGTATGGCAGACTGAAGTAATGCTCTTATTCCAATAAATTATCCAATTTTAGCAACGAAGAGCGTGTTTCGACACTCTACAGAACTCACAGTAGCATAGCTTTCTAGCTCGGAGAATTCAAAGGGAGCAGGGAGTAGGGAGTAGGGAGCAAGGAACTTATGCATGAATGCGCCCTTTCAAGAAAGCGCGGAGTCCCTACTGTCTCGTTGCAAGTAATTCCCGGGCATAATTATTTGTTATGAGGTGTGCTTGTATCCCCCAACTAAATTTTTTTATAGATCGCTGCTCCCTGCTCCCTGTTCCCTACTCCCTGTATTTGGTCAATTACCGTTCAAAACATCCTAACTAGTTTCTAGCAACCTCTCTCTTGATAGAAGCTACACGCTGCCCAACCCATTTATAAGTATCTTGTAACACTACATAAATAAAGTTGCATTACCTCATGGCTGACCTTTTAGAAACTGCTGCCAACGCGGGAAACTTCAAAACTTTGGTAAAGGCTGTTGATGCTCTTGAACTAAAAGAAACTCTTGGGAGTCCCGGCATTTTTACAATTTTTGCCCCAACTGACGAAGCCTTCGCCAAACTGCCAGAGGGAACTTTAGATTCGCTGCTGCAAGATCTGCCTAAACTGAAAAAAATTGTGACTTATCATATTGCTTTTGGCGACGTGAGATCTGATGATTTGGCACAAATTGACGAAGTAGAGACAGTTGAAGGGTCAGTCTTAGCAATTGAGTCAGCTAACGGTACAGTCAAAGTTAACAATGCCAGCATCCTCAAAACTGACATCGTGACTGATAACGGCACGATTCACACGATTGATGCAGTGTTGATGCCTGCAATCGTGGCAGGACACTAAGAGTTTTTAGCCAAAGATTACATTGGTTGAACGCCAGGAATCCAGTCAGTCCCTGCCAGGGGAAGACGTGCCATAGCAGCAGCTTCGATCGTTAACGCGACTAGATCTTCCCGTTCTAAGTGATGCACGTTTTGCTTACCGCAAGCACGGGCGATCGTGGTTAGTTCCATATTTAGAGTTTGCAGGTAGTTTTTGACTCGCCGAGCGCCAACTTCCGGTTCTAGGCGTTTTTCCAAAATTTCGTCTTGGGTTGTCACTCCTACAGGACACTTTCCGGTGTGGCAGTGGTGGCAGTATCCTGGTGCTGTGCCGATCGCCGCGTAGTCTTCGATTGCCGAATGATGCGTCCCCTTTTGCACATAAGTCTCGCTATTGCAGCCCAACGCCATCAGAATTGCTTGACCGATCGAAACCGCATCTGCTCCCATCGCGATCGCTTTGGCAACATCGGCTCCCGTGCGAATGCCACCTGAGACGATCAGTTGTACCTCGCCTTTCATATTCATATCTTCTAGGGCATCCACTGCCTGCCGCACTGCTGCCAGGGTGGGAATGCCGACGTGTTCGATAAATACTGTCTGTGTCGCCGCCGTACCCCCTTGCATCCCATCGACAACCACGACATCCGCTCCAGCATGAACCGCCAGCTTGACATCGTGGAAAGTTCGTACTGCACCCACTTTGACAAAAATCGGTTTTTCCCAATCGGTCAATTCGCGTAATTGCTGAATTTTGATGGTTAAATCGTCGGGACCCGTCCAATCGGGGTGACGACAGGCAGAGCGTTGATCGACTCCCTCTGGTAAAGTCCGCATCTCGGCAACACGGGGATTAATCTTCTGTCCGAGTAACATCCCGCCACCACCTGGTTTTGCCCCTTGACCCACAACAATTTCGATCGCATCGGCTTTGCGCACGTCGTCCGGGTTGAAGCCGTAGCGGGAGGGCAGACATTGATAAATTAAGGTTTTTGAAGACAGCCGTTCCTCCGGTGTCATGCCCCCATCCCCAGTCGTGGTAGAAGTTCCGACTGCGGTTGCCGCACGTCCCAGGGCTTCCTTGACATTAGCCGATAGCGAGCCAAAACTCATCCCCGCGATCGTGATGGGAATCTCCAATTCGAGCGGCTTCTTGGCGTAGCGAGTGCCGAGAATCGTTTTGGTGGTGCATTTTTCTCGATAGCCTTCTAAAGGATAACGAGTCATGGACGCGCCTAGAAACACCAGATCGTCAAAATGCGGCAATCGACGTTTTGCGCCCAAACCGCGAATTTCGTAAAGACCGTGTGCCGCTGCGTTTTGAATGTAGTTGAGGATGCGGCGATCGTAACCCCAAGATTCTTCGCGAGAGATGGATTGATGCGATGAAGGGTGTGGGGTGTGGGGTGTGGGGTGGGGGGTGTAGTGAGTGGTTAGTCATAACTACTGTCTTCACTGATAACTGGTCACTGGTCAGGAGTCACTGGAATGCGGAGTCACTGGTCACTGCATCCGCATTCCAGTGATAGAGTTGTTTGGCGGAAGCAACTCGTTGGAAATCTTGGGGATTGTGAGAGAAACCTGCTTTTGCTAATAGCTCGGCTACCGTTGCATAATCGGCTTCAGACATGGGTTCTATTCGAGCATCAGCACCGAGCGATTTAATCTCGCCTCGGACGTAAATTACGGCTTCGTAAAGCGAATCTCCCAATGCTTCCCCTGCATTCCCACAAACTACGATCCGTCCAGCCTGCGCCATGAATGCGGCAAAGCTGCCAACGCTACCACCGACAACAATATCTGCTCCTTTTAGAGAAATGCCGCAACGCAGACTAGCATCGCCATCAATAATTAATAACCCCCCGTGGGCGGAGGCTCCAGCAGAAACCGAGGCAAAGCCTTTGACATGCACCCGACCGGACATCATATTTTCAGCAACACCCGTTCCCACATTTCCGGCGATCGTTACGTTTGCTAGCTGGTTCATGCTTGCCGCATAGTAGCCTGCATGACCGAGGATTTTTACCTCAACTGAGGCATTCAGTCCCACCGCAATATTATGCGCTCCATCGGGGTTGAGGATCTCGATAGCTTGTCCTCCAGTTTGAGTGAGGTTGTGATGCAGGTAGTGGTTGACTGCACGTAGTGGTGTTTGGGCGAGGTCAAAAGTGACACATTCCATAGTGGCATCAGTTACACCATCCATATGTATAACTCCTCCGGTGCGGGTTCGTAGAGGTGAGCGTTTTTGACATCGGGTAGGTGAGCTAGAGAGCGAAATTCAGAGGCGATCGCCACATAATTATCAGTTTCCGCCACAACTGCTGGTTTACAAGCAAAGGCATCTCGTACGAGCGCGAGTTTGTCCGCCGTTCCTATCAGAAATGTATAAAAGCCGTCTAACTCGACAAAGCCTTGTTTGATGGCAGTTTCCAGATCGTCCCCTTCCCGCATCCGCCATTCGAGAAAGCGACAAGCTGCTTCCGTGTCGTTGTCGGTTTCAAAGTGAATGCCAAGCGGTTCTAAGCGACGACGAATCGAGTAAGGATTGGAAAGAGAACCGTTATGCACCAGGCAAAAATCTTCTCCCGCCGTAAACGGGTGTGCGCGATCGGGAGTCACTGCTGATTCTGTTGCCATGCGCGTATGGGCGATCGCGTGGGAACCTTTCAGTGCTGAGAAATTATAGCGATCGGCTACCATTGCCGGTTTCCCCGTGTCTTTGTAGAGATCGATCGTCCGACCTGTTGACAGCAGGTGTAGATGTGGATATTTAGCTTTGAGCCATTGCTTGACGCGATCGGGTTCTCGATCCGAAATTAGTACTGCCCGATTGCCATTGATTTGAATCTCAGATGCACTCGTGAAAGATGCTTGAAACGATCGCCCCAAACTTTCCCAATCGAATTTGTCTTTTGAATAGAGGCTGTATTTGCGCTGCGGCTCTGGCAGGGTAGCAGTAAATACGGCAAGTCCAGCAGAGTCGGGTCCGCGATCGCTCATGCCAATCAACATGGGAACCATGAGTTCGCCGAGCGATTCTCGCCATTCTGGTTTTTTAATCAGTAGTCCGACAATTCCACACACGATTGCACCTAATTTATTTACTAGAAAAACTCCAAATAACGTTCCACTTCCCACTGCGAAACATGACGCATATATTCCACCCATTCCATTCGTTTCAAGTTAATAAATTCGTCTGCTAGCAGCCCCAACGCACCTTTAATGACTTCATCCGATTCCAGAGCAGCGATCGCTTCGTGTAAACTCTGGGGTAAAGTGCGAATACCCTTGTCTTTCAGGTCTGCCTCAGATAGATCGTACAAATTCAAGTTATAGGGTTCGCCAGGATCGATTTCTTTATCGATGCCATCTAATCCAGCGGCGATCGCGGCAGCAGTAGCGAGATAAGGATTGCAGGAGCCATCGGCAAGGCGCAGTTCTAAACGTCCGCTCGGAATCCGTACCATGCTGGAACGATTGTTGTCGCCGTAGGTGATGTAAGCTGGTGCCCAAGTTGCACCGCTGAGCGATCGCCCCACGACGAGCCGCTTATAAGAATTGATCGTTGGGGCGCAGATGGCAGTGAGTGCGCCTGCGTGGGTAAGTAAGCCACCCAGAAAATGATACGCCAGTTTCGAGAGTCCTAAACGGCGCGAGTCGCTGTCGTCAGCAAACAGATTCGAGTTGCCATCGCTCAGTGACATATGAATGTGCATTCCCGTCCCCGTGCGGTTGGCAAACGGTTTCGGCATGAACGAGCAAATCAGTCCCAGTTCTTTAGCAATTTCTGACGCTGCCATTTTGAAAAAGATGTAGCGATCGGCAGTCGTAAGGCAATCGGTGTAAGTATAGTTAATCTCAAACTGCCCGTTGGCATCTTCGTGGTCGATTTGATAAATGTCAAACCCAGCCGTTTGCAGTTGAGTGACGAGTTTTTCTAGAAAGACCGCACTGCGCGATAGTCCGCGAAAGTCATAGCAGGGTTTCTCTAAGGTATCGGTAGCATCAAACGGATGAATCTGTCCTCGTTCGTCTTTACGGAGTAAAGCAAATTCTGGCTCGACTCCCGTATTGAGCATCCAGCCTCGCTGCTGCAACCGCTCGATCTGCTGCATCAAGATATAACGAGCATCGTAAGGGTAAGGTTCGCCTTTAACGTGACCAACACAGGCAATTCGGGCAAATCCAGGCATCCAGGGGACGAGAGATAAAGTCGAGAGATCTCCGACTGCCATGTAATCTGGACTGTGCGGCTCCATACCCAATCCCCACACTGCAAACCCGGCGAATCCGGCTCCTGGATGCAAAATATCTTCAAAGTGAGTCACGGGTACGGCTTTCGTTTTGGCAACTCCGTGAATGTCGACAAATTGCGCCAGCACGAACTTGACTTGATGCGATTCGAGAAATGTTTTGGCTGCTGCTAAATTCATCCGCTTGGCTCCAGGTTGACTCAATCTGTTCAAATTCCACGAATAGAGTAGCTTTGTCACAAAAATGATTCTGTGCCGATCGCGCCACCTCCTAACTCTGTAGCAATTTGAATCAGGGTTTGCCAGAAATACGTGCCAAACGTGCGATCGCACCAAATCCGATAGTAACGTCCCTCGCCACCTGGAATCACTGTCACGGCGACTCCAATCGCATTAGTCAAAACGACCGGACGATCGCCAAGCGATAATGCCTGAAAATTAAAACTACAGGTTTGGCGTAAAAGATCGTTGACGCGATCGCCCACTAACCCCAGTGCCAGATCTTGTCGCAAAACTGGGTAAACTTTTGCGGGAGGAGACTTACAGGCAGTTGCTAGCTGGGGAGCGATCGCGCTGTTGATGCTATCTTCGATCAGAAATTCTGTCAGTCCTAACTTGGCAATAATCCCCCCTGCGGGTAAGGGATGCCAAGTATTCGGGCGATCGGGAATTGGTAGTCCCCACTTGACTAACCACTCGGCTGCATGAGTTCCTTTCACGCCAAAGCGGGTCAGACAAGACAAATCGGCAATTCCCAACATAGAGGCAGACTGGCGATCGCCTGGTAGCGTGACTAAGGAGGGCATACCGTTGATGTCGCGCCACGCACCGTTAAGCGACTGGAGTGAATCGTGAATTGGACTCAGACGCAAGGGAGTCTTCATGCGATTGCCTCCTGGGGTTGTGCTGTTTCTTGCTGGCGTTCGTTTTCAGGGTCGTAGAACGGTGTAGAACTGACTGTTGCCGTCACGATCGCACCATCAGAGAGACGAATCGAAATCTCATTACCAATCTCCGCCCTTTCTGGTTTAACGTAGGCGAGTCCGATATACTGCTGGAGCGTGGGACTAAATGCAACACTGGTGACGCGACCTGCAATTTCACCGCGATCGATGACTAAATGACACTCTTGCGGTGCAGTACCTTGAAAGTTAGGGTCGAGCGTAAAACCAACTAACTTTTGGGCGATTGGTTGTTCGGTAACGGCTTGCAAGCTGCGCTGACCGATGAAAAACGGCTTATCCAATTTAACCGCCCATCCCAAACTAGCCTCCCTCGGAGTAGTCAAACCATCGGTATCTTGACCGACAATTAAATGCCCTTTTTCGAGTCGTAATAGCCGCTGTGCTTCCACGCCAAAGGGCGCAATACCGTAAGCCTCACCTGCGACAAACAGAGCATCCCAAACAGCCGCAGCCGACTCAGCCGCGACGTGAATTTCGTAACCCCACTCACCCACAAAACCAACTCGGATTAATATTGCCTCAATTCCAGCCACCAACGCTTCTCGTACTGCTAGATAGGGAAAAGCAGCACTGGAAAGATCGCAATCTGTTAGCTGCGCCAAGACATCGCGAGCATAAACTCCAGCAAGATTAATTGCCGATCGCGCCCCAGTTAGATTGACCAAGCCGCAATCTAACCCCCACATGGTATTCAGCCGCGATAGTTCTCGGTAAATCGTCGCTGCACCGGAAGTTGTTGTCGTGAAATAAAAATGCTCGACTCCCAGTCGCGCAATGACACCATCGTCAATAATTACGCCTGTCTCGTCTAGCATCAGTGCATAGCGCGACATCCCTAATTTCAAATTGCTGTAGCGTCCGGTGTAAACTCGCTCTAAAAACTCGGCAGCATCCGCCCCGCGCAATTCTAATTTTCCTAACGTCCCAACATCGATCGCCCCTACGCGAGTCCGCACGGCTGCGACTTCAGCCCGAATGCAATCTTCGCGGCTCTTTCCAGGTTGGGTGTAATATTCTGGTCGTCGCCACAATCCTGCCAACATAAACTCAGCGCCCAAGGCAGCATGACGACTATGCAAAGGAGTGTAACGCTCTGGAGTAAAGCCCCGTCCGGCTAAGTGCGATAAGGGAACTGGATGAAAGAACGGTCGAGCCGTGGTCGTACCGACTTCACCAGGAGATTTACCTGTAATGCGTGCCAAAATTCGCAAGGCATTCATATTAGAATGCTTGCCCTGGCTCGGTCCCATGCCTACGGTGGTAAAGCGCTTCAGCAATTCAATATTGTCAAATCCTTCCTGAATGGCGTTGGGAAAATCTTTGAACTGAAGATCTTCATCAAAATCGACAAAGTTCTTACCTGCTGGATGTTCCACGATCGCCCACGGATGCGAGGGGGATTCTGTGCTGGGAGACGTAGCACAATCGACTGATTCTGTCAAGCCCAGAAAAGCAGTCGCCTCCAATCCAGCCCGACGACCATCCTGTAATTTTCGTTCGTACTCGTACACCCCATTTACACGTCCGCAAGCAAAAACACCCGCAGGTAAGCGATCGGGAACGAACTGCTGTAAGTCTTCATCGAAGCGCATCTTCGTTCCAGCTTGGTAGAGCAAATTTGCTGCACCTGCCCAGCCGACACTCATAATAATCCCATCACAGGCGATCGCTTGTTTGAATTCTGTTTGCGGTTTGCCGTTGGCATCAAGCGGACAAATTACTGCACCCGAAACGCCATCGCTGGCTGGATTCGTTTTGGCTTCATAAATGCAATGGCTGGTAAAAATGGGAATACCGAGCGTTCGTAAGGCTTGAGTTGTTGGGTTAGTCGTGTAAGTCGGACGTAAATCCGCGATCGCCTTCACCTCAACGCCGTGTTCTGCTAAATCTAAAGCAGCCTGATAACCGTCACTATTTGCCGTCAATACCACGGCTCGCTGCATCGGTTTGACGGCATAGCGATAAATTAATCGTTGCGCTGCCGAAGCTAACATCACCCCTGGTAAATCGTTATTGCGAAACACGGCTGGCTGTTCGTATGCCCCATTTGCCATGATGACCGTCTTTGCTCGCATTTTTGTGAGGCGTTCTCGATCGACCAATGGAACCCAGTTATCCGCGTAATACGCAGCAGCTACCGTTTCGGTGTAGAGACGGATGCGATCGCAGTTTTTAACTGCTTCTATCAATTCGTTTGTCTGCGTCAACCATCTACCAGAACCACCTGCTCGTGCGTTTTCATCCACAATGACAACATCTGCCCCCGCATCGGCTGCGGCTAACGCTGCGGACAATCCTGCTACGCCTGCGCCAATGACTAGTACGTCGCAAAAATCATACTGCTTTGCCGTGCGAATGTGCGGTGTGGAAACATCAACTTTGCCTAATCCGCTCAGATTGCGAATCGCGCGTTCCCAGAAAGGAAAGAGTCGTTTGTGATGAAAGGCTTTGTAGTAAAACCCGACTGGAAGCAGAGGGGAGAAAAAATCTAAAATGCTGTGGCGATCGCCCATCACCCCACCATTCGTATTCACCGCATAGAGTGACATTCCCGCCTCTAATGGCGTAATATCGGCTCGGAGGTTGAGCTGTTGCCCATTTTGCATCAGAGCATTAATATCACGATCTGCCAAACTCAAAATTCCGCGCGGACGATGGTATTTAAAACTGCGTCCCAACACTCGTTGTCCGGCAGCCCATAACGCACTCGCGATCGTGTCTCCGGCATAACCCCAAAAGCGATTTCCTTCAAAGGTGAAATCAATCCGCTGGCTGCGATCGATCCATTCACTGGAGATGGGCGGTAGGCGATTGCTCATGCCATATTCTCCTTACCGGATCGATAGATATAGATAAGTCCGCAAGATCTCATCGGTCAGTGTATTGCGCTCGGCAATAAACCAGGTATTACTTGGCGTATGACACCACCATTCCTGTTTAATTCCAGGTACGCTAGTGCGGTTAAATACGTACTCTGCCCACGTTTGGTCATCAACTGTTTGCGGATCTGGCATAGAGCGGACTTCCCCGCCATAGATAAACTCAGAAATAGGTCTCGTTCCGTTAATCGGACAGGTCATCATTTTCATCGTTAATGCCCCACTGATGCTGCACCCTTTTCACCCACCAACGCATAATTTTTGAAGCGCTCGAGGGAGAATTTCGCAATTAATTCGTGATTGCGATCGCTTGCTACGGTATATGCCATCGTTTTGCCACACACCGGAGTTGCCTTAAAACCCCAAGTCCCCCACCCAGCATCGAGATAAAATCCGGCGATCGCAGTTTTGCCCATAATAGGGGCAAAGTCAGGAGTCATATCTGCCATACCCGCCCATTGCCGCACGATCTTAACGTGAGAGAGAAACGGAAAGAGTTGAAGCATATGCGCTGCTAGCCCTTCCGCAAAATCTAGGGTCGATCGCGTGGAATGCAATTCATACGGATCGAGAGATGCTCCCATGACTAACTCCCCGCGTGCGGTTTGACTAACGTAGACGTGCAGGCTACCCGAAACAATAATTGGATCGAGCCAGGGTTTCATTGGTTCGCTGACCATTGCTTGGAGTGGATGGACGTACAAGGGTGATCGCAGCCCTACCATTTGCAACAGGCGGGGTGTAAATCCGGCAACCGCACACAGTACTCGTGGTGTAGAAATCGTCCCTTTGGTGGTCTGTACTCCGGTTACTTTGCCCAATTCAACGTTAATTCCCAAGACTTCGGTTTGCTGGTGAATCTCAACCCCCCGCCGATCCGCACCGCGACCGTAGCCCCACGCCACAGCATCGTGACGGGCAATACTCCCCGGTGCGTGATACAGCGCACCCATCACCGGAGTGCCACCACACGTCAAATCTATGTGCGGGCAAGCTTTTTTAATTTCATTCGGTTCGACTAATTCGCTCTCAATCCCAAAATGCTTGTTCACCTCCGCTCGCCAGCGCATTGTTCTGAGCGCAGAGTCAGTATGAGCTAGCGTGAAATGTCCCCGCGTGGAATAAAACAAATTCAAATCGAAATCCTGCGCTAAATCTTGCCACAGTTGCACCGATTCATCGTAAAACTTTACGCCTTCTGGGGTGAGATAGTTGGAGCGAATAATCGTCGTGTTGCGTCCCGTGTTCCCGCCACCGAGATAACCTTTTTCAAGAACAGCTATATCGGTCATGCCGTAATCTCGCGCCAGATAATAAGCGGCTGCCAGTCCGTGTCCGCCTGCACCAATGATGACAGCATCGTAGTTCGGTTTGAGGCGATCGCGATGGCGGAACATTGCGGGTTCTGGATGCTGCTTCGCCAGCGCAAATTTCAGCAGATTTAAAGGCATCTTAAGTTTCCTGACAGGAAGCTTTGCTGAATATCATGCATCAAAGATTTCTGGGTGTCAACAAAGTTTCCTGCTATGATTCAAGACGATGCAGGGTGAAATGGTAGTCAGCGTTTCTCTATACTGCTCCTAATACTGTGAGGTAAGCGCATGACAGATGCCACAGCAAATGGTCTGGAGCGATCTGAAGTACCAGCCGTCGATCCGCTAGAACGCTACATTGGCAGTACGATTCGCGAAATGCGCCAAAAACTCGGACTCACCATTGCCGAAATTGCGGAACAGACGGGAATTTCGCGGGGGATGTTGTCCAAGATTGAAAACGCTCAAACTGCTACGAGTTTGGAAACATTGACGAAAATTGCCCGTGCTTTAGGTATTTCCCTGTCAGCCTTCTTTCGTAATTACGACGTACCCACGGGCAGCGCCCAGCTTGTGAAAAACGGCGAGGGTATGGAAGTCGTGCGTCGCGGCACAAAGCGAGGACATACCTATCAATTGCTGGCATACGATCGCGGTTCGACAAAACTATTCGAGCCTTTTCTAATCGCTATGGATGATGCTTCGGAAGTGTTTCCTACCTTCGAGCATCCTGGGGTTGAGTTTATCTATATGCTGGAAGGCAAGCTTGAATACCGTCACGGACAATCAACTTATTTGTTAGAACCTGGTGACGCATTGACTTTTCGCGGTGATATTCCTCACGGTCCTGAAAAACTGATCGAGCTACCGATTCGCTTTCTTGCCATCATTCACTATGTCACACCTGAAAGCTAATGGCGATCGCCTAAATCGGGAGCAGGGAGTAGGGAGCAGTGATGTACAGAAAAAAACTCGACCTTATAGGACAAGTGTAAAAAAATAGGTGGGCATTTGCCCACCTATTAATTAATTAGATTGTGTTGTCAATATCTCCACGGGCAAACGCTTGAAAGCAAGGCGTTCGTTTTCCACATCGACAAAAATCGTATCGCCGTCGTTGAATTCATTCCGCAGAATTGACTTAGCAATTTGCGTTTCCAATTCCCGCTGAATTGCCCGTTTTAACGGACGCGCACCAAATACGGGATCGTAACCTACTTCTGCCAAGAAATCTAAAGCAGCATCAGAAAGACGCAACGACATCTTGCGATCGCCCAGTCTTTGTTCCAATCGCTGAATTTGCAACTTGACAATCTGCCGCAATTCTTGCAATTGTAGGGCGTGGAAAATAATAATCTCGTCAATTCGGTTGAGGAATTCTGGACGGAAACTATTGCGCATCGCTTCCATCACCCGACTGCGCATTTCTTCATAGCGCGAGTCATCTCCGGCAATATCTAAAATGTATTGCGAACCGATGTTGCTGGTCATAATCACAATGGTATTCTTGAAATCCACCGTATGACCTTGAGCATCCGTCACCCTACCGTCATCTAAAATTTGCAGCATGACGTTGAAAACATCTGGGTGTGCTTTTTCGATTTCGTCAAATAGCACCACAGAGTAGGGACGACGGCGAATCGCTTCAGTCAGTTGTCCCCCTTCGTCATAACCTACGTAACCAGGAGGCGCACCAATTAAACGCGATACGGCGTGTTTCTCCATGTACTCAGACATATCGATCCGTACCAACGCCTCTTCGGTGTCGAAGAGATATGCGGCTAAAGCCTTGGCGAGTTCGGTCTTGCCTACACCCGTGGGACCGAGGAAAATAAAACTAGCAATCGGACGATTCGGATCGGCTAACCCAGCACGCGATCGCTGAATCGCATCAGCTACAGCTGTCACTGCTTCATTTTGCCCAATGACGCGATGGTGCAATTCGTCTTCTAAGTTGAGTAGTTTTTCTTTCTCAGTTTCGACTAATTTACTGATTGGAATACCCGTCCACTTAGAAATAACTTCAGCGATATCGGCTTCGGTAACTTCCTCCCGTAGCAGCGATTTACCTGTTTTTTGCGTTTGGGTTAACTGACTTTCAGCGGCTTGCAATTGTCGATGCAAATCGGTCAATTTGCCATATTTTAATTCCGCCGCTTTATTGAGATCGTAATCTCTTTCTGCTTGCTGAATTTCGACGTTGACGCGATCAATCTCTTCTTTGACAGACTGGATTTTATTAATAACATCCTTTTCAGCCTGCCATTGAGCGTTAAGCGCCCCTTGTTCTTCCTTGAGATCGGCAACTTCTTTTTCTAACCGTCCTAACCTTTCTCGCGAAGCCGGATCGCTTTCTTTTTCTAAAGATAAGCGTTCCATTTCTAATTGCAAAATCTTGCGATCGATCTCGTCTAATTCCTCCGGCTTTGAAGTGATTTCCATCTTCAACCGCGCCGCCGCCTCGTCTACTAAGTCGATTGCTTTGTCGGGTAAAAAGCGATCGCTAATGTACCGATTTGACAAAGTAGCCGCTGCAACCACAGCACTATCGGAAATTCTTACTCCGTGGTGGACTTCATACCGTTCTTTCAAACCGCGCAGAATTGAAATTGTGTCTTCTACGCTGGGTTGATCGACATAAACTTGTTGGAAACGTCGTTCCAACGCCGCATCTTTTTCAATATATTTACGGTATTCATCTAGAGTTGTCGCCCCAATACAACGCAGTTCGCCCCGCGCTAGCATTGGTTTGAGTAAGTTCCCTGCATCCATCGCCCCTTGGGTAGCACCCGCACCGACAACGGTGTGAATTTCGTCGATAAAGAGGACGATATTACCTTTAGACTCAGTGACTTCTTTCAATACCGCTTTCAGGCGTTCTTCAAACTCACCCCGAAACTTCGCCCCTGCAATTAATGCTCCCATATCTAAGGCGATTAACTTGCGGTCTTTGAGCGACTGGGGTACGTCACCAGCGACAATTCGCTGTGCTAAGCCTTCGGCGATCGCAGTTTTACCCACACCAGGTTCGCCAATCAGTACGGGGTTGTTTTTGGTACGGCGAGACAAAATCTGAATCGTGCGGCGAATTTCATCGTCCCGTCCGATTACAGGATCGAGCTTACCTTGACGAGCCGCTTCCGTTAAGTCGCGTCCGTACTTTTCGAGTGCTTCGTATTTGCCTTCTGGGTTTTGGTCGGTCACTTTCTGATTTCCACGCACTTGTTTAATCGTATTTTTTAGTTTGTTTTCGTCTAACCCAAACTCTTGAAATAAACTTCTACCGAAGCGATCGTCCTTAGCGTAAGCTAACAACAAATGCTCGATCGAAATGTATTCGTCAGCAAATTCCTGACGGTAAGCATCAGCTCTATCTAATAGGGTATCGAGGCTGCGTCCTAGATAAACAGAGCTAACGCTACCAGCAAGTTTGGGCTGACGTTGAATAAATTGCTCGGCGCGATCGCGTAATTTTGTGACATTAACACCAGATTTATTGAAAATACTACTTGCCAAGCCTTCTTGTTCCAGCAGCGCCTTCATTAAGTGTTCGCTTTCAATTTGCTGCTGCGGAACGGCTTTAGCAATATCTGGGGTATGGGCGATCGCTTCCCAGGCTTTTTCGGTAAATTGATTGGGATTAGTGGGTTGCATCCGTTACTCTCCCCTCCTCTTAAAATCTACTACTAACCATCAGAGCTATTTCTAGGCTATTCCTAGCTCGTACCTCCCTCTACGGTCATTGTAGAAATACTGACAGGGGATGCAAGATCGGTGTTTACGCAATCCATACGGGGTATTTCCGAATGGTTAGTGACTTAATGCAAAAAGTGCCTTACACCTGTCAACACCATCACAATTCCCAATTCATTTGCTGCCTTAACTGAATCTGCATCTCTGAGACTTCCACCAGGTTGAACGATCGCAGTTATGCCAGCAGCGGCGGCTGTTTTGACTGAATCATCGAAAGGAAAGAAACCATCGCTAGCTAGTACCGCACCTTGAGCTTTTTCTCCAGCTTGTTCTAAGGCAATTTGTACCGAACCGACGCGATTCATTTGTCCCGCACCTACACCAATGGTAGCGCGATCGCGTGACACGACAATTGCATTTGATTTGACGTGCTTGCAAACTTTCCAAGCAAATAGCAATTCTTCTAACTGGGCTGGAGTTGGTTGTTTTTCTGTCACCATTTGCCACTGTTTAGTGTCGGCAACCATATCGTCAGATGCTTGGACTAAGAAACCACCCGCGATCGCTTTTATTGTATGTAGAGACGTTTCATGGAACGTCTCTACATTTGGTAACATCAAAATCCTCACTTTAGATTTACTCGCCAGAATTTCCCGTGCTTCTGGTTCGCATTCTGGAGCAACGACGCATTCTAAAAATGTTTTTGTTAAAGCTGTAGCAGTAGCTGTATCAATCGCCCGATTTAAGGCAACAATTCCCCCAAAAGCCGAAACTGAATCAGCATTAAAAGCCTTTTCATAAGCTTCTGAAATTGTATTTCCCAATGCCGTCCCGCAGGGATTTGTATGTTTAATAATTGTTGCTGCGGGGAGATCGGTAAATTCTGTAATTATTCGCCTTGCTGCTTCTAAATCGACTAAATTGTTGTAACTCAATTCCTTCCCTTGAAGTTTAGTCGCAGCCGCCCAACCCGTTGCTGTCGTTCCCGTTTGATACCATGCCGCAGGCTGATGCGGGTTTTCCCCATAGCGCAAAGCTTGAACTTGTTCTCCTATCAGTGTAAATCTTTTAGGTAGTTCTTCCCTCACTCCTCGCTCCTCACTCCTCGCTCCTAAAAAAGAAGCGATCGCGCGATCGTAATTCGATGTATGCCAAAAGGCTTTTTGGGCGCAAGCGGCGCGAAATTCAAATGAGACTTCCCCTTGTTGGCGTAATTCCTGCAAATATGTTGCGTACATTGCTGGCTCGCACAATACGGTTAAATGGGCAAAATTCTTAGCCGCTGCCCGGATCATTGCGGGACCACCGATATCGATTTGTTCTACTGCTTCTGCTAAACTCACATCAGGCTTGGCGATCGTTTGCTCGAAGGGATAGAGATTGACTGCCACCAGATCGAAAGGGCGGATATTGTTAGCCTCTAGATCTGTCACGTCTTGCGGTACATCCCGCCGTGCTAAAATGCCACCATGAATCCGAGGATGAAGAGTTTTGACGCGCCCGCCGAGAATTTCTGGCGAACCAGTGTAATCTGCAACTTTAGTCACTGGTAGTTCTGCTGCTTTAATGGCTTGAGCCGTTCCGCCGCTGCTCACAATTTCAAAACCAAATTCTTCTACCAAACTACGGGCAAAATCGATCAGCCCTGTTTTATCAGATACACTCAGCAGCGCCAAACGTGCCATAGTTCCCAGTCCTTTGCAATTCAATTCAGACAAAGAACTATTGTACGTTGTTAGTTGTTGGTTGACAGTTATTCAGTTGTCAGCGATCGGGGAGTCGGAAGTCGGGAGTCGGGAGTCGTGGTAGAAATACAGATGACCAATGACCAATTACCGATGACCAATTACCAACTACCAATTCGTGGTATTAGACATTATGGAGATGTCAAATGGAGATTAGAGTAAATGGGACTCTTCGATCAAATCGTCAGTGCAGTCGGTAACTCTAACCAAGCTGGTAGCGCAGGTCAAATTGGTGCTATTGTCAACACGATCCAACAGCTCAGCAACAATACTGGTGCAGACCCTTCTACCCTACAATCAGTATTGTCATTAGTGGGCGGTCAGGTGCGCTCGTCTTTACAACAACAACGTGCTGTTAATGGCGAAGCACAAGCACGGGCGATCGTCAATCAGTATAGCGGCACGGAACCCAGCCCTCAAGCTGTGAATACTCTGTTTTCTTCTAACCAACAGCAACAACTGATCCAGCAAATTGCCCAGATGACAGGACTGAATTTAGGTTCGATCCAGCAGATGTTACCCATACTCGTGCCGCTAGTGCTGAATTTGCTACAATCTGGGACTCAAACTCAAAACCCCCAAGGCGGCGCTAATCCCGTCCTCAACGCTTTTCTAGATGCCGATCGCGATGGGGATGTAGATGTGGCTGATGCAATGCAAATGGCAAGCCGCTACTTAAGCCGATGAAATAAATTGTAAATTATGTCGTGCAAACTACGACATAATTTACTTTTACTCTTTTCTCCCTGATGAAAGTCGTTTTCTTCGGTACTCCTGAATTTGCCGTTCCGACTCTAGAAAAGCTACTCAGTCATCCAGAATTTGACGTTGTGGCGGTTGTCACTCAACCAGATAAACGTAGAGGGCGAGGCAATGAATTAATCCCATCACCAGTAAAAAGTGTTGCGACAGCACGGCAAATACCCGTGTGGCAACCTTCAAGGGTGAAAAAGGATGCTGAAACTCTGAATTTACTAGAACAGTCTGGGTCAGATTTTTTTGTGGTTGCTGCCTACGGACAAATTCTTTCTCAGCAGATTCTCGATCTGCCACGCTTGGGTTGCATTAACGTGCATGGCTCGATTTTACCCAAGTATCGCGGTGCTGCGCCCATACAGTGGTGTTTGTATAACGGCGAGACGGAAACCGGAATTACGACGATGTTGATGGATGCGGGGATGGATACGGGGGCAATGCTTCTGAAAGCATATACGCCGATTCATATCCTAGATAATGCCTACGAGTTAGCCGCCAGACTATCAACGTTGGGGGCAGATTTATTAATAGAAACGCTGATGCAATTAGCAAGTCAGGAGATCGAACCCATTCCCCAAGATAATGACGAAGCAACCTACGCACCTTTGATAAAAAAAGAGAATTATGCCCTCGATTGGTCAAAAACTGCGATCGCGCTGCACAATCAAATTAGAGGTTTCTATCCCAATTGCACGGCTACCTTTCGCGATCGCATTCTGAAAATACTCGCTACTGTACCTCTCAATGCTGCCTATACGTCGCAGCTCTCACCAGATTTGCAGCATCTACTTCATAACTTTTCTAATTTGTCAAGCGATCGCAGTCCTGGGGAGATCGTCCAGATTGTTAAGGGCATAGGAGCCGTCATTCAAACTGGTGCGGGTTTATTATTGTTACGGGAAGTCCAGCCAGCAGGAAAACGCCCTCAGTCAGGCTGGGATTTTGTCAATGGCAACCGCCTCACCGTGGGAGAGGTATTCTTTTAGTGCAATATTTTGCTTTTCTACATATGGGTTTCATAATAGCGACAGCGATCGCAGGGTCCCTCTGGGTTTACCGCACAACGGATCAACTCAGAATGGGCGTTGAAGCGACAGCTAGCATCGCCAATTACCCAGCGTCCCTCAACAAAACTTTTCTCTGCTGGTCGTGCCGCTGACTGTACGTAAAGTGCAATCTTATTTAAACGATAACGCCCCGCTTTCAATTGATAGCGGTGGCGACGTTCTAAAACAGCGTAGGTTTTTCCTTCTAGATCTAAATAGTTCCCTGGTTGGGGAGTCCAATCGAGCATAACTTTGCCGAGGGACTGACGCGGATGCGTCAGAATAACCTCGGTTAGTAAATCTGGTTCCATAACTCACATTCAGGTGTAATGCCGACTACTTTTTGGATGGTATCGCACAATTACCTTTGTCTGAGTAGTTTGAGACGATGTTTTAGGATTGGTAAACTAGAAATATCATGCTTAAAGCCTCAATCGCAATACTAAGCTACCAAGCATTTAACTTGCACGATTGGCGCGATCGAACCGCTTGCCACTATCAATCCCAGACATTTTGACTTTTGCCTTTTAACTTTTGACTTACGTTAGTACGCACCTTTGCGACCCAGTACTACCGCGATCGTTTTGAGTAGGATTTGGATATCCAACCACAGCGACCAGTTTTCCATATACTTGATATCTAGACTGACAACCTTATCGATTTCATAATCATCACTATTAGACCGACTAACTTGCCATAAACCAGTCATACCAGGTAAAACTTGGTAGCGGATAAAATGGCGATCGGCAAATTTCTCTACATCTGAGTTTGGTAAGTAGTAGGGCATAATTAAACGTAAGATAGAGAAAAGCCAAAAACTTGCTGATTTTGACCACTCATGCCTGCTCCTTTACGTATCGTTTTGACAGAGTCAGAAGACCGGACGTTGAGTGAACTTCGGGTTGCCAAAACCGTTGCTCAACGTACCCGAGATCGAGCACAAATGCTTCGACTCAATGCTCAAGGATGGGTAGTGCCAGCGATTGCCGAAATTTTTGAGTGCCAAGAGCAGACAGTGCGCGAAACCATCCGCCGTTGGCAGCAGCAAGGGTTAGGTGGATTATGGGATGCTAGTGGACGAGGAGCTAAAGCCAAATGGCAAGAAGCAGACATGGCCTACCTAGAACAATGCCTAGAGCAAGAAGCCAGAACCTATAATAGTCGGCGTTGCTGAATAGAGATATGAACTATTGAGGAACTGGAACATTCCAGAATTTGAGATAGTGCAGTAACAATCGAATTGAATATTTCAGCATTTCTTCTGATTTGGAGTAGCACAGTGTCTTTCGATGCAGCCGAGCCAGATAGTGCCTCAGTCTTGTATTTTCGGACTCAACTCTGGTCATATAAGTCTTACTGACAATTTGATCGCCGTCTGGAATAAAACCTGGATAAACACTCCAACCATCCGTAACATAAAAGTAGCACCGCCATTGGGCAACGATCGCCCATAGCGGGGCAAAGGTTTCAGCACTATGGTCGCCCAACGCCCAACCTAAAATCCCTGAAGTGAAGTGATCTACTGCTGTCCACAGCCAGATTTTGTTTTTTTTGCACCGACGAAGGTTTCTAGTTCATCTAGTTCACCGACTTGGGGGACTGTTTCTGGGGCATCAGCATCAGGCAGATTGTTACCTACTTGCTTGAGCCAGTGAATGATTGTCGTATGATGAACACCTTTAACTCGTTCAATTCCTCGAAAACCGATGCCATTCACATACATTTTCAAGCATTCCCGTTTGACTTCATCGCTGTAACCTCTGCATGTTTCATAGTGTTCAATGAATTGTCGCCCACAATCAACACAAATGTGGTTCTGTTTACCTCGCTTGATGCCATTCTTCCGAATATGAGTTGATTGGCACTCTGGACATTGCATCGCAACTTACCTCAATTCATACCTCTATTATGCAATGCCTCAATATTACAGTTGTAGATAAATAGAAGAATGAATTCGCTTTTGGTAATGGTAGTAACGAGCAGTAGCTTGATGAGATCTGCGCCAATAAGACCAACGCAAAACGTGTTCAAGACACCAGAATGTGGGAAACAAGAATCGAGATACCCACCGCTTCATCTCCCAGATACTTAGTCGGACAATAAACCTCGTGCCGCTTTGAACGCAGTTAGACTGCCAGTTGTTACTAGAGGTAAAGGGGGGGTAGAGGAGTGAATAGCAGGCTCACAAGAGTGTCGTAAGACGGTGAGAAATATTTGAGCAGCCAGGACGAGGGTGATGTGTCGATGCCAACCATGCCAGGAACGAACTTCGTACTCTCCTAAACCTAGCTGGTCTTTAGCAAATTTAAAGCACTCCTCAATCCGCCACCTTTGCCCGGCGATTTGAACCATCGTTTCTAGGGTAGTATCGCTCTTAGCAAATACTTGATAGTAGCTGACGCGAGGATCTTCAGGGTGTTCTAGAGAGCGGCGGAACAATAACCAACGTTGAAAACCATCTGATCTGTCACAATTAACTGGCACTTTCGCCCAGTCATAGTATCTTTCTCCCTTACTGCCAGCTCCACAGCTAAGACGTTGCCACAGCTGGCTGTCCGGCTGAGGTAACAGTTCTTGGGCTTGATAACGTTGCCAGCCAATAACTACAGGCTGCTTCTTGCTGACCGTGAGTATATACGGTTGTTTAGCAGTCTTTTCCAGCCACCACCACAATGAACCATCGTTGCCATAAACCTCATCAGCAACAAACCAGGCGGGACGTATTCCGTCTTTAAAAGCTGATTCCAACATCTGTTGTGCTAGTTGAGGTTTAGTCGCAAATGTGATTGATTTTGGAACTGCTCCCTTCTTACGTTTGCTTTGATCTTCACTCCATGTGCGCGGTAGATACAAACGGCGATCGATCAACGTATGTCCTTTGTCGCTAATGTAGGACATGAACACACCTACCTGGCAATTCTCCAAATGTCCAGTTGTGCCATAATACTGCACCTGTACGCCTACTGACTGCTCTCCTTGCTTCAGAAAACCTGTTTCATCAATTGCCAAAATATCTGTTTCACTCTTCAAATGCTCCACTGCATACTTTCTAATTTCTGCACACACTGCGTCCGCGTTCCACTGCGCCCGTCCTAGTAAATGTTGGAAGCGATAGGGATTGCTATACCCTACCTGTTCTGCCATTTGCCATCCATTCTTCCGCTCAACTGGGCTTAGTAGTGCCTGGATATAGTCATACGCTGCAAGACGTGCTTCAGAACGAGCGAAGTGCTTTCCCAGTTTTTGCTGAAACGCTTTCAATCTACTGCTCCATTGGGAGAGCGCTTCTAATGCAACACCTGTTAAAAACACGTTGGATGTATCAAGCATTGCTAAACTGTATTTCCTTACAAATCTAGTTTAGCTTATCTACAACTGTAATACAAAAATACCATCAGCCGCAATAGCTGTTTTATGCGCTGATAGTACAAACTCTCACTTATTCCCTTTGCCTCAATAATTGTAGGAAAGCCAGAAGAGCAAATTGCTGTGGGAATGAAGTACCAAAGTTCGGAGATCCGAGTCGCTGCTGAGTAAAGTCCGACAGCGCGATCGCCACTCGTTTGTCCCAACATAATCTGATCGATACGCATATAAATCATTATCGATAACCCCGAAAGCATCAGCGCCCAACTTTCTTTTAGTAAGGCGATCGCACGGGTAAGGCTCCAACGCCAAGCCCAAAAGCTATATCCTTGCATTCGATAGTTGATCGCTAACGCAATTGCACCTAACCCGCTTTCTAGCAAAACTACCCAAGCAAAAGCTATTAGAGATGCATTAATTTGAATCAAAATTACTTTGACAAAGGTGATAATGATAAACGCTAGATTCTTAGCAATAACCGTATATTTTGATTGAACCTGCACCTGAAACTGCAAATCAATTGTGTCAAAAGCTTGAAAAATAACCCCGGCTGACAACACACTGACTACCCAGTAAGTTAGCCGATCTCCTGAACGCAGTAGGGAAATGCTAATAAGTGCTAATCCAACTAATACAAATCCGCCCAGAAATTTGAGAAAGAAAGTAGTACCAAGAATTTCATCCTTATGTGAAGAGTTCCGTACAATTTCACGAACTACTATGTTATCTAGACCTAAAGTTGCAAATGGAGTTAGCAAAGCTACAAACGCAGTGGCATAGTTTAATAAACCAAATTGCTGCGTTCCTAAATAACGAGCCACCCACACACCCACAAGCAGCCCTACACCCATACGGCGGAGACGGTCAGCAAATAGCCAACCAGTATTTACCGCAACTTTGCGTAGCTGAGGATTTAATCTCTGGCTAATAGTTTCAATTGGTTTGAACATTGCCCCTGCTATGTCTTGCGCTTAGCTGTAGAACGCTGGCGACTAGTAGAATCTTCCTCCATGTAGTAATCCTTGACGTAATAGTAATAACTATCAGATTCGTTTTCCAAAATCACGCCGTTGACAACCAAACCCAAAACCTTTTGACCCGAAGACTGCAATAAATCTCTAGCATTAGCAGCAGTATTAGAACTCACAACACCAGGTCTTGCTACCATCAATAAACCATCTGTCATCTTACCCAACATCAGAGCATCCGCAGCGACTAAGACAGGAGGAGCATCAATAATTACAAAATCAAACGATTTCGCAAAATTATCGATTAAGGATGTCATTTGCACGGAATCGAGCAGTGCTACTGGATTAGGAGGAGTTACGCCAGCGGTGAGAATATGCAACTTAGGCAGAACCTCCTTGATTGCAGACTGGTAATCTACCTGATTAACGATCGCATCGCTCAAACCCTCAGTATTAGCCTTTTCCCAAATGTGGTGTTGCCTGGGACGGCGCATGTCTGCATCAACAATTAAGACTCTGTTTCCTAATTGAGCGATCGCCGCTCCTAAATTAGCAGAAACCGTAGATTTACCTTCTCCAGGGACAGAACTCGTAACTAAAATCACTTTCAATTTATCCGAACTGGAAAATTTTAAATTAGCCTGAAGCATCCGAAAAGCTTCCGCAATCGGCGCACGCGGAGTATCTCTGACTGGGAGGGCGATCGCAGCTAATTCCGCATTTTTACCGTCGGCAGCAGCTTTCTTTGTCAGAGAAGGAATAGCTCCTAAAAAGGTATAGCCAAATAACTCTCTTGCTTCCTTCAGAGTTTTAACCGATGTATCCTTAACTTCTAAGACTGCAACCGTGCCGCTTGACAACGCTACGCTCAACAATATCCCTGCTGCCAAGATCATCACTGGTTTAAGCAACAAAGCTTTTTCGGGAGCTAACGCAGATTCAATAATCCGAGCGTTACCCATATTTTGATTCTCTGCTACCTTCACCTCTTGCAGCTTTTGCAGCAGAATTTCATATGTTGATTGAGCGGCTTTAAGTTGTCTTTCGAGTTCCCGTTGTTGCTGTTCTAATTTGGGCAGAATGTCAGCTCTTTGTTTGTAGAGCTTATATTCACCCGATAAAGAAGCTAAACGACTTGCTAAACCCAAACGCTCTACTTCTAATTGAATATACGCTTCAGTCAGTTTTTGTTTACTTTCACCGATTTGTAACTTACCGTCAGCTACGGATCTCGCCTTTCCCACAGCCTGCGCGATTCTTTGGCTTAGTAAGCCTTTGAGAGCTGTTCTCTTTTGCTTAAGATTAGAGATCCCTGGATAGGTTTCGGCATAGCGCATCCGCAGTTGTGCTAGTTCGGCTTCGGTTTTTTGATATTCTGTTAAAACTCTTTGCACGCCACGAGACTGATTGAGCGCGTTGAGGTTCAAGCTATTATCTGCATCCATACCGACTTGTTGCCGCAGTTTTGCCAGCTTAGTATTAGCATCTGCTAATTCTGCTCGAACCTGAGCGATTTGTCCTTCTAAAGTTTGAATGACCGTGACTGCACCTTGTGCTTCTGCTTCTAAAGCAATTAGGTGATTCTGTTCTTTAAAGCGGCGCAGGGCGCTTTCAGCTCGCCGTACGCGGGCTTCAACATCGGGAATTTGCTTGGCAATAAAATCTCCGGCTGCTGTTGCCGTAACTCGGTTAGTTTGAATATTATTTTCTAGATAAACGTTCATTAATTTATTGACGACAGCAGCAGCTTCATCAGGACTGACGCTTTTGTAAGTTACTTGCATTACGTCAGTTCCACCAATATTTTTCAACTTTAGTTTGTTGATAAAATCTTCAGGCTTAAGTGGTTCATTTTTGCGATCGTCTTTGAGATTTAGCGCTACTATAGTTTTTTGTAAGAGGGGAATAGAACGTACTACCTCAATTTCTGTATTGACAGGATTACTTTGAAGATTTAAACCTTCTAAGTCTCCGATTCCCTGCCCCAAACCTGTGGGAGCAGCCGTTTGGTCGTTTTTCTTAACGATCAGTTTTCCAGTTGCTTCATAAACGGGTTTCTGCAAGCATACAGCTATAATTGCTAAACCCAGAATGGCAGTAAACACGCCCGTACCAGGTAGCCAACGGCGTTTTAAGATGATCCATAATTTTGAAAAATCCAACTCTAGATTTTCTGAGGTTTCAATAAGTCGCTCTTGCATAACTTAAACATAATAGAGAGAATAGTTCGGGTAAAGATTCCTGAAATACCAAGTTCTAAGTTCTCAGTACAGCGCGAATCTTTACAAAGTTATTAAGGTTTTTGAGATACTACAGTTCAGTAAACTAAATTTCAAATAAAAGCTAACTTGAGTAATACAAGATATCCAAGCGAGTTTTCACCGATAACTTTATTTCAGGCTAATTTACTTTTAAAACTTTTTCCGTGGATTTACGTATAGACGAAGGAAATCAAGGATTATATATCATAGCCATTTTCAATTGAATGAGATCCGCGAGTAGGGGCGCACAGCCGTACGTCCCTACAGAAATATTGGCGATCGCAAAGAGAAACGTTATCAAAAATTGCCCTTGTAGTGGAGAACAATTAGCAATTCCAAATTTGAATAGAAAAAATGGCGAAGAATCGAAAGCTAGCCGCTAAATTTTCAGACTCATTCATTCACTCTGCTATTTTTAGGAATTAGAAATTTACTCAAAATAAAATAGGCGATCGCAGCTGCAATAATGCCATTAATAGGCTTGATACCTGGAGAGAAGTAAGCAACTGCACTTGCTAAAACATAAGCAATAATCCCTGCCCAATTAAATGCAGGCTGTTTTTCTGTTAATGCAGGGAACTGTCCTTTATGATGCAACCAGTAATCTGCCATTATGACCCCACCAATGGGAGGAATAAACGTTCCTAGTAAAATGAGATAGGGTACGAGTAAATTATAAATTCCACCCCAGGCTAACACTAAAGCAACTGTAGCACCACCTAATACGAAAGCCGTCCGCTTGTTGGTACGGAACATATGTGCGCCTGCAACAGAGAATGCATAGATGGTGTTGTCTTGAGTCGTCCACATATTCAAGAACAACAGCACCAAACCCCAAAATAGCAATCCTTGCTGTGCCATGACTTGTACAATGTCTTCGTTACCGTAAACTAGAGCGCAGAATGCACCGCTAAATATAAGTAAGCCATTGGCAAAGAAAAAGGCAGTAAGGGTACTTATCCATGCTGTACGTCCCGAATTAGCAAATCGACTCCAGTTTGTGGCTTGAGTTCCGCCTGAAATAAACGTCCCGACAATAATTGTAATGGCTTCACCGATTGGCATCGGTTCTTTAGGGGCGATCGCCTGCAACCCTGCAAACCCTCCTACCTTTGTCGCGGCGATCGCCAAACTCCAAATCATTAAAATTAACATTGCTGGGACGGCAATTCGACTCAGCCAATCCATTGCCCGATAGCCAATATATGCTGTAGAACAGAAGAAATAAGTAAAAAACAGAATAATCAGCCAATTCCAGCCAGCCGGAACGCCTAAAAGCTTATTTGCCAACTCCGCCATCAGTGCCGATCCCCAAGCATACCAGCCAATTTGGGTAAAACCAAGCAGAAAATCAACCCAACGAGAACCCACATTGCCAAAGCTGAACCGCGACATCAAGACCGTACTTAGTCCCGTTCTGGCAGAAATATAAGCGAGTAAACTCGCATAAATGCCTAAAATTAAATTACCGATGACAATCAGCGAGACGAGATCGGGAAAAAACCGAAATGATGGACCTACCCTACCCCCAGCAAATAACGTTCCCGAGTATAAGGTAAAACCCATCAGCAAGGGAGCTAAAGACCAAATTGATTTACGTGCTGATGCAGGGACAGCACTCAAGGGATAATCTTCACTCACTGGCGATCGCGCTACGAATTGCTGTTCTTCTGACGTGCTACTCATACTCAGGCGAATAAAAGGTTGAAATTATTCTCAGGGCGATCGCGATCGAGTAAATGTATCATAGTTAACACGAGCTGCGCTGAATTTTGCCTTCCCAGCCTATCGAACTATAGCGATATGACTGCATAAATTCAGCTCGAAACTACAACATATAGCCGACCGAAAAGAGCGGAAATAACAGAAAATCTTACCTTGAGATGATGCGCGATCGCCTGAATATACTTTTGCATATATTAATAACTGTAGCTGCTAAGTAGTATGAATCGACAGAAAATAGCAGGCAAAGAAGAAACAAAGTTTATATTTAATTTTTTCCATTCATTGACTAAAAGTTGCACCTGATACAAATTTCTAATTTTTGACTTTTGTACGGGCAGGTTTAAATCATAAATTACTGATAATTAATCTGAAATTGAGAAAGAAAGCCGCCCCTACTTAAATTTTGACTTTTTCATAGGAGCCATGATGCCAATGAACGTCACTCAAAAGCTGATCCAGTCTCATTTAGTTGAGGGAAAAATGATTCCAGGGCAGGAGATTGGTCTGAAAATCGATCAGTCTCTGACCCAAGATGCTACGGGTACGATGGTGATGCTGGAGTTGGAAGCTTTGGGAATCGATCGCGTCAAAACAGAACTTTCTGCCCAATATGTAGACCACAATTTATTACAGACAGATTACAAAAATGCCGACGACCATTTATTTCTGCGTTCTGCCTGTCAGCGATTTGGGATTTGGTACAGTCGCCCTGGAAACGGTGTCAGTCATCCCGTCCACATGGAACGATTCGGTATTCCTGGGAAAACTCTGATCGGTTCTGACAGCCACACCCCCGCTGCTGGTTCTTTGGGAATGCTAGCTTTTGGGGCAGGTGGAATTGATGTAGCTATGGCGATGGCAGGGGAACCGATGTATCTCAAAATGCCGAAAGTTTTGGGCGTGAAACTTATAGGAAAGTTGCCCGACTGGGTAAGCGCCAAAGATGTCGTGCTAGAGATGCTACGGCGCTACGATGTCCACGGCTGTCGCAATACAATCATCGAGTACTACGGAACGGGGCTGGAAAACTTGAGTGCGATGGATCGGCACGTTATTGCCAACATGGGTACGGAAATGGGGGCGACAACGACGGTATTTCCATCCGATGCCGAGGTGAAACGGTTTTTAGCTTCCCAAGGACGGGGTGAAGATTGGGTAGAACTGATCGCCGATGCTGGCGCAGAATACGATCTTCATGACGAAATTAATTTATCTGAATTAGTCCCCCTGATTGCCTGTCCCAGCAGTCCTGGTAATGTCGTCCCCGTGCGAGAAGTGCAAGGCAGATCGGTACAGCAAGTGGTAATTGGTTCTTCCGCAAATCCAGGCATACGAGATTTTTGGATTGTGAGTCAAATTGTCAAAGGTAAAGCAGCAAGCGATCGCATTTCCTTTGATATTAACCCTACCTCGCGCCAGGGAATCGAGAATTTAGCTGCTATGGGAACGGCTTTCTTAGATCTAATCCACGCTGGGGCGCGGTTTCATCAAGCGGGTTGTCTCGGGTGCATTGGTATGGGACAAGCCCCCGCCTCGAATCAAATTTCTTTACGCACGTTTCCCCGCAATTTTCCTGGGCGATCTGGAACTGCTGACGACCAGGTATATTTGTGCAGTCCTGAAACAGCAGCAGCGGCAGCTTTAACGGGGGTAATTACAGATCCGCGAGATTTAGAACAAATCTATGGCATGAATTATCCTCAATTTGTCGCACCAGAAAAAGAGATTATTAATACAGAAATGCTTGTACCACCTCCTACAGATGGGAGTAAAATTCAGTTAGAAAAAGGACCAAATATTAAATCCTTGCCAGATTTTCCAGAATTACCAAATCGGGTTACTGCTCCCGTTTTACTTAAAGTTGGTAACAATATTTCTACTGATGAAATTATGCCAGCAGGGGCGCGAGTCCTACCATTTCGTAGTAATATTCCTGGAATTAGTCAGTTTGTCTACTATATGGTAGATGAAACTTTTGCAGAACGAGCTAAAGTTGCTCAGAAAGAATATAGCGGTCATGTCATCGTTGCAGGCGACAACTACGCCCAAGGTTCGAGCCGAGAACACGCCGCGATCGCACCCAAATATTTAGGACAAGTAGCGGTGTTAGCTAAGTCTTACGCTCGAATTGGGTGGCAAAATTTAGTTAATTTCGGCATTATGCCGCTAGAATTTGTCAATTCTGATGATTACGACACGATCGATCGCGATGATGAAATCGAAATTGTAGGATTGCACGATGCCTTAACTTCTGGACAACCAATTGTGGCTAAAAATAAGACAAAAAACCTTGTTTATGAAATGACTCATAGCATCAGCCCGCGTCAAATTAATATCCTTTTACATGGAGGTGTAATCAACGAATTTAGGGAAAAACTGAGCGATCGACAAGATTTAAGCGAAGATCCTAGCATTTCTGCCAAGCAAGAATCTTTGGCTGATAAACAGGATGTCTTGGGGTAATTGGTAATTGGTAGTTGGTAATTGGTAGTTGTAAGTTAATCCTTCTCCCCGTTAGATCTCATTCTATTTACCGATCGCTATTTATAACTCTTGGAGGAGATAGCAATCAAAACTTCTGTGACAGACTACGGATTAATTCAGTAAAAAAATCTTGCCCAACTGTTAGGAGAAAGATTATGGGTATAGGCGATTTTTTTAAAAACATTCCTGGTGTAGGCGATCGCAGACGAGATGACGATCGAGATTATCGAGATCGCAATGACGACGACGATCGCAGATATCGCCATCGCGATGAAGGTGAGGACGACGATCGCGAGTACAGATATCGTTCGCGGGTAGAAGAAGAACGAGAATATAGAGATCGGTACGACGAAGAGGATGAAGACGACAACGATCGCAAGTATAGAAGGCGCGATCACGATGATGACGATGAAGATCGAGAGTATAGAAGTCGCAGTCGGGATGACGATGATGACGATCGGGAATATCGATCCCGCGATCGCGATGATGACGATGATGAATAATGTGAATTTTGATGGCAAACTTGCCAGTAATTCACAAAACGGGAAATAGCAAATTTGTGAACTTGCAATTGTAAGTAAGTGCTAAATTGACTCACGAAATCTGGATTAGCGTTAGTAACTCAACTAGCGCTATTTTGTTAGCTTAATAAAGCTATAAAGTTTAGTTTCGAGCGGTACGCAGCCCTGTTTGTACGTCTTTTGCGATCGAAAAGTCTAAATACAACTATCGCTTTGTTATTAAAAATTCTTTTGATTTAATCATGACAAGTTGTTAGAGAATACTCTTAATCGATCTCCCAAGGAGTTTTTATGGAGATAGGCGATTTTCTCAAAAATATTCCTGGCTTTCCGCAAGACCGCCGAGATGATAATGACGATCGCAAATACAGAGACGACGATCGCAGATCTAGAAGGCGCGATGATGACGACGATGACGATCGCAGGTATAGAAACCGCGATGACGATGACGATCGCAGATATAGAGACGACGATGATGATGACGATGACGATCGCAGATATAGAAGCCGTAAACGCGATGACGATGATGATGATGATGACGATGATGATGACTAAAACCGTCGTCTTGAGTTTGAGCTAGATTGCAGCACCATTTTTGCTTAGAATGAACCAAGTAAGGCTTCGTTTGGCGTTAGCTTCTCTGTTAACGCCATTTTTGTCGCTCTAAACTATTGCATATCTAATTTTGCACCATGCAATTAACCAGCATCAGATATACTGTGTCTCAGCTTTTTGACTTTTGACTTTTCACTTTTGACTTTCTAATGCAAGATCGACTTCGCGCCCATGTATTCGTTTCTGGTAGAGTCCAAGGAGTGGGCTACCGAATGTCAACGGCTCAGATGGCTGTTGAGATGGGGTTGCATGGCTGGGTGCGCAATCTACCAGATGGGAGAGTAGAAGCCGTATTTGAAGGAACGAGAGAATTGGTAGCAGAGGCGATCTCGTGGTGTCGTCAGGGAAACCCGCCTGCTGTTGTTAAAGACGTGGCGGTTGAGTACGAGACACCAGAAGGATTACGCAAGTTTGAGATCCGACGTTGAGTTAACAAGTAGAGGCAGCCGTGCGCTACTGTTTAGGTTTATGACAGACAATGGCAGCGATGTGGAAATCGCGATCGCGCCTGGTGTAGTCTTTTTTAGACCATCTAGAACGCTTAGGGGAATTTTTCTGTCAAATTGTTTCATCTGCCTCTATTTAGAAAATACTATACTGAATATTGGTTTTATCTGTAGTCGTTCTTCAAAATAGGTAATCTTTACTATGCACGATCGTATTGCCGATATCCGTATTGATAATTCACATATCTTAATAACTCCGAAAGAACTAAAAACAAAGTTACCTTTAACGGAAAAAGCAGAAAAAACTGTCCTCCGCTTTCGGAAAGAATTAGAAAATATATTAGATGGTATAGATAATAGAAAGTTTATTGTAGTTGGTCCCTGTTCTATTCACGATGTTGCAGCAGCAGAAGAGTATGCGGGAAAATTGAAAAATTTAGCAGACAAAGTTCAAGATAAATTACTACTGATTATGCGCGTGTATTTTGAGAAACCCCGCACGACAGTAGGATGGAAAGGATTGATTAACGACCCCGATATGGATGATTCTTTCCATATTGAAAAAGGGCTGCATTTAGCCCGGAGCTTATCATTAAAGCTGGCGGAAATTGGCATCCCTGCGGCAACAGAAGCACTCGATCCAATCGTACCGCAGTATATCAGCGAACTCATGTCTTGGGCGGCGATCGGTGCGAGAACAACTGAATCACAAACTCACCGAGAAATTGCTAGTGGGCTATCGATGCCAGTAGGATTTAAGAATGGGACTGATGGTGGGATTCAGGTAGCTCTCAATGCCCTCCATGCAGCTAGTACACCTCACAATTTTCTGGGTATCGATCAAAGAGGACGAGTGAGCGTTTTTAAAACTAAAGGAAACGCTTACGGTCATATTATTTTACGCGGTGGTGGTGGCAAGCCTAATTACGATACTGCCCATGTTAAGAAAGTAGAAGAGAAGTTAAAAGAGGCAGGTTTACCTCCACGAATCGTCATCGATTGTAGCCACGGTAACTCAAACAAAAATTACAAATTACAAACTGTAGCCTTTAACGATGCGATCGCGCAAATTGTAGAAGGAAATACATCAATTCTAGGGATGATGTTAGAATCTCATTTGCATGAAGGTCATCAGTCTATTCCTTGCGATTTGTCAAAATTGAAATATGGTATTTCAGTGACAGATCAGTGTATTGGTTGGGAGCAAACTGAGGAAATTATTTTGGCAGCTCATGAGAAATTAAGTAAGGAGGCGATCGCAGTAGGTGGTTGAGATCCCCCCAACCCCTCTTAAAAAGGGGGGCTAGATCCCCCCAACCTCCTAATAAATGTAGAGACGTTACATGTAACGTCTCTACAGTGAAATTACCGATCGCTTTCCCACAAACTAACAGTTATATTCAGAGTCAAAAAATTGCTCGATCTCAATGAATGACTCTGAATCTGGACAGCCTATTCGCACCACGTTACAGCAAATCTGGGGATATTCAGATTTTCGTCCACCCCAAGGGGAAATTATTCGTAGTATATTATCAGGGCAAGATGCTTTGATAATTATGCCCACGGGTGGGGGTAAGTCAATTTGTTTTCAACTTCCGGCGCTACTGCAAACAGGTTTAACTATAGTCGTTTCACCCCTAGTAGCGTTGATGGAAAATCAAGTTAAAGAATTGCGCGATCGCCATCTTCCTGCTGCTTTATTACACAGCGAACTACCAAAAGATAGTCAATTTAAAACTCTACAACAATTAGAACGGCAACAGTTAAAATTACTCTATTTATCGCCAGAAACCTTACTCAGTAAACCTATTTGGGAAAGGCTATCTCAACCACAATTACACATTAATACTTTAATCTTAGACGAGGCTCATTGCTTATCTCAATGGGGAGATACATTTCGTCCAGCTTATCGCCGTTTGGGTACAGTGAGAGCGACTTTACTTCAGTCTAAACCAGTTGGAGCAAAAATTGCGATCGCCGCTTTTACTGCAACTGCCGATCCGACAACTCAGCAGACAATTCAGCAAGTCTTACAACTACAACAACCAACAATTTTTCGTCAAAATCCCTACCGTTCCAATCTGCATCTTCAGGTAAAAATAGTTTGGACACCTAAAGGACGGAAACAACAATTAGAGAAATTTATTCAGTCACAACAAGGAGAAGCGGGATTAGTCTACGTGCGTACCCGCCGCGATAGCGAAAGTTTAGCAGAATGGATGACGCAACGAGCATATGTGACTGCGGCTTATCATGCAGGCTTGAGTCCAGAAGAACGCCGTAGAATTGAAGCTAGCTGGTTGAGTGGCGAAATACAATTTGTCGTCTGTACCAGCGCGTTCGGAATGGGAATCAATAAACCTAACGTGAGATGGGTGGTACATTTCCACTCTCCCTTATTATTATCAGAATACGTGCAGGAAGTTGGACGTGCTGGTAGAGATGGAAAACCTAGTATTGCTTTAATGCTAATTAGCGAACCTACGGGATGGTTAGATTCAGAAGATAAACAGCGTCAGCAGTTTTTTGAAAATAAAATGCGATCGCTATATTTATCAGCACAACAATTAGCCAAAAAACTTCCAGTGAAGGGAGAAGTAGAGGCTGTAGCACGCAAATTTTCTGATGGTGCGATTGCGTTATCTCTCCTCCACAGTGCAAATTTGTTAGACTGGCAAGATCCATTTCATTACACGATCCGTCAACCGATTAAACTACAACCACCTAAACAATTTCTTGCAGTACAGCAGATGACTCAGTATCTCACAACGAAACAGTGTCGTTGGCAGTATTTGTTAAAATGTTTTGGTTTTAGTCAAGAATTACCATTTTCAGGTTGCGGACATTGCGATCGATGTAAAAAACATGAATTATGTAAATAGATTATGGTAAACAATCCAGAACAATTTGCCAGCGATAACTACTCTGGAATTTGTCCAGAAGCTTTAGAATATATGCTCAAAGCTAATGCAGGGAGTTCGCCTGCATATGGTAACGATGAATGGACGCAAAAAGCTTCCGATTATTTTCGGCAAATTTTTGAAACTGACTGCGAAGTATTTTTTGTTTTTAACGGTACAGCCGCTAATTCACTCTCTCTAGCTGCACTCTGCCAATCTTATCACAGTGTTATTTGTCACGAAGTCGCACATATTGAAACTGATGAATGCGGTGCGCCAGAATTTGCTTCCAATGGTTCCAAATTACTCCTAGCTAGAGGCGAAATGGGGAAGCTAAATCCAGCGTCAGTAGAAGCAATTGTGAGTAAACGTGCGGATATCCACTTTCCCAAACCTAAAGTTGTCAGCTTGACACAAGCTACAGAATTAGGAACTTTATATTCTATTGACGAACTTTTAGCCATTAAAGAAGTTGCTCAGAAATACGACTTAAAAATTCATATGGATGGCGCACGCTTTGCTAATTCTGTCGTCGCAATGAATAAAACTCCAGCCGAAATTACCTGGAAAAGTGGCGTTGATGTCTTGTGTTTTTGTGGAACAAAGAACGGTACAGCAATGGGTGAGGCAATTATCTTCTTTAATAAGGACTTAGCAGAAGATTTTGCCTATCGCTGCAAGCAAGCAGGACAATTAGCATCGAAAATGCGATTTATTTCTGCACCTTGGCTGGGTTTGTTAGAGACAGGCGCTTGGTTAAAGAATGCACGTCATGCTAATGAGTGTGCGGCATATTTAGAAAATCAACTTTTAAATATTGAAGGTGTAGAAATTCTATTTCCCAGGCAAGTCAATGGTGTGTTCGTACAGCTATCAGAACATACCATTAATCAATTACGTGCTAAAAACTGGCAGTTCTACACTTTTATTGGTGCTGGTGGTGTAAGATTTATGTGTTCCTGGGGAACGACAAAAGAAAGAATCGATGAGTTGATTGTAGATATTAAAACATCGATCGCCTGATGTAGAGACGTTACATGTAACGTCTCTACAAATATAAATTATCCCATTAAAATCACGCGGTTAATTACGTGAATCACGCCATTATCAGCTTCAATATCTGGTGCTAATACTGTGGCATTTTTGACTTCAAAGCCATCCGTACAATTAATTGGAATTGGCGAACCTTCTACCGAAATGACAGAATCGACTTTTGCTAAGTCAGCTTGCATCAACTTACCAGAAACAACATGGAAAGTTAAAATTCTTGCTAATTGAGGAATGTTTTGTAGTAAGGTTTGAATAGTTCCAGGTGGTAGTTGTGCAAATGCTTCGTCGTTAGGTGCAAACACCGTAAAGGGACCAGGACTTTTGAGGGTGTCTACTAACCCTGCTGCCTGTACTGCCGCTACTAAAGTATTGAAAGAACCCGCACCAACAGCAATATCGACAATGTCAGCCATGTATCTTACCTGAGAGTATAAAAAAATGCTCGTATAGCAATTACCAATTACGAACATATCATAGGTAGGGACACACATCTGTACCCCATTACAAGCTGTGTCACAAAAGAATTTCCTTTCTCGTCTTAAATGAGTTAGTCAATATCTAATAGTAAAGGACAGCCATGAGCCAACTAGCCGCAGCACTCACCAGTTTAGATGAAGTATTGAGTCAAACAGCATCTACAGTGAGCGATCGCCTACAATCAGGATTGACTCGTGCAAAAATCCAGCAGCTAACTACCTCATTTTCATGGGTTTTGCCTCAAGATGCTTACGATTTGTATCAATGGCACAATGGTCTATCTGGTAAACCAGGTAACTTAAATTTGGTAGAGAGATTGCTGAGACTCAAAGGTAAATGGCACGGTGAGTTATCTGGTCGAGAGAATGAAATACATCTGAAATATAACGATCGCCCCGTAGTTGCCAAATTCTTACCTTTAGATTATGCACTTGCAGGACATCGTCATTTGAAGTTAGGTAGGTGTCCGCTCGATTTACTACCAATCTCTGTCTGGAGCGACAGCGAGAAAACATTTTACTGCATGATGCGTTTAGATGCACAGCCAACTATATATTGCGCCGATGGCACAAACCTACCACCAATGCGCGTGACGGAAACGTTTTTATCAACGCAAACTCAATTTAGTCAATTAAGCGATCTTGTCGAATTTCTGATACCTTTCTGTCAGCAAGCACTTCAGCTGACTTCAACAAAATAAGGTGATAGAAACTAGTCACGTAGTTGCGATCGCTAATGACTCAGTTGTTTATCTTTCACTTGTCGCCAGCGCATGAAAACGCCGTAGTTAGGACTGAATAAAAAAGCTAAGGCAAATAATCCCGAAACAACTAGGACGATCGCGGGACCGGATGGTAAGTTAAAAAAGTAACTGAGATACATGCCGCTAATACTAGAAACAATCCCAATCGCCGCACCTAAAATCATCACTTGATGCAAGCGAGTGACTAGTAAATAAGCTGTTGCCCCAGGTGTAATAAGGAGGGATAATACTAAAATCACGCCTACTGCTTTCATGCTGGCAACAATTGTTAAAGCAATCAACAACATTAAGCCAAAATTCAGCTGATTCACTGGTAAGCCAGCAGCTTGAGCGCCTAGCGGATCGAAAGTGTAAAATAGGAGTTCTTTGTATAAGAGGAAAACAACAATTAATACTACAGTGGCAATAATTGCCGTGTCGCGGACATCATCAAAAGTTACGCCGAGAATGTTGCCAAATAAAAAGTGATTCAGATCGATTTTATTCTGCTTCTGAATTGTTGTAATTAAGGTAATTCCTAGTGCAAAAAAAGCTGAAAAAACGATACCCATCGCTGCATCTTCTTTGATCGGCGATCGCGTGCGTATCCAAGCGATTAGCAGCGTACTAATTACCCCAGCAATAAATGCACCAACAAAAATATTTGCCCCAACTAAAAAGGCGATCGCGAGTCCTGGTAGTACAGAGTGACTAATCGCATCTCCTAGCAATGCTAGCCGTTGTACCATCAAGTAACTGCCGACGACAGCGCATAACAAACCGACAAGAATCGCGACGACAAGCGATCGCTGCATGAACCCATACTGCAACGACTCAATCAGTGCCTCAAGCATTAAGCAGCAGCTCCACTAAAATACATTACCTTACCACTGTAGGCACGATAAAGATTATCTTCAGTTAACACTGAAACGCGATCGCCTGTAGCAATTATCTCGCGATTGAGCAGAATCAAATCGTCAAAGTGCTGAATCGATTCTCCCAAGTCGTGATTCACAACTAATACGATTTTTCCAGCTTGGGCTAGTTCGTGGAAAACATCAAAAATAACAGTTTGGGTTTTTTGGTCGATTCCTACCAATGGTTCGTCAAAGCAAAAAATTTCTGCTTCTTGAGTCAAAGCCCGTGCTAAAAATACCCGTTGCTGCTGTCCTCCCGATAGCTGTCCGATGGGGCGATTTTTATATGCGTCCATTCCCACCCGTTCTAATGCAGACTGGGCGACTTTGCGACTGACAGTAGAGAAACGCTGAAATAAACCCGTTTTCTTGACTCTGCCCATCATCACGACATCCCACACCGTAGCAGGATAAGTCCAGTCAATCTGCGATCGCTGGGGAACGTATGCAACTTTTTCCAACTGCTGCACCAAAGGCTTGCCCTGGTAAAGTACGTTACCGCTAGACAGAGGAACCAGTCCCAACATTGCTTTGATTAAAGTACTTTTACCCGCACCATTGGGACCAAAAACTCCGGTCAGCCTTCCAGGTCGCACCGTACAGTTAACATCGCGTAGTGCTTCCTGCGTGCGGTACTGCACCCCTAAATGGCTGATATTAATATTTGCGGCGCTGGCGATATTTATATCCATTTTCTGTACGTTCGCAGCAGTTGGTACAAACCCATGAGTATTTATTCTGGGCTGGAGTTTCAAATTAAAAGTTTTCATAACACTAACTTTTTTTGTCTACTTTGAGCATACTGTAAAAATGAAAAGAATATGAAAATATCTATAAAAGGAAATAATGTTGATGATAAGCGGGAATGATGTTAAAGGGAGCAGGGAGCAGGGAGCAGGGAGTAGGGAGAGAAGAGGTCTGAGAGGAACAAGGGAGACAAGGGGGAACTCGGGGACCCCACGACCGAAGGGAGTGAGGACTAGGGGGCGAAGGGAGACAAGGGAGAAAAACTACTTACGACTTACGACTTATGACTTACGATTTCTCCTTTGTTTGTTGCCTCTTGCACTTTTATCTAGTTGTACTCAACCAGATGCAAGCCGCACCTCTCCGGGGACAGAAAAGCCGCAAGTGGTGGCGACTAGCACCATCATTAACGACTTGACAGAACGGGTAGCAGGAGAAGAAATTCAACTGCGGGGAATTTTGAAGCCAGGGGACGATCCCCACGTTTACGAACCAGTCCCAGCCGATAGTCAGGCATTGGAAGATGCGGACTTGATTTTGTATAACGGCTACAATTTGGAGCCAGGACTAATTAAGCTGATGAATGCAGCAGGATTGAAAGGGCGTAAATTAGCTGTGGGGGAAGTTGTGAAACCTTTACAGCTAGACAAAGGCAAAGGAGAAATCGTCCCCGATCCTCATGTTTGGGGCGATGTAGAAAATTCGATTCAAATGGTGAACCGAATTCGCGACGCTTTGATTGAATTGTCACCGGAAGATAAAGAGACATTTACTCAAAATGCCACACAACTGATTGCCCAGTTGCAGGAATTAGATACTTGGATGACTCAGCAAATTCAAACCATTCCCGCAGAACGACGAAAATTAGTTACAACGCACGATGCATTTCAATACTTCGGTCGCGCCTATGGAATTGCGATCGCCGGGACTCTAATTGGGATCAGTACGGAAGAACAACCCAGCGCCCAAACTATCCAAAAATTAGTCGAAGCTGTGAAAAAAGCTGGAGTTCCTGCCATTTTTGCCGAGACCACAATTAACCCTGCTTTAATTACTACTGTTGCTCAGGAGGCGGGAGTCAAATTAGCGCCGCGCCAACTCTACTCTGACTCGATCGGCGCTGCTGGTAGTAATGGAGATTCGTATATCAAAATGATGGTAGCAAATACGCAAACGATTGTAGAAGCACTGGGAGGAAAATATCAGCCATTTGAAGGGGTTAAGTAAGTCAAAAGTTAAAAGCTAAAAGTCAAAATGTTGGAACATCAGTTAAAAGCTAAAAGTCAAAATGCTGAAACATCTTCGCCTCTTATCTGCGATCGCCTGCGATCGTCTGTGTTTAAAATCTTAAAAATCCATCACTCACCCAGAACCTAGAAAAACCTTAATTCCGTGCATCAAGAAAAAACTATTCCTTCTAGCTGGCATGGCAATTTAGATATTGTTTATGCTCTGCGCAACGGTAAGACACAACCAATAACCGATCGCGTTCAAGCACCGTTAAAAGTGCAGCGTCCGTTTTACCCAGAAAAAGACATATGCCATACTGCTATCTTGCATACGGCTGGGGGAATTGTGGGGGGCGATCGCCTTTCAATCAACCTGCAACTCCAACCGCGATCGCAAGCTTTAGTTACGACAACAGCCGCGAGTAAAATTTATCGCAGCAACGGTTTACTAGCTAGACAAACAGTCGAGATTCAGATCGATGCAGGTGCATGTTTGGAGTGGTTGCCTCAAGAAACAATCGTCTTTAACGGGGCAAATTATCGCCAAGACTTGCGCGTAGAATTAGCTTCAGGTGCTAGCTGGTTGGGATGGGAAATTACCAGATTTGGACGCAGTGCTAGAGGAGAAAAATTTTTCCAAGGAGAATGGCGATCGCACACCGAAGTCTGGCAACAAGGACAGCCTTTGTGGATCGATCGGCAATGGTTGCCAGGAGAAGAAACGATTCTCAACAGTCCTCATGGCTTAGCCGGACATTCAATCGTCGCCAGCCTTATCTGGATCGGATGCGAAGTCTCACCAGAATTAGTAGAAAAGTGTAGAGACGTTACATGTAACGTCTGTACAAGCTTACCAACAACCAATTCTGGAGTCACTCGCCTCCCACAAGGATTATTGTGTCGCTACCGTGGCTCTAGTTCGATCGAAGTGCGAAACTGGTTTACATCTGTGTGGCAGTTACTACGCTTATCATTATTAGACAGGTCTAGCTGTTTACCTAGAGTTTGGCAACAATAAAAAGGACACTCAATGCAACTTACGCCGCAGGAAAAGGATAAACTACTCATCTTCACCGCTGCTTTGGTAGCAGAACGCCGTAAAACTAGAGGACTAAAGCTAAACTATCCAGAGGCAGTGGCGTATATTTCTGCCGCCATTCTGGAAGGGGCGCGAGAAGGGCGTACCGTCGCCGATTTGATGAGTTTTGGCGCAACTCTCCTGATGCGAGATGAAGTCATGGAGGGAGTACCGGAAATGTTAAATGAAGTCCAGGTAGAAGCAACATTTCCTGATGGGACAAAACTAATTACCGTCCATAATCCGATTCGTTAGGTAGAAACGAGTGGAAAAATAGCTTTACACTTCGTAATTTTTTCTAAACTGAGAAGAGTAGAGGTATTGAAACACTCGAATTATGATTTTGCGCCCTCACGACCGGATCAAGTTAGACGATACTAACGACCAGCAGTTCTATTCCTTTCCGCGATTTGTCACCCATGTAGACGATAATTTCATTCAACAGCTGACTCAGCTTTATCGGGAACGCCTCAAACCCCAGACTCGAATTTTTGACATGATGAGTAGCTGGGTGTCTCACCTCCCAGAGGAAATGGAATTTGCTCATGTCGAAGGACACGGGATGAATGAAGAGGAACTAGCCCGTAATCCTCAGTTGCATCATTATTTCGTGCAAAATCTGAATCAGAATCCTAAATTTCCGCTACCAGACCAAGATTTCGACGCAGTTTTGAATACTGTTTCGATACAATACTTGCAGTATCCAGAAGCAGTGTTTAACGAGATTCATCGGATTCTGAAACCGGGCGGAATTGTTATCATCAGCTTTTCCAACCGCATGTTTTACCAAAAAGCAATTCAGGCTTGGCGTGATGGGACAGAATCGAGTCGGGTAGAATTAGTCAAACAGTATTTTCGAGCTGTGCCAGGATTCTCCGAACCCGAAGTTATTGCACATCAGTCCGGCACCAATAATTTCATTCAGTGGTTGGGTGTCGGCGCGAAAGATCCGTTTTATGCTGTCATTGCTCAGCGCAGATAAAATCTTCCGAAACTAAACCAAGAGATCGCCAGAATCAATGATAAGTGTAAAGAATCGAGCAGGAGGCGTTATGTTTTTTCGTCAAGGGCGTAAAATTTTAGTGGCGTTAATGCTGTCATTGTTACTATTTACTACAGCATGTACGGCTACAGAAACTCCAGGGCGGTTTGACCAAGCACAACAGGTCAGCAATCAGCAAAAAAGCGGTCAAGCAGTAGCAAAAGAAGCAACTCAAGGCAGCGAGTTCAATCGATTTTTCCCAGCCGCTAGCGGGGACTTTCAACGAGTTTATACCCAAGAGAAAAAAGGTTTTGCTGAGGCAAAATTGAAGAAAAGTGGTAAAGATCTGGCAATGCTATCTATTTCTGATACTAAAAGCTTGCCGACTGCCGCAGCAAAATTTAAGACGAGTACGAAACAGATTAACGGTTATCCCGCTGTAGAAGTTGGGACGACACAAACAGCAGTATTAGTGGGCGATCGCTATCAAGTTAAAGTTTTATCTCGCGATCCATTTTTTACAGCTAGCGATCGCGAAGCGTGGTTAAAGAAATTCAACCTCAATGGACTCTCAAAATTGCAATAAATTAGTCATTCAGCGATCGCAAATGACAAATAACAAATAACAAATGACTAATCAAGGAGTTTGATATGAGCAAATCAATTATTGAGTTAGTGGACGGATTATCTACCAATAATATGACTGTTTCCATGCTGCGATCGCTGGATTTTGTGATTCCCGGGCAGTGGAATAATTTAGTCGGCTTTGAAAATACAATTCGTACCGTTACAGGCGAAACTGACGAAAGTATTATTCAACAAGTTGGCGAACGGGCAATCTATCTCTACAACGATCGCTCTCAAGGATATCAAAGAGCGATGTGGTTATATCAAACTGTAGATAGGACTGATAAAGCCTTAGGTGCAGCAGCTTTAGCGAATAAAGTTGGGGAAAAAATTCCACTTTTAGGTTTCTTAAATAAAGTCACTCCTAAAGCTGATAAAGCCCAAACTATCGACTTAACTTTGAAATTAGTCGTCGAGTTACTAGCTTTTTGTCAAATTAACGGTATCCCTGGCGATAGTATTGGTGATTTCGTCACTTCCCTGGCGGATTACAGTGGCGAATCCTTGATGCGCATGGTAGCCTTAGTTTGCGTCGATGGTTTGATTCCTTTTGGTCCTGATTTTATTCAAAAGGCTTTAGCAACTTTAGATAAAACGAGTCCCCAGGAATTAGAGCAAAACTCTACCTTCCAAAATATCAATAGTGATATTCCAGGGAATAATTCCGCCAGCAAGTTGAACTTTATCGGTGAAAGTTTTAACTCTGTCACGGGCTGGATGAACGATTTGGTCGTTTCTCGCGGATTAACGCCGCAGAAAGTTGTGAGCAACCTACAAGGTTTTATCGAAGTTACTGACGATAAGTTAGATTATCTTGCTGCTTTTCTGGATGTTTCGACTAATTATTACGAACATACAGGAACTCAAACTTTAGCACGACGCTTAATTGAAAGAGCAGTAGCAGAAATATAAGTCTGACGTAGACATTCGTAGAGGCGTAGACATAGCGTCTCTACATTCCAAGCTTTTTTCGCAAAATATCTACAGCAAAATCTCTCTGTAGGGGGATTGTTTTTTAGCAATCGATCCTCTACATTCTCCTATCAATAAGTCTTGCTCGTATTCGCTATATCAAATTATACCAAACTAAAGTTAGTAGTAAATAATATGGAAGAAACTTTTGAACTAACGGAATTACAACCTGAAGATTTAGAAACGGTTAAAATTGACTCCTTAGCGGATTTGGATAGTTTAATAGCAGAAAAATTCAATTTGTTCGTGCGTCCCTATTCTACAGATATCAGAGCTGCATTAGAATTGGTTGCTTGGGATTTAGAAAATTCAGATGCACCTCACTTTGAGTTATTTCGAGTTGAGGAACATTCCTTACCCGGACTACCTTTTGTAGCTAGCTTTATCCCAAATGGTGTTTGGGGTTATGGTGAAACTGCGCCTCTAGCAATTTGTCAAGCAGCACTATTTCGACATAAACAAATTAAGTTCGAGCTATCAGTAAATTCGTATAGTAGCGAACACCCTTGAAAAATCATCTGCTCCTTACTCCTTGCTCCCTGCTATATATAGAGTGGCGGTACGCTTGTAAGGCTGTTTAAATGACCGATCTTCCTCACAACTTCCAAACCGACACACTCGCTAAAATTTTTCCAGTAGATGCGCTGACAGTACGTTTGTACGATCGCGCTGATGAACTTACCACAGACGCAGCTAAGATCGCGCAACGCTATTTACAAAACTTACTGACGCAGCAAGCTACTGCTACGGTAATATTAGCAACTGGCAATTCTCAAATTGAATTTCTCTCAAAATTGGTAAATTTAGGTGAGATAGACTGGTCGCGAATTGTCTTTTTCCATCTTGATGAATACTTAGGAATTGATGCTAACCATCCGGCAAGTTTTCGGCGTTATTTGTGCGAAAGAGTCGAACAGAAAGTCAATCCAGCCGCATTTCACTATATTGAAGGCGATACCGTACAACCGCTAGCAGAATGCGATCGCTATACTAAGTTATTATTATCCCAGCCTATCGACCTATGTTGTTTGGGATTAGGAGGCAACGGACACTTAGCTTTTAACGAACCGTTACTAGCAGATTTCCAAGATCCTTACTATGTAAAACTTGTAAAATTAGAATTATCTACTCGTCAGCAACAAGTCGCTCAGGGTTATTTTACTAATATTGAAGTCGTACCACAATACGCTTTTACGCTAACAATTCCAGCAATTTGTTTAGCACACAAAATATTTTGTTTTGCTCCTGGAAAACATAAAGCTACAGCAATACAGCAGACTTTAGAAGGCGCGATCGCTACGAGTTGTCCTGCTACTATACTTAGAAGTCAAGCTCAGGCAACATTGTTTTTAGATGCAGATTCAGCAAGCCTTTTAAGATATTGTCACGCAAAGGCGCAGAGGCGCAAAGAAGGACGCTAAAGGTTTATCTGATAGTACTAAACCATTGAGTGATTCCTTGGGCGATCGCGCTGGCTAGTTGTTGTTGTGCTTGCGGGTTGACGATCCATTCAAATTCGTAGGGGTTAATCATAAATCCTAGTTCTAATAATATTGTTGGGGCTGATGTGGGACGAGTTAAAGCGAGGTTGTTCCAGTACAGTCCGTAGTCAGGGCGGTTCAGTTTTTGGACTAAATAACTATGTAAAAAGCTGGCGAGATCGTGTGCTTGGGGATGATACCAAAAGGCAGCTAATCCTTGAGTTTTCATGGCATCGCCTGCATCTGGTAGAGCATTGTAATGCAGAGAAATTGCGATCGCGGGTTCAGTTTTATCGATTATGTCTACTCGATCTGGTAACGATAAATCGCGATCGTCCTCCCGCGTCAGGTAAACTTCAGCACCTCGCCGTGCTAATTGTTCTCGAACTAATTTAGACATTAATAAATTGATATCTTTTTCAGGATAACCCGTTGGTCCTAATGCGCCAGTTTCCTTCCCTCCATGCCCGGGATCGAGAAGAATTTTGATTCCAGAAAGAGAGGAGTCGGGAGTCGGGAGTCGGGAGTCGGGAGTAGAAACGTTTTGAATTTTGACTTTTGAATTTTGACTTTTAACTTGTTCCCTACTCCTTGGCTGATGGCGCAGCGTTAATACCAAACTCGTTCCCTCGTAGCGCAATTTATAACCCCATTGCTGTTGGGATTTGAGGTTAAAAATGTATTCCAGGCGATCGGGTGTAACTTGCTGCCAATCGAGGCGAGAGATCGTTGGGTCGTCGTCGAAGCGGATTGTATCGGTTTGAGCAGTGGTATTATATAGAGTTAATGTTAAGGTGCGATCGCCCTGCTGTATGCTTACGGGTACGGGGACTTGTAGCGGAAATACGATTTCTGTTGCTCCAGGTACGCGACGGGCGCTGACGCTCCGAATGAGCGATCGCGGTGGGATCGATCCTGGTATGATTCTAGTCTCCTTACTGTTAATCCAACCGCCATAATCTAAGCGCAACCATTCACCTTCTTTTCCTGTAACTGCTGCCCGCGTACCCTTGGGTAAAGGTGTGAGGCGAGAGTAATCGGTACTCGCACCAGTTCGCGCTACCCCTTCATTTGCTGCGACTTCGACGACTTCTAAATTTGCAGGTGAGAGAATTGTAACTTTACCTGGACTTGGTTGAGTCACGGTTTGACCGTTTAATGTTAGTTGAAACTGTGGTTGAATTCCAGAACTAGGAGTGAAACCGCTAGTAATAGTATTATTGCGATCTAGCAGATTTCCTAGTTTTGGTAGAGTTGTACAACCTTGGTATTGCCCAGATGTTAATTGGCGAGTCGGCTGATTTCGTCCGGTTAAAAGTGCGGAGTTAGCTGGGAGTTGTGCTTGCTGTAGTTGGGGGAAAAGGCGAATGTTATCTTTGCCTAATTGCACGGAAACTACAGATTGAGGAGGAGCGATCGCGCTAAAACAAACAAGTTCGCCTGGCATTCTGGCAATATCGACATTAGGAGTCAAGGAATCTTTACCAAAAGCCAATCCTACAGGTGGCGCGGCAGTTGTATCTTGTCGCTGTACCTTTAGTTGCACCTGTTGGTTTTGATATTGCAGTGTAAAAGTATTATCCCCGACTCGCAAGGGAAAACTAGGGGCGAAATGTCCGGCGCGGCTGCGTTCTATCGGTTTACCGTTAACTACAACTTTACCCGTTGGCGGCGCTGTTCCTACCAAGAAGATGCGATCGGCTACTGTTTGATGATTAGCAGGGGGATACACTACTGATAGTTGCTGTTCTGCTCCAACTGGACGCACCATAAGCAGGACAAAGATAGTTCCGAGAAAGAATAATCCGAAAAGTTTTTTCACGCCAAGATAGGAGAATAGGGTATCGTAGGGGCGAGTTTACCTAGAATACTTGTTATCTAATAAGTATGCTTAATAAACCCGCCCGTACAGGAGTCGGGAGTCGGAGATTTTGACTTTTAACTTTTGACTTTTAACTTCTCCCTTCCCCCTCAAGAATATGTCACAATTATCGGGGTGAATGGCTGGAAGTTGCCCAAGATTAAGAAAAACTACTATGACTAAATTTGTGTTTGTGACTGGTGGCGTAGTCTCCAGCATTGGTAAGGGTATTGTAGCGGCAAGCTTGGGACGGCTGCTCAAATCGCGAGATTATTCAGTTTCCATTCTCAAACTCGACCCCTATATTAATGTCGATCCAGGTACGATGAGTCCCTTTCAACACGGGGAAGTTTTTGTTACCGAAGATGGCGCGGAAACAGATTTAGACTTAGGACACTACGAACGCTTTACTGATACTTCTATGTCGCGCCTCAATAGCGTCACGACTGGTTCAATTTATCAGGCAGTCATTAATAAAGAACGGCGTGGCGATTACATGGGGGGAACGGTACAAGTCATTCCCCACATTACGAATGAAATTAAAGAAAGGATTCAGCGCGTTGCCAAAAATACGAATCCCGATGTCGTGATTACCGAAATTGGCGGTACGGTGGGAGATATCGAATCGCTACCATTTCTCGAAGCAATTCGGCAGTTTCGTAAGGATGTAGGGCGACAAAACGTGTTGTATATGCACGTTACCCTCGTTCCCTGGATTCCTTCGGCGGGAGAAATGAAAACCAAACCGACACAACATTCTGTTAAGGAGTTGCGATCGATCGGGATTCAACCAGATATTTTAGTCTGTCGGAGCGATCGCCCCCTACCCGACGGTCTAAAAGCAAAAATGGCTGAATTTTGTGACGTATCTGTTGAATGCGTCATCAGCTGTCAAGATGCCAGCAGTATCTATGAAGTCCCTTTAACTTTAGAAACAGAAGGGCTGGCACAGCAAACCATAGAATTGCTGCAACTCGGACAACGCCAGCCCGATCTCTCGCAATGGCAAACTATAGTACAACGACAAGCCAACCCCACTCACCAAGTTGAAGTTGCAATTGTTGGTAAGTACGTGCGTTTAAACGATGCTTATCTATCGGTAGTAGAAGCTTTGCGCCATGCAGCGATCGCGACAAATGGCGAATTACACCTGCGTTGGATCAACTCGGAAGATTTAGAAATAGAAGGGGCAGACGCTTTACTACAGGGCGTTCATGGTATCGTCGTCCCTGGAGGCTTCGGCGTGCGCGGTGTAGATGGCAAAATTGCCGCTGTAGAATACGCCCGCGAACATCAAATTCCGTTCCTCGGTTTGTGTTTGGGAATGCAATGTTCTGTAATTGAATGGGCGCGTCATGTTGCACGTTTGGAAGATGCCCACAGTGCAGAGTTTGCCCCTAATTGTCAATATCCCGTAATAAATCTTTTGCCAGAACAGCAAGATGTCGTCGATTTAGGTGGAACCATGCGGCTAGGGTTATATCCTTGCAGTCTCACACCCAATACCCTAGCGCACGCACTGTATCAAAAACCCCTAATTTACGAACGCCATCGCCATCGCTACGAATTTAACAACGCTTACCGCAACCTATTTTTGGAGTCGGGATACGTCATTAGTGGCACTTCCCCCGATGGACGCTTGGTAGAAATTATCGAACTACCCAGCCATCCATTTTTCATTGCCTGCCAATTTCATCCAGAGTTTCAATCTCGCCCTAGCACGCCTCATCCTTTATTTAAAGGGTTTATTGAGGCGATCGCTCGACGATCGCAACCAGAGGAGATCGCGCCAACTCCAGTAGAAGTATCATAGAGCGGTTGGTAGAGGCGTTACACGTAGAGACGTTATATGTAACGTCTCTAAAAGTGGACATTATCTAGGCATTAAACGCCGTCTTGGAGAAATTCCTGGGTTGATTACCGCAGCCATCTCTTCAGGAGTTAACTTGCTAATTTGAGCATCCAATTCGGCAACTGTGAATTTGTATCCTCGCTCAGATGCAATCTGAATGAAAGTTTCTGGTTCAGTTGTAGCTTTGAGTTTAGCCTTTAATGCTTCATCTTGATGTATGGCTTTAAAAAAGCGGGCAGCATGTTCTTGGGTCATATAAATCTCCTGCTGTTAAAGACAATTAAATCTAGTGACTCATTAGCGAAGTTTGACAAAGTTAACTCCACTCCCCACCCAAACTGCGATCGCACCTAATATTTCGCAAAGATTTTGTCTAGCTGCTCCTGTATCTGTGAGCATAGACCCTTTTCTGAAAAAAATTCATCAAATCTTGATATAAATTAAAGTTGTTGGTAACAATGTAAACAAAAATTGGTGATGGGTGTGACTAGTGGCTAGTCACTAGCCACTAGTCACTGCTCGATCTCTCCCTGCTCCCTGATAAAGTGGTATTGCTGCTAATTCTGAAACAATCGTGAAAGCAATTACTCTCCTGGGATCGACTGGCTCTATTGGTACTCAAACTCTGGATATTGTGGCACAGCACCCCGACCAATTTCGGATTGTCGGGTTGGCGGCTGGACGCAACGTGGCAATGCTGGCGGCGCAAATTCGGCAGTTTAAACCGAGTATTGCCGCTATCTGCGATATAGATAAGTTATCAGAGTTGAAGGAGGCGATCGCAGATCTCGACCCACAACCGATTCTATTGGCAGGGGAAGAGGGTATTGTAGAAGTTGCCCGTTATGGCGATGCCGAAAGCGTAGTAACGGGAATTGTCGGTTGTGCGGGGTTGCTACCCACAATTGCGGCGATTGAGGCGGGTAAAGATATTGCGCTGGCAAATAAAGAAACTTTGATTGCAGGTGGTCCCGTTGTCTTACCATTAGTAGAAAAACACGGAATTAAACTTTTACCCGCAGATTCGGAACACTCGGCGATTTTTCAGTGTCTTCAAGGCGTACCGGGACGTGGCTTGCGGCGAATTTTACTCACGGCTTCTGGGGGTTCTTTCCGCGATTTACCTGTAGAAAAGTTAGCAAATGTCACCGTTGCCGATGCTTTAAAACATCCTAACTGGACGATGGGACGGAAAATTACAATCGATTCAGCGACGTTGATGAATAAGGGATTGGAAGTTATTGAAGCTCATTACTTATTTGGATTAGATTACGATCGCATCGATATTGTCATTCATCCCCAAAGTATTATCCATTCTCTGATCGAACTACAAGATACTTCTGTATTGGCACAGTTAGGTTGGGCAGATATGCGTTTACCATTGCTATATGCCATGTCATATCCAGAAAGAATTTATACTGATTGGAAGCAATTAGATCTCGTAGAAATTGGCAGTTTAACTTTTAAAGCCCCAGACCATGATAAATATCCTTGTATGCAATTAGCATATAGCGCGGGTCGTGCGGGTGGCTCGATGCCAGCAGTTTTAAATGCCGCTAACGAACAAGCTGTAGCCTTATTTTTAGAAGAAAAAATTCGCTTTTTAGATATTCCTCGTTGTATCGAATTGGTTTGCGATCGCCATGCATCTGATAATTGTTCGACTCCATCCTTAGCTAACATCGTAGCAGCAGATCGCTGGGCGAGACAAGAAGTATTGACAGCCAGCGAAGATATTAGTAGAGGCGATCGACTGATCTCATTAAGATAAGATCGAGCTATAAAATCCACTAAAGATTTATGGTGAATACCCTCACAATCCATGCTTTAAAAATTTCAAATTCAGAATTCGATCGCATTGTTAAAGCCAACCCAGATTGGCAATTCGAACAAACAGCAGCAGGAGAATTGGTCATAGTGTCGCCTACGGGTGGAAGTTCGGGACGGCGTAATAGTAATTTAACAAGACAATTGGATACTTGGAGTAGCTCCAATAACTTAGGAGTAGCATTTGACTCCTCTACATTATTTATTCTCCCTAACGGGGCAAAACGTTCTCCCGATGCTAGTTGGGTAAGACGCGAAAGGTGGGAAAATCTGACTCCCGAACAGCAAGATGGCTACCCTCCTCTGTGTCCTGATTTTGTGGTTGAATTGCGTTCTCCTACAGATAATCTCAACGAGCTACGAGCCAAGATGCAAGAATATATGCATAATGGCGCTCGTTTAGGTTGGTTAATCGATCCCCAAACTCGACAAGTAGAAATATATCGTTCCGAACAAGCTGTAGAAATACTAAATTCTCCAAATACTATATCAGGAGAAGATGTACTACCAGGTTTTGTCCTAGATGCGATCGCAATTTTTAGCTAAGTATGTAGTAAATTATTGCCAAGCGAAGTAGAAGCAATAGCTATGATTGAGATTGCCATCAAGTTCCGAATCTACACAATTGCAAGGAATCGTTCGACAAATTTCTGATTTAGATTTCTATTATATTCGCCTCAAGGTAGCATATACATCTAATGTATTTGGAGCTAACAGGATATGTAAGATTTCTCGAACATATAGAATAGATTGCCAGCAAAATATACCAAAATTACCATCAAAAAGCGAAGTAGTTTGGGAGGCACGGGAAAAAACTCAAACCATGCACCAGGATGAAATTTCTACAAACTAACAACCTGATTCATCGCTTTATTTATCATCATAAAGTATTTGGAATTGATTGCAATCGGGCAACATTGAGGAGGAAAAAATGGAACTCAAATCTGTATCAATGGAAATTCCTGAAGGTAGTAATATTATCATCGGTCACAGTCACTTTATTAAAACTGTAGAAGACTTATACGAGATTATCGTCGGGATCTCTGCCCAAGCAAAATTTGGTATCGCTTTCTCTGAGGCTTCTGGTCCCTGTTTGATCCGCACTGCCGGAAATGACAAAGAACTACAAGATATAGCTACTAAGAACGCTCAGGCGATCGCGGCAGGACACAGTTTCGTGATTCTGATGAAACAAGCCTACCCGATTAACTTTCTCAATGCAATCAAACAATGCCAGGAAGTCTGCAATATCCATTGCGCGACAGCAAATCCAGTAGAAGTCATCCTAGCAGAAACTCAACAAGGACGAGGATTCTTGGGTGTTGTAGACGGATTTTCCCCCAAAGGTGTAGAAAATGCTGAGGACGTACAAGCACGACAAAAGTTTTTACGCCAAATTGGATATAAGCTTTGAAAAAGTCAAAAGTCAAAAGTTAGAAGTCAAAATTTATCTCTCACTCTTGCCTAACTCACCAACTACCAATGACCTTAGTAAGTTGTAAGTCAAAAGTGACTCACTACTCACAAATGACTCTCGATCGACGACTAATGACCAATAACCAATGACCAATGACCAATGACCAATGACCAATGACAATCCTTGAAGTGTCATAATACCGCTTTGGTAAAGGTAGGTAAATTAGGTTTAATACAAGGGATTAGTTTGCGCCTGCTAGTCTTTAGTAGCCGCTGCCAAATTATCGCTTCTGTGTCATACTTAACGGGGCAAAACAAGCGCGATGCAAAACTCTTATATGCATCATAATTTTAAGTTGCAAAAATTATGAAATAAGAACCCGAACGCATTGAAGGACGAGACGTGTAGGAGTATAAAAACCTACGCAATTGGCTAAACCAGCCACGAAATCTTAGAAGAATATTACAGTAGTAGAAATTCTCGGCACAGGAATAGTTAATATCTTTACAATACAGCTTTAAACCTGGCGTGCGGCGTACCTGGAGGAATGTTAAGTTGAGTTACTTCCAAGAAGCTAAAGCATATTTCATAGCAAGTCATCAGAACCCGATCAACATATTTTTACATCATTTAACAGTCTTGCTGGCGATATCGGCGGTTGTATTGCTGTTCTACGATTGGCGATGGACATTAGTTTGTCTGGTACTGACACAAGTATTCGCGATCGGCGGACACGCATTATTCGAGAAGAACAAACCGGCTTTTGTCAAGTACCGCAGTGGAATTATGATTCCCGTTTCAATTTCTTGGTCGTTCGAGAATTTATTTGGCTTGCGTCAACTTTGGAGCTACTTTCAAAGCAGAAATCGCAAGAATCTCGAAAAAACGCCAAGCTGAGAATTCAAAAGTCAAAAGTCAAAAGTCAGAAGTCAAAACCGAGGGGTCAGGAATCAGAAGTTGTGACTAACCATCACTACACCCTACACCCCACACCCCACACCCTCTTCACTACTCACTCACAACCATTTAGAGGAAAATACATGTATCAAGGTTTACCAGTTATTGATGCAGATGCCCACAAGCTTGAAAATCCCTTAGTTATGCGGGATTATCTAGAGCCAAAGTATCGCGATCGCGTGGGGATGGTAATCGATAGTCTGGGCGATCAGCGGGCGCGGGTAGTAGATTTTAACCCCGCTACAGGTAAAAACGATCTGACACGGATGTTTCCCCAGCCTCAAGGCATGGGAAAAGGTGGATTTCGTAACTTACACCCGACAACAACTTTGGGCGCAACATTCAACCGCCTGCGGATCGAAGATATGGATCGGGAAGGGGTAGACGTACACGTAATTTTCGGTACGTTCAACCTGACATTTTCTAGCATTTTAGATAAAGACTTAGCGATCGCCCTGTGTCGGGCTTATAACGACTATATTGCCGAAGATTGTCGTCCTTATAGCGATCGTCTCAAACCAATTGGTGTCATACCTCTACAAGATGTCGATGCGGCTGTCGCCGAAATGCGTCGCTGCGTCAACGAACTGGGAATGATTGGCGTTGCTGTCGCCCCAAATATGCCCATTCCTCATCCGAAAGCGCCCCAAGCTTTCCCCGATATCCGCAGTTGTAAGCCAATCAGCCACCCCGATTTCAGACCAATTCTACAAGCAGCAGTAGATTTAGATATTGCACTGGGAATTCACGGTGGTCCAGGTTCTTACATGATGGGCGGAATTTCTGACTACATGGAAACTTTTGTCCTGACTCACATCTTCGTCCAACGCAACCAACAGCAGCACGCTTTGGCGCGGATGGTATTTGACGGGGCATTTGAACAGTTTCCCACCTTGCGGGTTGGCTTTTTAGAAGGCGGTTGTGGCTGGCTACCGGATCTCGCCCATTCTTTCCACGAACATTGGGAAAAACGCATCCGCGATTTCGATCCCAAAAATCCTTATCGTCCTTCGATGATGGATGTCACGAAATTGATGCTGCAAGAACGCAAAGGACGCGATCGCGCTAACATCATCAACATGACCAAGAATCTCTTCGATCTGTTGTGGAATGCCGAACACGATCCTACCAAAATCGATGATGTGAGTCTTTACGAGCATTATGACCTGCGCCATCGCGACCCGATGGAATATTTTGAACGGGGACAAATCTTTACTTCCTTTGAATCCGACGACCCCGCACCCGCCTACTTACCCGTAGCAATGGGTGAGATTGGCAAGCACCTGGCTTGCTTCTCTGGAGACTACGGACACTGGGATGGTGTATTGGAAAACTGCGTCAAAGATGCCGCGGGAGTCACTGACTACGATCGCGAACATTTAGGGTTATTGCTAGGAGGTAATGCCTTAGACTTATATGGCGATCGCCTGCGTCGTTCTCTCCCCAGCTACTTGACAGAACAGACAGCCGCCAGCGTCACCTAACCGATCTCCCCTACCCCCTTAGAAAGGGAGAATTTAGGGGTGTCCGATCTCATATCATGTCCGTTAGAATAGCCAGATTATTGTAGGGGCGGGTTTTACCAGAGATCTCAATACACATATGAAGAACTCAATAAACCCGCCCTTACGGGATCTATTGGCAATTAACCGGACACTTACGTAATTTTTAGTATCACTGGGTTCAACAAAGTAACACAGGCTGCTAAAGTGATCTCAACTAGAACCTGCCTGTAAATAAAATAAAACTAATTATTTGCAGTTTTACAACAGAACAACTTAAAGGCAATCGGAACAATAATGCAACCATTTGATGTTGCAAGGGGTGGTGTTAAATGCGAGTTTTACTCCTATATCCTCTTTTTCCCAAATCATTTTGGTCTTTTGACAAAGCGATCGAACTAATTGGTCGTAAAGTAGCAATGCCCCCACTGGGGCTAATTACAGTTGCTGCAATTCTGCCCCAAGAGTGGGAATTTCGTCTAGTAGATCGCAGCGTAAGGTCTGAAACAAAAGCAGACTGGGAATGGGCAGATTTGGTCATCATCTCAGGGATGATCGTCCAGAAACCAGATATGCTGCATCTAATTAGAGAAGCAAAGCGACATGGAAAATTAGTCGCCGTTGGTGGTCCCTACGTCACCTCCGTACCGGAAGCAGCCAAGGCAGCTGGGGCAGACTTTTTAGTATTGGATGAGGGTGAAATTACCTTACCGATGCTAGTAGAAGCATTGGCAAGAGGGGAGACTTCTGGGACTATTCGCTCTAACGGTGAAAAGCCCGATGTCACGACAACACCGATTCCCAGGTACGATCTGCTAGATTTAAGTGCCTACGCTGATATGTCAGTGCAATTTTCGCGAGGCTGTCCCTTCCAGTGCGAATTCTGCGACATTATCGTGTTGTACGGACGTAAACCACGTACTAAATCTCCGCAACAATTATTGGCAGAATTGCAAACTCTGTACGATTTAGGCTGGCGGCGATCGATTTTTATGGTGGATGACAACTTCATCGGTAACAAACGCAACGTCAAGCTGTTGCTAAAAGAACTCGGTCCTTGGATGGCAGAAAAAGGATATCCTTTTAGCTTTTCTACTGAAGCATCGGTAGATTTAGCCCAAGATGAAGAACTTTTAGATTTGATGATTGCGGCTAACTTTAATGCAGTGTTTTTGGGAATTGAAACACCAGACACCGATAGCTTAGCACTGACACAAAAATTCCAAAATACTCGTAATTCCCTGATTGAATCAGTACAAAAAATCAATCAGGTAGGATTGAGAGTCATGGCTGGTTTTATTATGGGCTTTGATGGCGAAAAACCTGGAGCAGGCGATCGCATTATCGATTTTGTGGAAGCAACTGCAATTCCTCAAGCTTTATTCAGTATGCTGCAAGCTTTGCCAAATACAGCTTTATGGCATCGTCTCCAAAAAGAAGGGCGTTTGCTTGAAGGTAGGGGAGTAGCCAATATTCACCAAACAACCTTGATCAACTTCATTCCTACCCGTCCTGTAGAAGACATTGCCCACGAGTATGTTAGATGTTTCTGGGAACTGTACGAACCCAGTCGCTACTTAGCTAGAGTTTACCGCCACTTCCGGCTCATGAAACCGAAAACTCTGAAGAAAAAGCTTCGGATGCCAGGTTTGATTGAAATACGCGCCATATTAACTATCTGCTGGCGACAGGGAATTAAGCGAAATACGCGCTGGCAATTTTGGCGGCAATTATTTTCGATGTTGCGGCATAATCCTAGCGTGTTTGAATCATATATCATCAACTGCGCCCACCTAGAACACTTCGTTGATTATCGCCAAATCGTCCGCGATCAAATTGAGTCACAACTAGCAGAACTCGCAGCCTTAGAAGCTACCATGCAACCCCAAAAAGCAGCATAGAAAAGTCAAAAGTTAAAAGTAATTTTTCTACCCCTGCTCCCTGCTCCCTGCTCCCTGCTCCCTAATAACTGACAATCTACCTGTAGGCTAGAAGCAATTTTTGGTGAAATCCGCTACTGTGTGGCTAGTTTCATCAATTTTGGCTAAAAAGCGTCATGGTTCCCATTCGCGATAACGTCCCGACGAAGATCGTTCCCTACGTCACTTATGGACTGGTTGCAGCTAATATTCTCGCCTTTATTTACGAGGCAGATTTGCCACCGCAACAATTAGACGGTTTTTTCCATCTGTTTGCTGTCGTTCCTAGAGAGTTAACAGCTAGTTTTGCAGGAATCACGGTTAATCAACCCGTACCAGAGTGGATTACTCTCATCACCTCCCAATTCCTCCACGGCGGATTGCTACACTTGGGAGGCAATATGTTGTTTCTCTGGATTTTTGGCAACAACGTTGAAGATCGTTTGGGACATGTCAAATATCTAATTTTTTATCTTGCCTGCGGCGTATTGGCAGCGCTGGCACAATGGTTCTTTTCTCAATCTTCCGGTATTCCCTCCTTGGGTGCAAGTGGGGCGATCGCCGGAGTGATGGGTGCGTATATCCTCCGCTACCCCACGGCTGAAGTCTTGACTCTGATTCCACTAGGATTTTTCTTTCCCGCCGTCCGCATCCCTGCTTTTTATTTTCTGGGATTTTGGTTTTTACAACAAGCCGTCTACGGTGTTGCGAGTTTAGAAGCTCGAACTAATATTGGCATGGAAAGCGGCGGTATTGCTTATTGGGCGCACGCAGGCGGTTTTCTGTTTGGTGCTGTTCTCGGTTTCTTGTTTGGAATGCTCAAATCAGATCCTCAAGACCAGTATTCGCAGTACAGTTGACAGTTATCAGTTGTAAACGATCGGTGAAGGCGCGATAGATCGCGTCTTTATTTTTGAAAGAGCAAAAATAGAGGCATTAACAGTTATTCGTGAGAAGTGGTGTGTGGTTTGTGGTGCGTGAAAATACCTCTTACTAACTACCCATTACCCATTACCAATGAAAAAATTAGGCATTTTCGGCGGTACTTTCGATCCGGTACATTGGGGACACTTGTTGGTTGCTGAGAGTGCTTGCAGTCAAGTTGGTTTGGAACGAGTGATTTGGGTAGTCAATTCTCGCCCACACTACAAGCAATCGACACCATTTCAGCATCGGTGGGAAATGGTACGACAGGCGATCGCAGATCGTCGTGATTGGGAAATCGCACCCCAAGCGGATACTTTGATGAAAGCTACCTATGCCAGCCAAACTTTGCAGGCACTGCAAGCAAATTACCCTGATGGTCGTTGGCACTGGATTTTAGGGTTAGACACGTTTCTCACCTTACCCCGTTGGTATCATCGCCAGGAAATCGCCCCTGTTTGTGAGTGGTTAGTCGCTCCGCGTCCGCTCGTTGAATCACAAAGTCCCCCAATTCAGGTATTATGCGATCGGGTAGCACAACAGTTAGCCACTGAATCAATATACATTCGCTGGCAAATTATCGATCTACCTTTAGTAGGAATTTCGGCAAGCTTAGTCAGGCAATACTACCGCGATCGCCGTTCGATCCGCTACTTCGTTCCTGAAGCGGTGAGGATCTATATTGGCGATCGGCAGTTATATACATAACGATCCCAATGATTTGTGTGCTTTTTCTGTCAATGTCGCTGAAGCTAGTTTAGAATAGAGCGCCCTTTGCGATATGATCGATTGTCAATAATAGGTATTTTATTCACTACACCAGAGGGCAAGACGCTGTGATTAGAGTTGCAATCAATGGTTTTGGGCGGATCGGACGTAAC